>JBFGEG010000004.1:0-68065 GCA_041580235.1 Phycisphaerales bacterium
CGGACCCGGCGAATGAATTCGCCGGGTCGTACTGAAGCGAGTGTCGGCCCGGAGGGCCGAACGGAGCGCTCAAACCAGCCGCGTCACCATGCGCACGATCAGGACCGCCGGATGAATCCGGCGGTCCGTACGAAAGCGAGTGTCGGCCCGCAGGGCCGAACGGAGCGCTATAAAAAGCAAGGCGCTCCCACCGAGCGCCCTGCCGATACTCGCGTCCGTGCGAGCCCCATCCATCCCTGGATGGTGCCGGCCCGGCTCGCCTCCCCGTAAACGGTTCTGAGCCGTGCCGGAAGTGAGCCTGTCGCTACGAGGCCTCCGCCCGCGGGTGGGCGTCGTCGTAGACGTCTCTCATTCTCTGGGCCGTCAGGTGCGTGTACACCTGTGTCGTTGACAGCGACTGGTGCCCCAGCAACTCCTGCACCGACCGAAGGTCGGCACCGTTGTCGAGCAGGTGGGTCGCGAAGCTGTGCCGCAACGTGTGGGGGCTGATGTTGGGGTCAAGCCCGGCCTGGGTGAGGTACTTGCTGACCTTACGTCGGACGGATCGCGTCGAAAGACGCCCCCCGTGCTTGTTGATGAACAGCGGGGCGGCCGGATCGCGACCCTGGGAGCCGTTCTGCTCGGCATCGAGGATCCCCGCGTAGTGGCGAAGAGCGATCAGGGCGTGCGATCCCAGCGGCACGATGCGCTCGCGGCGCCCCTTGCCGCGCACGATGAGGGCGGCGCCCGTCTCGTCGATATCGCCGCGATTGATCCCCACCAGCTCGCTCACCCGGATGCCCGTCGAATACAGTGTCTCGAGGATCGCGCGATCGCGTGCCCCCAGGAGGCTGGTGTCGTCGGGAGCCGACAGCAGCTTCTCGACCTGCTCGACGTCAATGGCCTTGGGCAGCCGCTTGGACTGCTTGGGCGTCCGAATCAGAAGCATGGGGTTCTCGGCGATCAGCCCGCGCTTCTCCAGCCACCGGTGGAATGACCGGAGCGTGGCGATCTTGCGGGCCATGGTCGCCGGTGAGTAGTGCTGCTGGCTGAGGTGCTCGAGAAACTTGCGGATGCCGTTGACATCCATCTTGAGCATGGCTTCCGTGATGGTTGCTGGCGTGAGCGTAGCCACCACGTCCTGGCTGGGCGCGCCGCGGCCGTTGCTTCGCGCCAAGGCCCGCTCCAGGGCCTGCAACTCCTGAGGCCGGCCGGCGGTGATGTTCAGCTCTTCGGTGAGGAACTCCGCGTACTGGCGGAGGTCGACGCCGTAGCACCGCGACGTGTACGGGCTGAAGTGGCGCTCGTCCAGCAGATAACGCATGAATTCTTCGATGATGGGGAGTTGCGCACTGTTGGCTTCTGTCATTGATCTAACCCTGGCTAGGAGATTGCCGGTCGTGCGCATCTCAGATCGCGGGGAAAGCCCCCGGCGTTGAAGTCTGAGACGTGTCGCGAGACGGCCATATTCGGTCCTCGGCGAGCGCCGACGACCACCTTGGCCATCAGCGCGGGCTTGCGATTTCCACCGGCTGGCGTCGCGACCACTCGTAGGCGAGCAGGTCGTGCGTCAGCCGGAAGCTGACGAACTGCGTGTACAGCTGCATGTCCATCAGGTAGATCTCGGTGCCGTAGGCGCCGTCGGGCTCGGTACGCCCGGTGGCGTACTGCTGGAGCCAGGCGAGTGTCTGGTGATTGCGTGAATCGAAGACCCCGGCCGCCTGCGCTCTGGCGCCGGTCGGACCGAGCTCGCCAATCGCCACGTCAGCGTGCGAGGCCCGCACCAGATCTCGCGGGTCGATGTCGCGGCCGCGGTTGCCGGCCGCCGCGCCGAAGACCTGGACCGCCATGCCCAGCGTCGGGGGAGGGTAGGGGTCCCAGGCGCTGATCGTCCCCACCACGATGGCGTCGACCTCCAGTGTCCGGATGAGCTGCATGGCCTCCGCCGGCGTGGCCACCGACGGGATGTTGCTGGCCCGCATGGCCGCGACCACGCGGTTCACGGGAACCGTGTTGATTCCGTGGACCTGCTGGAGCTCCTGGGTGAAGAGGTCCGCCACCCGGTACGTGTTGACGGTCGAGACCCCGGACTCGTTGGCAAACGGCACGACCGCCCAGAGCTGCACGCCGTCGTGGGCGCTTGAAAGCCTGATGGGCTTCTGCAGCTGTGGTCGCAGGAAGCATCCGGAGGCGCCGAGCGCTCCCAGAACAACCAGCGTCGAGCACATCCGCGCGAGGAATCGGCCCGTCCCTGATGAAAAGAGCTGTGCACTTGTCATGGCGTCCTGCCCGAGAAGACGAGCTCCGCTCGTCGTGGTGGCCGCACCAGCGCGGCCGAAATGTCGGACGGCCCGTCAGGGCCGGCCGACTCAGTCCTGCGACGGGTAATCGGGATAGACGCTCGTGATCCGCGACGGGCGCGGCTCGGAGGCGTTCATGGCCCGGGTGGTCGTCACGGCCCAGATGTTGTCCACGCCGGTCCGGTTGGAGACGAAGTACACGCGTCCGTCCGAGCTCCAGACCGGCTGGTAGTTCGCGTATCGCCCGTTGGTGAGGTTCGTGCGGCCCGATCCGTCGAGGTTCACGATCCAGACGTCCGACTGGGTCGGCTTCTCACTGTCCGCGTCGGTGTCGGGCTCGACCACGGTGACGAAGACGATGCGGGTGCCGTCGGGCGACCACGACGGGTTGATCACGGCGGCGTTGCCGGCGGAGACGATTTCCGTCGGGTGCACGGCGTCACCGTTGAGATAGTCGATGGTCCACACGCTGAAGAACCGGCTGCCACGCTGCCGGGCTCGCTGAAAGAGGATCTTCGGGCGGGCCACGTCGGGGCACCACTGCGGGAACAGGCCGTAGTCGAGGAACCGGCGGACACCGGGGTTCTCGGTGTCCACGACCCACATCTCCCAGCGGCCGGACTGCGAGCCGAGCTTGCAGTAAATGAGACGCTTGCCGTCAGGGGCCCACGAGGGGTGCAGCTCGTGCTCCATCTCGTCGGTGACCTTCATCGGCTGGCCGCCGTTCATGGACATGACGTAGATGTCCCAGTTGCCGGAGCGGTTGGAAGCGAAGGCGACCCTCTGCCCCGATGGATGGAAGGACGGCATGATGTCGTCGCCCCGATCCGTCGTCAGCTGCGTGAGCGTGCGGCCGGTGACGGGCTTCAGGTAGATGTCGGACGTGGTGCTGTGCTGCGTGGAGGCGAAGGTCATCCACGTTGAATCGCCGTTGACATCCGGGTCGGAGCACGCGCCTTCGCTGGCAAAGGTGATTTGCGAGACGTTGCTGCTGCCGTCCCAGACGCTGCCGGTGTCCGGCCAATCGGTCTGCAGCTCGCCGTAGAGCCCGACCAGCGCCGGCGAAAGGGACTCGCCGGACGACTCGTGCATCATGACCGGCTTCGGCTGCGAGGCGAAGTCGGGCTCATCGGCCGGGTGACGCGAGAGCAGCTGGGCCGACTGCTGGGCATTCTCTGACAGACCGAAGCTGGCGCTGGCGGTGCAGCCGCCCAGCATCCCGGTCAAGATGGAGGCGCCGAGCAGCGCGATGCGACGAGGAAGGTTGGCGTTCACAGGTCTGCCTCCATGGGTCCTGCAGCCGCGCGACACCGCGACGGGTCGTTTGCCGGCTCCGCCGAAACCACGCAACGCTCGCTAGTGAACTCGGGCGGGATCCAACCCGTCCCGGGTTGACCGGGAAGATCCACGGCTCTTATCGGACGAATTACGAGCATTGCTTGAGTCCACGGGGCCGGCCGGCCGGCTTCTCACCGGCGTTATCGGCATCCTGTCGGGGGTGGATAAGGTGCCGGCCGGAAAAGATGCAGCCGTTTCGATGGTCGGTCTTCGAAAATGGCCCCGGCCGCCTTCCCCGTCCGGGATCAGGTACACTTCTCGATTCGCGATTTCGCGGTCGTGTAGCTCAGTCGGTAGAGCAACCGCCTTTTAAGCGGTAGGTCCTGGGTTCGAGTCCCAGCGCGACCATGACCGGGCGCAGGTTCTGCGCTCGACCGTGTTCCGATCATGCAGGTGCTTCACGTCAATTGGGCCGAGGGGGCGCTGCGACTCTGGTCCGAGTCGCTGTCGGCCTATGCCGGTATGCGTCGTGACCCGAGCGCCGCCGCGGCCGGCGGCGACGTCCACCCCTTCGCCGTGCCCTCGTCGGAGCTCGCCCGTGGTCTCATCGAGACGGAACGTCTCGAGCCCGAGCAACTCGACGAGTCATCGACGATCCACCTGCGGCTGCCGGGCGACGAGTCCGGCCCCCGCCCCAGCGATCGGCTCTCCAGCGCCGCCGGCGAGATCGAGCGAGCCGCCGGGGCCGGACTGGCGACGTTCGCCGTGCCCGCGATCGGCATCCGCAACGAGCATGCGCTGGCCGCGATGCTGCGGCTCGAGGACCGCGGCCCCGCGGATCAGATCGCCTTCGGCCACTCGCTGCCGTACTGGATCGCGGTCGTGCGGTTCGTGCTGGAGCTTCTCGTCGATCAGCGCTTCATCCCGACGGTGCTGCACCCGGCCGGTTCGGGGACGCTGCGGGCGGCGTGGCAGCCGTGGCTCCACGACGACTCGGCCCGCCAGCGTCTCGGCGTGCTGCTGGCGGCCATGCCGCCCGTGGTCCGGGCCGTTGCCGGCCCCAACGGCGAACCCTGGCACATTTTGCGCGAGGCGGTGGAGACCATGTGCGATGCCACCGCCCGGCTCGCCCTCGCGGAGGCCCGGTTCATCGAGGCGATCGAGGGTCGTGACCCGGCCGATGACCCGCAGGTCGCCTGGCTCAGCGGCCTGCTCGACCGGACCCGTGACGTGGCGCCGCACGGTGCCGCCGGGGACGGCGAGCCGGATGTCGTGCTTCCGCAGGTCAGGTCGTGGCTGAGCCGTCTCGAGGATGCCGACCGCTCGCGGCCGTTTCGGTTGTGCTTCGGCCTTACGGAGCCCCCGCCGCAGGGTGACGCCCCCTGGCATCTCGCGTTCCACCTGCTGCTGGAGGGAGATCCGCCGATCACCGTCGCCGCCGAGTGGCGGTGGGACGGCTCTCCCACCGCCCAGGGCGTCGACGGCCACCGCATCGGCCACCCCCAGGAGCATCTCCTGGCGGAGCTGGGTCGCGCCAGCCGCATCTACCCGAAGATCGAGTCGGCGCTGAGCGATGCCCACCCCGTGGGGATCGAGCTGAGCACCGAGGAGGCAGCGCAATTCCTGCGCGAGCATCGCCAGGTGCTCGAGGAGTCCGGCTTCGGCGTCATGGTCCCCCAGTGGTGGGGTCGGCGGACGGCCCGGCTCGGCGTGCGGCTGCTCATCGACAGCTCCGCCCGGGCCGGAGGCGACGGCACCGGGGGCTCGGCCGCGGGGTCGGCCCGGCTGGGGCTCGACAGCCTCGTGCGGTTCCGCTGGCAGCTGGCCATCGGCGACGACCCGCTGACGGCGGAGCAGCTGCAACAGATGGCCCGATCCACGGCCCCCCTCATCCGGATCGCCGACCGGTGGGTGGAGAACCCCGGCTCCATCGCCCAGGCCGCCGACCTGATCCGGGAGGATCCCGGCGGTGAGGTGACGCTGCGGCAGGCCATCCGGATGGCGCAGGGCGCCGACGCCGGCGCGGCGGCGGACGCCGGGCTGCCGGTGCTGGGAATGGACGCCCGCGGCTGGGTCGGCGAGATCCTCGAGCTCGGCGGCGGGGGCGGCACCCAGCGACTGCCGAGCCTCGATCAGCCGCGCAGCTTCGAGGGCTCGCTGCGGCCCTACCAGAAGACCGGTCTGAGCTGGCTCTCGTTCCTGGAGCGTTTCGGGTTCGGGGCGTGCCTGGCCGACGACATGGGTCTCGGCAAGACCATCCAGCTCATTGCCCTGCTGCTGCTGGAGCGCGAGGCGGCGAACGGCGGGCCGCGGCCCGGAACGACGCTGCTCGTGGTGCCGACCTCGCTCATCGAGAATTGGGCGCGAGAGCTGAAGCGTTTTGCGCCGTCCCTGACCTATCACGTGCACCATGGCCCGCAACGCCTCGCCGGCGAGGCGTTTACCGCGGCCGCCTCGGGCAGCGACCTCGTCATCACCACCTACGCGCTGGTCCCGCGCGACCGGGAGACGATGGACGAGATGACCTGGTGGCGGGTGGTTCTCGATGAAGCGCAGTTCATCAAGAACCCCCCGACGCAGCAGGCTGTCGCCATTCGCAACCTGCGGTCGCCGCGCCGGGTGGCGCTGACGGGCACGCCCGTGGAGAACCGGCTCACCGAGCTGTGGTCGATCATGGAGTTCTGCAACCCGGGCTACCTGGGGCCGGCCGAGGAGTTCCGGCGGCGCTGCGCCGTCCCCATCGAGCGGCATCGTGACCGCGACCGGGCCGAGGCGCTGCGGCAGCTCGTACACCCCTTCGTGCTGCGACGGCTCAAGACCGACCCGCGGGTCATCGTGGACCTGCCGCCGTGCCTGGAGACCAAAGAGTTCGCCACGCTCACGTCCGAGCAGGCGGCCATGTACCAGGCCGTCGTCGACGACCTGCTCGCCACGGTGGACGAGATGCAGGGCATTCAACGACGCGGGCGCGTGCTGGCGGCGCTGACGCGGCTCAAGCAGATCTGCAACCACCCGGACCAGCTGCTCACGCCGATCGGCGAGAGCCACGCCGCGGCGGCGCCCGCCGACCCGAAGCCGCTTTCGAGTCGGTCCGGCAAGTGCACGCGACTCATGGAGATGCTGGAGGAGCTGCTCGCCGCCGGCGGCAAGGCGCTCGTCTTCACCCAGTACCGTCGCATGGGCCAGCTGCTGTCGGCCATGATCCGCCAGGATCTCGACTGCGACACCCAGTTCATGCACGGCGGCACGGTCCCACGGAAGCGACAGGAGATGATCGACCGCTTCCAAAGCCCCGGCGGCTCCATCCCCGTCTTCATCCTGTCGCTCAAGACCGGCGGCATCGGCCTCAACCTCACGGCCGCCAACCACGTCTTTCACTTCGACCGCTGGTGGAATCCCGCCGTCGAGAACCAGGCCACCGACCGCGCCTTTCGAATCGGCCAGACCCGGACCGTGCACGTGCACAAGTTCGTCTGCGCGGGGACGCTGGAGGAGCGAATCGATCAGATGATCGAGCAGAAGATGCGGCTCGCCGACAACATCATCAGCTCGGGCGAGCAATGGCTCACCGAGCTGTCGACGAAGAAGCTGCACGAGATTCTGGAACTGCGGGCGACAGCCATGGAGGTCGAGGCGTGACCGAAGGCGATCAGGCATCGTTCGTTCGCCGGCCCGCCTCGCTACGACGCGTGCGCAACGGGGTCCGGCTGCGCCGCGAGGACCCCGATCGCGGCGGGTGGGTGGCGAGGCGATGGCTCGAGCGGCTCATGGAGCTCGTCCCGGCCCGCGAGCGAGGCAAGGGTCTGGAGTATGCCCGCCTCGGCCAGACCGTCTCTTTGGAGGTCACGCCGGGGGCGGTGGTCGCGCGTGTCCAGGGCCGCGGCTCCAAGCCCTACGGGGTGCGTTGGCGGGTGCCGGTCCTCAGCCGCGATCAATGGCAACGCGTGGTGCACGCCATGGCGGGGGAGGCGATCTACGCCGCCAAGCTCATGGCCCGAGAGCTGCCCGAGACCATCGAGCCGCTGCTGGAGTCCCTCGATCTGACGCTGCTGCCCGCACCGGACACGCTCGTCGTGGAGTGTGACTGCCCGGCGCCGCAAGGGTGCAAGCACGCGGCCGCCGTCGCGTACCTGGTCGCGGAGCGACTCGACAACGACCCGCTGGAGGTCTTCACCCTGCGCGGCCTGCCGGGCGATCGCCTCCTGCAGCGCATCGCGGGTGCCCGCGCCGGGCGCACTCGCGGGCCCGCCTTGGCCCACGCCGAGCCGTTGGAGCCGCCGGCGAGCGAGCACAAGCCGCTCGAGAAGTGCCTTGACACCTTCTGGCGGCACGGGCCACAGCTGGCCGCCCTTCAGCACATACCCCCGCCGGCCCACGCCCCCCACGCCCTGCTGCGGCGGCTCGGCCCGTCCCCGATGCCGGGACGTTTTCCCCTGGTCGGCCTGCTCGCCAGCGTCTACGACACCGTCGCCGAGCGGGCCATCCATCTCCGCGACCACGCCGAACGCATCGACGATTCCCCCAACCCCCAACCACCCGACCCCTGACCCCATTGATCCACGTCCACTTCGGCGACAACCTGCCGATCCTCCGGACGATGCCCGAGGCTTCGTTCGACCTGATCTATATCGACCCGCCGTTCAACACCGGCAAGGCTCAGTCCCGGCAGCGTCTGCGCACCGTGCGTGACGAGCACGGCGACCGCACGGGCTTTGGGGGGCACCGCTATCGCACCGTCAAGCTCGAACGTCGCTCCTTTGACGACGTCTTCGATGACTTCGCGGCGTTCCTGGAGCCGCGTCTCGCCGAGGCCCACCGGCTGCTGGCGGCGCGGGGTTCGCTGTTCGTCCACCTGGATGCGCGTGAGGTCCACTACTGCAAGGTCATGCTCGACGGGATCTTCGGCCGGGCGTCGTTCATGAACGAGATCATCTGGGCATACGACTACGGCGGCCGCACGAAGCGCCGTTGGCCCGCCAAGCACGACACGATCCTCTGGTATGCGCGGGATCCGGCGCACTACACGTTCAATTACGACCAGATCGACCGCATCCCGTACATGGCGCCCGGACTGGTCGGTCCGGAGAAGGCCGCCCGGGGCAAGACACCGACCGACGTGTGGTGGCAGACGATCGTCAGCCCCCAGGGCCGCGAGAAAACCGGTTATCCCACGCAAAAGCCCCTGCGTCTGATCGAGCGCATCGTCCGAGTTCACTCGAACCCGGGCGACCGCCTGCTGGACTTCTTTGCCGGCAGCGGCACGCTGGGTGCCGCGGCTCACGGCCTGGGACGCGACGCCGTGCTCATCGACAACCACCCCGAGGCGATCGCCCTCATGGCGGACCGGCTCGCCGACGCCCGGCCGGTATTCCATAACTGCGAGGACCCGGTGAACTGAAGGCCGCGTCGGGCCGATCTCCTGCGGGAGCGATGATCGATCCGGGGAGCCGAATATCGATGCTCGATGGCGTGGCCACCCTCGCGGGTCTTCCGGGGGCGAAGCGCGCCGTCCCGCGTGTCGAGGCCGCACCGGACCAGCCGGGCCCCGGCCGCGATCGTGTCAATCTCTCGCCGGAGGCGTGCGCGAAATGTGATCTCGACGAGCAGGAGCAGCGCGAGATCCGCGAGCTGCAGCAGCGTGATCGCTCGGTTCGCGCGCACGAGCAGGCCCATAAGGCGGCGGCCGGGCCGCACGCGGGGCCGGTCTCCTACTCGTACACGACCGGCCCCGACGGCCGGCGGTACGCCGTCAGCGGTGAGGTCCCGATCGACGTCTCCCCGGTCGAGGGCGATCCGCAGGCCACGATCGACAAGATGCAGCAGGTCCGGCGGGCGGCACTGTCGCCGGCCGAGCCGTCGGACGCCGACCGGCAGGTGGCGGCCCGGGCGCAGGAGCTGGAGCGCGCAGCGCAAGCCGAGCTCGCTGCGCGCCGGGAAGATCCGCATGCGAGCGGAACTGAACCGGGTCAGCTGATCGACGTCACCGCCTGAGCGTCCGTGTAGTCCAGCTCGCGGAGCATCCCGCGGGTGGCCGCCTCGAAGCGGCCCAGGGCGTCCCGGTCGAAATGGTTCGCCCAGTCGCCGACGATCCCCTTGCGGAAATGCGACGATCGGTCCTCCTCGCCGCGACGCCGGCCCTTCGAGACCCGGCTGAACGCGGCCGCCTCGACACACGCGGCGACGTGCTCGTCGGCCGCGTCCACGCCGAGGAACTCCAGCAATCGCCGGGCGTGGACCTTCGGCTCGGCGTGAAGCTGCTCGTACCTGAGTTCGAGGTAGCGGTCCTTCAAGGCCGTCCCGGCCCGGCGGGCGGCGGTGATGTACGGCACCCAGTGGTGCTCGGCGAAGTACGCGGCGTAGTCGGCGAAGGTCTTGAACCGGTCGGCCGTCCCCAGCCGCTGCAGATGCGCCCAGCCTGAGACCGCCCCGTCGCGGCCGTCGCGGATGATGTGGATGTACCGCGCGCCGGGATACAGCGCGTCCATGATGGGGACGGTCAGCGCCGTTTCCGGCGTCTTGTCTCCGAGCGCGGTGACGGCCTTGGGGTTCTCGCTGCCGGCGAGGTACCCCGCGAGGATCCGGTCGGCGAACAGGCGGACGAGGCTGAGCAGGTCCTGCCCGCCGAACGACGCGTTCGTCTTGGGCAGGTCGTTGTAGGTCTTGACGGCCCTCTCCAGGATCGGACCCGCGACGTCACCGAAGTGGCCCTCGCCGCCGCAGCAGACGTGAGGGTGACCGTCGAGCAGCCGCTGCACCCACGTGGTGCCGGATTTCTGGCACCCCATGACGAAAAAGACCTGGCGCTCGCTGACTTCGGCGCTGGCGGTCAGGCTGTTGAGGAGCCAGGGCGGGAGGTTCATTGCGGCTCCCTTATCGGTCCGCTTCGGCGCCGTGATAACCTCCTTCCGAACAACTTACCGAGAACATGGGGGCTATAACGACCGCATGGGGACGCCGCAGGCGAGTCTCAAGCGGGGGCTGTCGCTGCCGCTGGTCACCTTCTATGGCCTCGGCACCATTCTCGGCGCCGGCATCTATGCGCTGGTCGGCAAGGTCGCGGATCGCGCGGGCATGCTCACCCCGCTGTCGTTCCTCCTTGCCTTCGGCCTGGCCGCCTTCACGGCGCTGTCCTACGCCGAGCTGTCCAGCCGCTTCCCGCGGAGCGCGGGCGAGGCCGTCTACGTTCACCGGGCGTTCGCCCGGCGGTGGCTGACGCTGGGGGTGGGGATGATGGTCGTGCTGACCGGTGTCGTCTCCTCGGCGGCGATTGCCAACGCCTTTGCCGGCTATCTCGACGTGCTCGTCGCTCTCCCCGACTGGCTCGTGATCGCGATCCTGATCATCGCGCTGGGGGGGCTTGCCGCGTGGGGCATCAACGAGTCGCTCACGGCGGCGATGGTCATCGCGCTGGTCGAGATCGGTGGGCTCCTGCTGGTCGTCTGGGCCGCGCGGCACGGGATGACGCAGCTGCCGCAGCGCGCCGCCGAGCTCGTTCCGGCCGATCTGGGCGCGTGGCAGGGCGTCTGGCTCGGCGCCTTTCTGGCCTTCTACGCGTTTATCGGGTTCGAGGACATGGTCAACGTGGTGGAGGAGATCCGCGACCCCGGCCGGACGCTACCTCGGGCGATCTTCCTGGCGCTGGGGGCCGCGGCCGTCCTGTACGTGCTGGTCGCCCTGGCCGCGGTGGCGGCCCTGCCCGTCGACGAGCTGGCCGCGAGCGATGCGCCGCTGGTGGACGTGTACCTGGCCGGGACCGGAACCAACCCCCTCGTCATCACCGTGATCAGCCTGTTCGCCGTGAGCAACGGCGTGCTGGTGCAGATCATCATGGGGTCGCGGGTCCTGTACGGCCTGAGCGGCGGCGGCTGGCTGCCCGAGATCTTGGGACGCGTCCACCCCGCCACGCGCACACCGATCGTCTCCACGGCCCTGGTCACCGGTACCGTGCTGGTCCTGGCCCTGGCGTTCCCGCTGGTGGGCCTGGCGGAGGCCACGACGTTCATCATCCTGATTGTCTTTGCCCTGGTGAACCTCGCGCTGTGGCTGGTCAAGCGACGCGATCCCCGCCCGGCGGGGGTGCGGGTGTATCCCCGGTGGATCCCCCTGGCGGGGTTCGTCGTCAGCGCCGGCTTCGCCGCGTACAAGCTCGCGAGCCTCGTCACGCGGTCCTAGCTCACCTGCCGCAGCCAGGCGTCGATGCGGCGGCAGCCTTCCTCGATGAGCTCGTTGGAGCAGGCGAAGCTGAGGCGGACATGGTGGTGGCCGCATTCGCCGAAGTCCTCGCCCGGCACCACGGCCACGTTGGCCTCCTCCAGCAGCGCCTCCGCAAAGGTCACCGACGAGTCGATCGTGCGACCGCCCGGCGACCGCTTGCCGAAACACGAGCTGATGTCGGGAAAGATGTAGAACGCGCCGGTGGGCCGCGGGCAGCGCACGCCGGGCATGGCCGTGATCAGGCCGTGGATGAGCGAAGCCCGATCGGCAAAGGCCTGCCGCATGCGCTCCACCTCGGCCGCGGAGTTGGTCAGCGCCTCGACGATGGCCGCATAGCAGAACGACGTGATGTTGCTGGTCATCTGGCCCTGGAGCTTGGCGATCGACTTGGCGAATCCGCCAGGGGCGCTCGCGTAGCCGATGCGCCACCCGGTCATGGCATAGGCCTTGCTCATGCCGTTGACGGTGATCACGCGATCGGCCAGGCCGGCCAGCGACCCCAGCGAGAAGTGCTCGATCCCGCCGTAGATGATCTTCTCGTAGATCTCGTCGGAGATGACGGTGATCCGCTCGTGCGGCTCAACGACGGCGGCCAGCGCCCGCAGCTCGTCGGGGCTGTACATCGTGCCGCATGGATTGGAGGGGCTGTTGAAGATCACCGCCGCCGTGCGGTCGCTGATCACGGCTTCGAGCTGGGCGGGGGTGATCTTGAAGTCGCTGTCTACGGGGCCGGGGACCTCGACCACGGTGCCGCCGGCCAGCTCGATCATCGGCCGGTAGCTCACCCACGCCGGCGTGGGAACGACCACTTCCTCGTCCCCGTCCAGCAGACACTGGAGGACCATGTACAGCGCGTGCTTGCCGCCCACCGTGATCACGATGTCATCGGCCGTGCACTCGATGCCGTTTTCGCGGCGCAGCTTGTCGGCGATGGCGGTCCGGGCTCCCGGCTCGCCAGGGACCGGCATGTAGTGCGTCTGGCCCGCCAGCAGCGCATCGATCGCGGCCTGGCGGATGTTGTCGGGTGTGCCGAAGTCCGGCTCCCCGGCGCCGAAGCCGATCACGTCGCGGCCTTCGGCCTTCAGTTCGCGCACCCGCGCGGTGACGGCGAGGGTGGCGGAAGGCTTGAGATTCTGCACGCGCCGCGACAGCCTCATGGGTGGATCGTAGGTCTTCATGGCGCAAGCATATCCCGCGTGGCGATCGGCGCGAATGCCGGGGCGGCGGTTTGGCGTTATCCTCTGGCTGTCCCGAGGGACGAGGAACACGAGCATGACGACCCGGCCGAGAATACTCGCCTTTTCCGGCAGCCTGCGGCAGGAATCCCTCAACCATCGGCTCGTCAGGGTCGCGGCGGCAGGGGCCGAGGCGGCCGGGGCGGACGTCACGGTGCTGGAGCTGCGGGAGCTGCCGCTGCCCGTCTACGACGGGGACCTGGAGCAGCGCGAGGGCTTGCCGGAGAACGCGCGAACCCTCAAGGAGATCATGAAGGCGCACGACGGGTTTCTCATCGCGTCTCCGGAGAACAACAGCTCCGTGTCGGCGGCACTCAAGAACGCCATTGACTGGGCGTCTCGCCCCGCGGGCGACGAGCCGACGCTGGTCTGCTTCCGCGACCGGGTCGCGGTGATCATGGCCGCCTCTCCCGGAGCCCTGGGAGGCCTGCGGGGGTTGGTCGCCCTGCGGTCGATCCTGTCGAACATCGGCGTGCTGGTGCTGCCCGACCAGAAGGCCGTCGCCGGGGCCCACGAGGCCTTCGCCGAGGACGGCCGTCTCGTGGACGCCAAGCAGCAGGCGGCGGTCGAGCAGCTTGGGGCGAAACTGGCCGGGGTGATGTCCCGGCTTCAGGGGTGACTCGATGAAGGGGAACCGAGCGACACGTCATGGGAGGACGGCAGCGGGCCTGCTGGCGGCGGCGGCCGCCCCCGGCTGCGCGACGGCTCCCTCCAGCCCTCCGCTCGTCGCGCTCACCACGCGGCCGGCGGCTGAGAGCGTCTCGGCTGCAGTCGCATCCGCCATGCGGATCGAGGCCGCCCACGGCATGCCCGCGTGGCTGGCCCGGCCCGTCTTCGCGACGGAGATCCAGGTCAGCTTCGGCGGCTCGCCGGTCCTCGACGGGACGATGCTCTACGACCACGCAGGGGGCCGCGTCCGGATGGACTTGACCGACGGCACGGTCCTCGTGTTCGACGGCCGGCGGGCCTGGGTGTCGCCCCGCGCGGCCGAGATTCAGATGCCGCGTTTTCATCTGCTCACGTGGCCGTATTTCGTCGCCGCCCCGTACAAGCTGCGGGATCCGGGCTCGGTGCTCACCCCGCACGGCCGGCACCCGCTCGACGGGACCGATCACGTCACCGCCCTGCTCACGTTCGATCCGGGCATCGGCGACACGCCCGACGACTGGTACGTCCTCTACGAGGACCCCGAGACCCACCGCCTGGTCGCAATGGCGTACATCGTCACCTATGGCAAGACGCCCCAGGAAGCGGAGCAGGACCCCCACGCAATCGTGTACCGGGACTTCGAGGATGTTGACGGAGCCGTCATCTCGACCCGCTGGACGTTCCATCACTGGACGATCGAGCAGGGGCCGGACGCCCCGCTGGACGCAGGGGTGCAGCTGACCAACCCCCGGTTCGAGACACTCGATGAGGCGGTCTTTGCCCGTCCCCCCGACGCCCGCGAAGCTCCTCTGCCTACCATCACCCAACCACCCCCTAATCCCTAACCCCCAACCCCTCTCCATGCATTACGAAACACACCAGCCGGTGATCGACGATCTCGAGGCGCGGATCACAACAATCCGCGACTCTCTTTGACTACGACAACAAGATCACCCGGCGGGAAACGCTCCAGCAGAAGATGAACGAAGCGGACTTCTGGAATGACCGCGCCGCCGCGCAGCGCGTCATCGGGGAGTACCAGCAGCTCAAGGCCCAGACCGAGGACCTTGCCGAGGTCATTGCGCGGTTCGAGGATGCCAAGGTCGGTTACGAGCTGGCGCGGGAGGCCGACGACCAGGACCTGCTGGCCGAGACGGATGAACAGCTCTTCGAGCTCAGCGGCCGGATGGACAAGGTGGAGACGCAGTCGCTGCTCTCCGGCCCGCATGACCATCGCACGTGCTTCGTGGCCATTCAGGCCGGCGACGGCGGCACCGAGGCCAACGACTGGGCCTCGATGCTGGAGCGCATGTATCTCTACTACTGGGAGAACATGCGCTGGAAGGTCAAGGAGATCAACCGCGTGCCGGGCACGGAGGTCGGCATCAGCGAGGTCGTCTACCACGTCACGGGACCGTACGCCTACGGCCTGATGTCGTGCGAGCGCGGCACGCATCGACTGGCCCGGGTCAGCCCCTTCAACGCCCAGGGCAAGCGGCAGACGAGCTTCGCCACCGTCGACGTCATCCCGGAGTTCGAGGAAAGTGACGTCACGATCGACGACAACGACATCGAGCTGACGACGTTCGCCCGCTCGTCCGGGCCGGGCGGCCAGAACGTCAACAAGGTGGCCTCGGCCGTGCGGATCGTGCACCACCCGACCGGCATTCAGGTCACGGCGTCGACGTTCCGCGATCAGCTCCAGAACCGTCGCCAGGCCATGAGCATCCTGACGGCCAAGCTTGCCCAGATCGAGGAGGAGAGGCGTCAGGCGGAGCTCGACGAGGCGACCGGGGGCAAGGTCGATCGCGGCTGGGGCACCCAGATCAGGAGCTACGTGTTCTACGACAATCGCGCCAAGGACCATCGGACCGGGTTCGAGGTCGGCAACCCGCAGACGGTCCTGGACGGCGCCCTGGACGGGTTCATCGACGCGGAGCTCAAGCGGCGTCGAGCCGAGCGGGAGAAGTCAGCCGGGGCGGCGTGACGGGAGACGGAGTTCGGGGGGGCGGGGGTCAAGCGGCTCGAATGAACGCGACGGAAGGGGAGCGAGGGTTGCTGGCCGAGGAGCAACGCGTGTTCGCGGACTGCGTGGAGGACGTCCTGGCGTCGACGCCCGGACTGCAGTACGCGCGGCTGCTGGGGCCGGCCGAGGTCCAGAGCCGCGATCGCACGGTGTTCGCGCAGTTCCTGGTGGCGACCAGCCCGGCCCACGACCTGGTGCTGGCCATCGAGCTCTCGAACCGGTCCTTCATCGTCCGGGTCAACGGGATGTCATTCGTCCGCAAACGGGGATTGGGGACCCGCCTCGAGTGGTGGGTCGATCGCCGCTGTCGTGACCTGGAGCGTCTGGTCGGTGGTGACCTCAAGCTCGTCCAGCAGAGGCTCCTGACGCTGCCGATGTCGAGCACGCTGCAGGTTGGCAACGACAAGAAGTGGCACCGTCTGGGCTCGCGAGAGAACGGGTGGCTGGCGGTGCTCACGTTCTTCATCCCCTACGCATTCCTGATGGCCGGCGAGAAGAGCACCGTCTACACGAACTGGTTCTCCGTTGACGCCGGCTCGCGCTGATGATGGGGCTTGACTCGCGGTCGAATGCCGCTGAAAGGCCGCCGGCCCGATTCGGAACAACTCCCCGGACCGATGCTGCGTCGCATGATTCCAAGCCGCCGGTCACTGGGCCCCTTCGCCGTCGGGGCGGCGTGGTTCTTCATCGTCGTCAGCCTCCTGCACGTGGTCTGGGCCGCCGTGGTCAAGCTCGGCGACCCCGGCGCCACCTTCAAGACGTACCACACCGTGGTCGGGGGCGTCTCCTATGACGCCTGGGGGCTGACCTACTCCGGCATCGTCGGCGTGCTGCTGGTGCTCTTGCAGCTTCTCGTCGTCTCGGGCGCGACGGCAGCCAGCGTGCTGTCCCGGCCGGGCCTGGTCCGCTGGCGACGTCTCGGCCACGTGGTGCTGATCGGCTGGGCCGCCCTGTGGATGCTCAACCTGGTGCGGCTGGCGGCCATCGACGGTCAACTCGACTCAATCGCCCAGGCGACCCTGCTGTGCGTGCTCTTCGGGTGCACGGCCTACCGAGCGACCAGGGGCTGGTCGTCCGGGCGTTCACGGAGCACCTTCGGCGGACCGGCCGGGGGCGTGGGTGACCCTGCACCAGGAGCGGTACCCGTCCCGCCGCCGCCCCCGGTCCCGCCGGAGGACCCGGAGCCCGACGTCGGTTCCGCCCGCACCATCGGCCGGCACCTCGGATCGCTGATCGTGGTCGGCGCCGCCGGGATCAGGTCGGTGAAACCGGCAGCGCAGGGTGCCGCCACGTCGGCGCGACGCAAGGCCGCCGCCGGGCTCCACCGCGTCGCGGAGTTCACCCGCCGCCAGGCCGACCGCGTGGCGCCCGACACGGGCGAATGACGACGAGAGCATCCAGGTCGTGAACGATGATGCAGCGTCTGGCCATGGGGACCGCGTGGTTCTTTGCCGTGAGCACGCTTGGCGCGCCGGTCACGTTCATCGCCCTCGGCTTGCCGGGTGGCGGCACGACGACGCTCACGTCCACGACGGTCAACGAAGAGACAGACGCGGCGTTTGGTCGCTCAACGACAACGCCCCGGCCTCGAGAGACCGGGGCTCACTGGTGCGCAAGACGGAGCGCGTCTATTCGGGGCACGGACCCCAGTTGCCCAGCACGATGAGGAAGTCGTTGATGCCGACGACCCCGTCGCCGTCGAGGTCCGCCGGATGGCCGGGATTGTCACCCCAGGCGCCGAGCACCGCCAGGAAGTCGTTGATCCCGACGCTGCCGTCGCCGTTGGTGTCGCCCGGGCACGCGGGCCCGACGGGCGCCAGCAGGATCGTCGCCTCCTCCATGATCTCGGGCGGGCACTTGCCGTTGTCGTTCCAGAGGTCGTACATGAACTGGCCCCTGGAATCCGTGGTGTTCTCGTCCCGCAGGAACTCGATGAACTCCTTGCTCGTGCTCTGGTAGTAGAGGGTCACCTCCGCCGACGTGGCGCCGGCGGGAATCAGGTACGCCGTCGTATCCCAGTACTGGCCGTCGGCGTAGCTGTGGTCGACGGGGGCACCGCCGAAGGCCTCGTACGCGGCGTTGGTGAAGCCACGCGGGGGGATGCGGTTGTCCTTGAAGACCTTGTTGTTGAGCACGAAGTGAAAGGTCGGCCCGGGAGCCACGCCGAGCAGCGGCGCGATCGTCTCGTCCACGCCGGGTTTGACCTCGTAGATCTTGACCTCGGCATCGTGGGTGAGCACGCCGGTGGCCGGGTCATAGGCTCCGGACTCCGACAGCAGGTTGGAGTCGGCGTCGAAGAACTGCACGTTGATCCATATCCGCCGCCCCTCCGGGTAGCCCGTCGGCAGCTTGTGGCCCGTGTTGTTGGTCACCGTCACGAGCAGGTCGATGCCGTCCTGATCCAACGTCATGTCGGCGGCATGGTCGAGCATGTACAGGGCCCGCGTGATGCCGGCGTTGATCGCGGCGGCATCGGTCTGGTCCGGGTAGAGCGTCGCGAGCAACCCCGGCAGCCAGGTGCTGCCGCCGGTCATGTCGTGCAGCGGCAGATCGGGGCGAACCGGGGGATCGCCGAAGTTGCAGCCCTGGCCCGTGACGTCCTGCATGTGGCAGTCCTGGCATGTCGAGACGAAGTCCAGGTTGCCGCCGAAGGCCTCGGAGAAGACGCCCTGGGGCGTGTTGTACTCGCTGTAGAACCACTCGCTGTAGGTCCGCTCCACCGGCAGCAGGGTGTGGGCCGAGAAGCTTCCCGCCATCTCGTCGAACGTGTTGGGCACGAAGTTGCCCTGCCCGTCCGTCTCGAAGGCGGGGTTGCTCACGTCGTGGCACGTGCCGCACAGGGCCGCCTCCCGGTGAAACGGCGAGACGAGTACCGGGTGTCCGCCGTCGGCATCTGAGAACGGCCCGCGGCGCGCCCCGGTCGGATCGATCACGTACATGCCGTTGCCGATGTCGGTGGGCGGCATGGAGAGCGCGGCCAGGATGGTCTGGTCCTCCGGCGGGTTCACGCCCGGCTCGTAGAACGGGTCGACCAGCCGGTGGCAGAAGTCGCACGCGACGCCGCTGAAGTCCTCCGGCAGCGCCGCGCTGCCGTCGGTGGGCACCGAGCGGCCGTCGAGCCAGGCCCGCGGCAGGTGACAGCGCAGGCACAGGTCGCCGGAGTCGGGCGCGTCCTGGTTGGCGATGACCATGTTGGCCTCGAAGATCGGATCGATCGAGGCCTGGGCCATCATGCTGCCCTGCCAGTTGAAGTACGGCTCAACGGCCGTGTCGTAGCCGCCGTGGCACACCTGGCACGCCTCCGGCGGGTTCAGGATGCCCGCCTCGAACGGCTGGCTGCCCGGCTGATCGAAGTCGCGCAGCGTCGTCGGCGCGATGCCGCCGGGCGGCGACTGGATCGTGAAGACCCCGTCACTGCCGTCCTCGGCCGTGTTGAACGCGTTGTCCGTGGCCACGACGAGAAAGACCGCCTGGGTGGTCGGGCGGTTGGCGGGGAACCATGTGTGGCTGCCGCTGTTGGACACGCCCAGTCCCACCGGCTTGAAGGTCGCGCCGCCGTCGAGTGACAGATACAGGTCGATGGCCGCGATGCCGCTGTCGTCGCTGGCGGTCCAGGTGACCGTCGTGGAGGCGTTGGCGGTGAGCACCTCGCCCCCGTTCGGCGTGAACAGCTCGACAAACGGCGGCGTGAGGTCGGCGCCGGTGCTGGGCACCAGCGAGTTCTGGATCTCCGTGGTGTCCACGTCGCTCACGTTGCCGAGGTTGGCGGGGGTGAGCCCGGGAAACGTCGGCGTGTTGGAGAACGTGACGACGTCGGTCACCTCGATAAAGGTGCTGAAGCCGTCGCCGTCGGGGTCCTGCGTCTCGATGGACAGGACGGCCTGACGCCGGCCGTTGGGGTTGTTCGGGAAGCTCTCCAGCGCGCCCTCCAGCAGGACGCCGTAGGGGTTGCGTTGTCCGCCTCCGCCGAACGAGTAGTGGCACACCCCGCAGTGCTGCGGGTGGCTGGCCACGGACTCGATGGTGGTCCCGATCGCGTCGGGGTACACCTCGAAGAAGGCGGAGCGGATGCTGTTTCTCGCCTGTGCCGTCTGGGGCAGGGCCACGAGGCCCGCGGCGAGCATGCCGAGCGAAGCAAGACAGGTGACTGGTGCATGCCGTGACATGACTGTTCCTCCTTGAACGGAGGCAGCCGTCGTCCGCGGCAATGGAGCGTTCTCCAGGACAGGCGAGCTGCCGCCCGTTCAGCACGATCGCGTCGCCGCGCGACACTCGCGGCGGCCGGCGCTTCCACGGGATTATGCCGTCGCTGTCGCCGCGCGGATATCAGGAGATGGCCCCGATTCCGCTGCCGCGAGAATGAGTCGGAATCCCGATTGACAGAATGGCAAGCGAGTCGTGCGACCTTTCTTCAGCATCACGTTCAGTTGCCCAGGAGGGTCAGGACATCGCTGATGCCGACCACGCAGTCGCCGTCGATGCCGCGACGCACGGCGGCGGGCAGCCGCGGCGTCGCCGTCACCAGGGCAGGTGGTCGAGGTCGATATTGCCGCCGGACAGGATGACGCCCACGCGTTGCAGGCCGTCGAGTGAATTGAGCTCGTCGGAAAGGGCGACGGCAACCGCCACGGCGGCGCTGGGTTCGATGAGGATCTTCATGCGTTGCCAGACGTGACGCATCGCCTCGATGATCCGGTCGTCGTCCACCGTGATCACCCGCTCAACGTGATCGCGAACGATGGGCCAGGTGAGCTCACCCAGGCTCGTGAGCAGTCCGTCGCAGATCGTGTGGGGGGCGGTCTGGGGAATGAGCCGGCCGGCGGCCAGGGAACGGGCCGCGTCGTCGGCGCCGGCGGGCTCGGCAGCGAGGAGGCGGACTGCGGGCCGCAGCCCGCGAGCCGCGATGCAGGTGCCGGCCATCAGGCCGCCGCCGCCGATGGGGGCGATGACGGCGTCGAGCTCGGAGACGTCCTCCAGAAGCTCCAGCGCCGCGGTCCCCTGGCCCGCGATGATGTCGGGGTGGTCGTAGGGAGGGATCATGACCGCGCCGCTGCGCTGCCGGACCTCGTCGGCCATGGCCTCACGGGCGACCAGCGTCGGCTCGCACAGGTACACGCGGCCGCCGTAGCCCGCGGTCGCCTGGCGTTTCACCGGGTGGGCGTTGTCGGGCATCACGATGTGGGCGTCGACGCCACGGAGCCGGGCGGCAAGGGCCAGCGCCTGCGCGTGGTTGCCGCTGGAGTGGGTGGCCACGCCGCGAGCGGCGCGGTCGTCGGGCAGCCTCATCACGGCATTGCACGCACCGCGGAACTTGAACGCACCCACCTTCTGGAACGGCTCGCACTTGAAGAACAGCGTCCGTCCGGCCATCTCGTCGAGGGCGGCGCAGGTCATGACCGGTGTGCGGTGCGCGTACGGCGCGATGCGAACGGCCGCTTCACGCACGACATCGAGGTCGGCGGCGTAGGTGACGGCCTGCGGCGTCACGCCTGCACCGGCGCCACCGATCTGAGCCGATCGACGACCTCCTCGACGTTGGCCCGCGTGTTGAAGGCCGAGATCCGGAAGAACCCCTCGCCGCAGCGCCCGAAGCCGCTGCCCGGCACCACCACCACGTTGGCCCCGCTCAGGAGGTGGTCGAACATCTGCCAGCTCGTCTCGCCGTTGGGGCACGCGACCCACACGTAGGGTGCGTTGACGCCGCCCCAGACCCGCCATCCGAGTGATTCGCAGCCCTCGCGCAGGATGCGGGCGTTGGTCAGGTAGTGCTCGATGAGCGCCGACACCTGCTGCCTTCCCGCGGGCGAATACAACGACTCGGCCGCCCGCTGCACGGGGTAGCTCACGCCGTTGGAGCGCGTGTTCCAGCGGCGCTCCCACAAGTCGCGCAGCGGCACGCGGCGGCCGTCGCGGGTGGTCGCCTCGACGCCGCGGGGGCAGACCGTATAGCCGCAACGGAGCCCCGTGAACCCGCCGTTCTTTGAGAAGCTGTGGAACTCGACCGCGCAGCGGCACGCGCCGGGAGCCTCGTAGATCGACCGGGGCAGGTTGGGGTCGCTGATGTACTCCATGTAGGCGACGTCATAGAGGAGGATCGCGTCGTGCCGCAGTGCATAGTCCACCCACACGCGGAGCTGCTCATGGGTGATCATCGAGCCCGTGGGGTTGTTGGGGAAGCACAGGTAGACCAGATCGACCTTCTCGGCAGGAGGCGCGGCCACGAAGCCGTTGTCGGGCGTGCACGGAAGGTACACGATGCCCTCGTAGCCGCCGTCCTTGCCGGCGGGGCCCGTGTTGCCGCACATGACGTTCGTGTCCACGTAGACTGGGTACACCGGGTCAGTCACCGCGACGCGGTTGCCGGCGCCGAGGATCTCCAGGATGTGGCCGCAGTCGCCCTTGGAGCCGTCGGAGACGAAGACCTCCGAGGCATCGATGTCGAGGCCCCGATCGCGGAAGTCGTGCTCGGCGACGGCACTCCGGAGGAAGTCGTAGCCCGCGCCCGGCCCGTAGCCGCGAAAGGTCTCGCGATGGGCCAGCTCGTCGATCGCCTTGTGCACGGCCTCGACGGCGGTGTGCGGCAGCGGTTCGGTGACGTCACCAACACCGCAATGGATGATCCGTCCGGCCGCCTCCGGGTGAGCGCGGCTGAACGCGTCGATGCGGCGTCCGATCTCGGGAAACAGGTACCCGCCGGCGAGCTTCAGGTAGTGCTCGTTGACAAAGGCCACTAGACCGAAGCGTGGTTGGGTTTCTGCTCTCTGGCAGTGTCCGCAGCCGGAGCCGGCGCCGACTGGGTCCCTGCCAGGGTGACCAGCTGGTCAAAGACCGTGGGCTGCTCGATGGCGAGCTGGCTGAGCATCTTGCGGTTGAGCAGCACGCCGGCTCGCTGGAGACCGTGGATGAACCGGCTGTATCGCGTGCCGCGCATGCGGCAGGCAGCAGAGAGCCGGATGATCCACAGACGCCTCAGGTCACGACGCCGCGCCCGCCGATCGCGATAGGCGAACTGCCCCGCCCGCAGCACGGCGACCTTTGCCTGCTGCTTGTGCTTGCTGTGCGTGCCGCGATAACCGCGCACGGCCCGCAGCAGTCGCCGTCGGGCCTGAGTTCGCGCAGCACCTTTGCGGGCACGGGGCATGGTTCTTCTCCAGGGCAGTAAGCACCGCCCAAATACTATTCCTTCGCGGCCTTGGACGGCTTGGCGGCCGCCGGGCCGGCCTTGGCGACCGTCGGGGACGCCTTTCCGGCGGCCCCATCGGAGCGGCGAGATCTCACCTTGAGCTGCAGCAGCTCCCGCAACCGGCCCGCATCCGCGTCCGAGGCGTACGTGGGGAGCCGGTAGCTGCGGATCGTCTGCCCCGACTTGTGGCTGCGCAGGTGCCGGCCGAAGGCCCGCTGGAACTTGATCTTCCCGCTCTTGGTGATCCGCACCCGCTTGAGCAGGCCCTTGTGTGACTTGTTCTTTGGCATGACAGCGATACCGCCTTCGGATCTGGCCCGCCGGGGCCGGGTCCCACCCGCATCCTCCGTGAAAGGCTGGACCGCGAAGCGTAGCAAGGGGGGATGGTGAATGTCAATAAGAGAGGGGTTAAGCGGTGAGGGGTTGGTCAAGAGCCATGAGGGGAGAGGCGGCCACCGCGCGGCCCCGGTTCCAGGGATGCCGGGGTGTGCCGAGCGAGGCGAGGGTTCCAATCCGAGGCAGGATGCCTCGGATCTGACAGGACCCGTCCGCGGTACGGATGCCGCGGTCGGACCGCCACGACGCCGACGGCAGTACGAGAAGCACCCGCCGCGCGAGGACGCCGCGCGGCTTCAGTGAGCCAGGAAAACGTCCGTCGGGTCATCCACGGGCTGGTTGGCCTTGAGGATCGGCGCCCTGGCCGGCAGCCAGATGTTGTCGTTGCCGCCCACCACCGGCTGCACCAGCCAGACCGTCTGCGCGTCGGATCCAAGGACCCACTGACCGCGCCCGCCGTGGTTGATCGAAACGGTCAACGGCGGGATGCTCCGGCCGGACCGGACGGCGTCGATGATCGGGTTACGGTCGCCCAGAACCAGCGTGACACGCCCGGTGCCCCAGTGGGGCAGATGGCCGGGCACCTGCCACTGATAGCTGTAGCTCTCGCCGGGCAGACCATCGTGCCCGGGGCAGGTCAGGTGGCCGCGCTCGCAGTAGCCGTTGTCGATGAGCGGCTTGAGGTTCACCACGTTGTGGTTCGTCGGGGACCATGAGCTGAACAGTCCCGCCCGGGCGATGGGCATCGCACCGTTGTAGTCTTCGGAATACTGGTTGAACGCCCACGCCATCTGACGCAGGTTGTTGTTACACCCGCTGTCCACGGACCGCTGGCGAATGTAGCTCATCACCGGCCAGACGACGCTCGCCCCGATGAGGATCACCGCGGCGATCGAGATGAAGTCGGGCAGCCGGCGGCCCCGCCCGGTCCGCTCGGCGTCGAGGGCCGCATTCTCGAACGCCAGACGAGCTGCGCGATCGTCCTCCGCCCGGTCGATCCTGGCCAGCGTCGCGTGAACGAGGGTGTCGTCGGCGTCCTCGACGGGGTAGTCCTCGAGCAGCTCGAAGAGGCCCGTCAGCGTGTCGGCGCGGCGCTGATCGCTCGGCGACAGCCCCTCCAGCGCCTCGGCGTCGAAGCCGCCCTCGACCAGGGCGTCAAGCAGACGCTGATCGTCCGGTGAAAGCCCCCCCGGTTGATCGGTGTGTGTGGTCATATTGAGCGACCCTCTCGAACCATGGCTGCCTTCCACGCCTTGGCAAAGGCTGCGACCGCCGTGTGAAGCCTGCTCTTGACCGTCCCCAGTGGGATGTGCAGGGCATCGGCGATCTGGTTGTAGCTCAGCCGCTGGAAGTAGCTGAGCAGCAGGATTTCCCGCAGGTGCGGGGGCATCGAGTCCACCACCGCCTTGACCAGCCGGCTCCGCTCGGCGTCGAGGATGGGCGCGGACGGGCTGGGCAGGTCCGCCTCCAGCAGATCGACGTACGGCCGGCCCTCCTGCTCGCGATTCATGGGGGCCGAGAGCGAGACGGTGGGCTCGCGCCCGTGCTTGCGGTGGTAGTCGCGGGCCTTGTTGGCCGCGATCGTAAAGAGCCAGGGCTTGAAACGACGAGTGATATCGAAGGTCTCGGCGGACAGGTGGACCTGAACGAACGTCTCCTGGAAGACGTCCTCCGCCGCCGACCGGGATCCCAGAAAGCGGATCAGAAAGTGCAGCAGCTGATTGCGATACCGCCCGATAATCTCCGCGAACACCTCACGGTCTCCGTGGACGTAGTCGTCGATCAGGGTCTCGTCGGTGCGTTCCTCCACCGCAGTTCTCCGGTCCCTGATGATACGCCCCGACGTGCCCTCCGACGGGTGGCGAAGTGGCCGCGTCGGAAGTCCGGGAAAAGCGCAGGCGGAGACCGGAATTGCAAGCATCTCGACGGTACTACGCCCCGGTCCCGGGGGGCGTTCGCGCTTTCCCCGGCGGCTTTTTGCCCCGGCCCGCGGGGCGGTGTGACGACCCCCCCAGGCGTGAAAAATCGGATATCTTCCTGACCGATGCCTGTCCCGGTCTCCCAGATGTCGGCGGTGGCGTGGTACGTGCTGAAGCAGAAGCTCCGGCGGCGCAAGCACTATCCGCTGGTCCTCATGCTGGAGCCGCTCTTTCGCTGCAACCTGGCGTGTGCAGGCTGCGGCAAGATCCAGTACCCCGCTCACATCCTCAAGCGTCACCTGACGGTGGAGCAGTGCCTGCGGGCGGTGGACGAGTGCGGGGCGCCGATGGTGTCCGTCCCCGGAGGGGAACCGCTGCTGTACCCCCACATTGCCGAGCTCGTTGAGCGACTCATCGAGCGCCGGAAATACATTTACCTGTGCACCAACGCCCTGCTGCTCAAGGAGAAGATCGAGCAGGGGGCCTTCAAGCCGTCCAAGTACCTGACCTTCTCGGTGCACATGGACGGGCAGGAAGAGCACCACGACTTCGCGGTGTGCCGCGAAGGGACCTACGAGAAGGCGGCGGAGGCCATCCGGCTCGCCGTCGAGAAGGGCTTCCGGGTGACCACCAATACCACGCTCTTCGAGGGGGCCGACCCCAACTCCGTGCGCGCCTTCTTCGACGAGATGATGACGGTGGGCGTCGAAGGTCTCATGGTCAGCCCCGGCTATGCCTACGACAAGGCGCCCGACCAGCAGAGCTTTCTGAAGCGTCGGCAGACCAACGAGCTCTTCGAGATGATCCTCTCCAACCGCTCGAAGCGGTGGCGGTTCAACCAGTCGCCGCTGTTCCTCGAGTTCCTGATGGGGCGCCGCGACTACGAGTGCACGCCCTGGGGCAACCCCACCTACAACATGTTCGGCTGGCAGAAACCGTGCTACCTGCTGCAGGACGGGTACGCCGACACGTTCCAGGAGCTCCTGGACGACACCGACTGGGACGCCTACGGCCGCGCCTCCGGCAATCCCCAGTGCCAGCAGTGCATGGTCCATTGCGGCCACGAGCCGACGGCGGTGGACCACACCTTTTCGAGCTTCGGCGGGCTCTTTGCGACGTTGCGGGCCATCGTCTTCAACGCATATGCAAACCCGGCCGCGCGAACGAAGCTGGGCAACGAGGCCAAGAAGCCTCACGGCCCGCTGGCGCGGCTGGTGGAGCTGGGCTTCGCCGACGACCTCAAAGCGAAGGCGGGGGCGGCCTGACCGGCTTCGTCCGCGGCGTGCCCCCTGACCGGGAATAGAATGCCCGGCCCCATCGGTCTGTATCAAGCCCGATGTCGTTTCACGCGATCTTCTAAGGATCCACAAGGGGAAAGCCCACCATGAACGGGAAAGTCACGGCCACGGCCCTCCTGATCGGCTTGTCCGCCACCCTGGCCACGCCGCCCGCACACGCCCAGATGCAGGCCCAGCGAGACGCGGTCCGCATGGCCAACGACCTGTCGCTCGCGTTCCAGCGGGCGTCCAGGCTCATCGCCCCGTCAGTGGTCAACATCACGGCCCGGCAGCGTGTCGCGGCCGGCGGCTCGGGTGGCTCGCCCGAGCTCGACGAGTTCCTCGAGCGTTTCTTCGGCGGGAGAGCCCCCGACAACCGGGGAGGTCAGGGAGAAGGACGGTCGTTCGAGAGCATCGGTCAGGGCAGCGGCGTCATTGTCAAGTCCGACGGCTACATCCTCACGAACAACCACGTGGTCGAGGGGGCTGTCGAGCTGAAGGTCACGCTTCCCAGCGGCCGGCAGTACGACGCCGAGCTGATCGGCACCGACGAGGAGACGGACCTCGCCGTCATCAAGATCGATGTCAAGGGTCTGGAGCCGGCCGACTTTGCCGACTCCGACGAAATCAAGGTCGGACAGTGGGTGCTGGCCGTCGGCAACCCGTTCGGGCTCGACAACACGGTGACGGCCGGCATCGTCAGCGCCGTCGGCCGACCCGCGATGGGTCTGGCCGAGTACGGCAACCTCATCCAGACCGATGCCGCCATCAACCCCGGCAACAGCGGGGGGCCCCTGGTGAACCTTGACGGAGAGGTCATCGGCATCAACAACGCGATCACCACCCAGACCGGCGGCTACATGGGGATCGGTTTTGCCATTCCCGCCAACATGGCGAGCAGCGTGCTCGACAGCCTGCTGGAGTCGGGCGAGGTCGTTCGCGGGTGGCTGGGGATCACGATGCGTCCGCTGCTGCCCGAGGAGGCCGAATCCGTCGGATACCAGGGCCGCGGGGTGATCGTCATCAACGTGTCCGAGGGGAGCCCCGCCGAGAGCTCGGGCCTGGCGGAGGGCGACATCATCACGGCCCTCAACGGACGGCCCGTGGACACCTCGAGCCAGCTCCAGAACGCCGTCGCCCGCCGCGCCCCCGGGACCACGATCGACATGTCCGTCCTTCGCGAGGGTCGCGCCCTTCAGGTCCCGGTCACGCTCGGCGAGCGGCCGCCGCTGGCCCTGCTGCGGACGGGCCAGAGCGCGGCGCGGGCCTTAGCGGACCTCGGCCTGATCATCGGGCCCCTGACCCAGCAGCGCGCCGAGGAGCTCGGCGCGGACTCCAGCGAGGGCGTTCTCGTGCTGGGGGTCGAGCCCGGCGGCTTCGCCGACGAGCTGAACATACGCGCCGACGACATCATCGTGCGGTTCGACGGTGCGTCGATCAGGACCGTCGACGACCTCAGCCGGGCCACGGTCGGTTTCGATCCGGACGGAAGCGTCCGCATCGAGGTTCTGCGTCGCGGCCGCCGGCGGACGTTCGCCGTCGAGTAGCATGGACGGGTGGTTCCCCTGGAGTGACCCATGTCCTGGTGGGTGAGCAGCTTTGCGCAGTCCGGCCGCTACATCGAGCTGGTCAGCTGGATCTTCTGGGTGCTGCTCTCGATCACGCTGCACGAGCTCGCGCACGGGTGGGCCGCGCTGTGGCAGGGCGACGACACGCCGGCCCGGCTCAATCGCCTGACGCTGAATCCCGTGGTCCACATGGGCGTGCCGTCGCTGGTGATGTTCGCGCTGTGCGGCATCGCCTGGGGGGCAATGCCCGTGAACCCTCACCGGTTCAAGGACGGGCACCGCGGTGACATCTACGTCTCGGCGGCGGGCCCGGCGATGAACCTGCTGATCGCGCTGGCATGCCTGGTGATGCTGACTCTCTGGGGGGCGGTCGGACCGGAGGACTCGCCCCTGGCCCGCAACGTCACCGTCTTCTTGTACTTCGGCGTCGCGCTGAACTTCATCCTGGCGCCCTTCAACCTCATGCCGATACCGCCCCTGGACGGCGCCCACATCCTGGCGGGTTTCTCCCCGCGTATTCGCGAGCTGTACCGGCATCCGCAGGCCGCGCTGTTCGGCCTGTTCATCTTCATCGCCGTCTTCTTCATGAGCCCCATCGGCGGCATCTTCATCGAGCTCGCCTGGGGCGGGGCCCGCTCGCTCGCCGACGCCGCGGGCCGCCTTGTCGGCAACCCCCCGCTGGCCCAGGCCCTGGCGGGGTCGTTCTGACGGCCGCGTTGATCTTGCCCGACGGGCTGCTATCCTTTCGCGTTCGTCCCCGGGCCTCCGGGGAAGGGTTCGAAGGAGATCGTCATGGTCGTGCTCCGTCTCAAGCGGCTGGGTCGTACGCATCGCCCGTTCTACCGGGTCAACGCGATGGACCGGCGTTCACCCCGCGACGGCCGCGTGATCGAGCAGCTCGGCTGGTACGACCCGCTGGCTCCGGAGGACCGCCAGGTCGAGATCAACGTCGAGCGGGCCGACTACTGGCTCAGCGTCGGCGCCCAGCCGAGCCGGACCGTGGCCAGCCTGCTGAAGCGTCTCGGCTGCGAGCCCAAGCCAGGAAAAGCCATCAGCCAGTAATCGCCGTGGTTCGCGGCCTCATGGCTCTCCGCATCGACATACTGACCCTGTTTCCCGAGATGCTTGCCGGGGCGCTGCAGTCGAGCATCCTCGGTCGAGCCGCCAAAGGAGGGTTCGCCGACTACCACCTGCACAACATCCGCCAGTGGTCGCAGGACAAGCACGACAAGGTGGACGATCGACCCTTCGGAGGCGAGCCGGGCATGGTCATGATGTGCCAGCCGCTCTACGACGCGGTCATGGCCGTCGAGAAGGCGGACCCAACCCCGGCCACCCGCATCCTCCTCACGCCGCAGGGTGAGCGGTTGAGCCAGCCCCGGATCGAGTCGCTGGCCGGCGAGCCACGTCTCCTGCTCATCGCCGGTCATTACGAGGGCGTGGACGAGCGGGTGATCGAGGAGCTCCAACCGCAGGAGCTCAGCGTCGGCGACTTCGTGCTCAGCGGTGGCGAGATCCCCGCCCTGGTCGTGATCGACGCCGTGGTCCGGCTCATCCCAGGCGTGCTCGGCCACGAGAGCTCGGCGGCCGAGGACTCGTTCGCCCCCCGCGGGCCCCAGGGCCGGCGGCTCCTGGAGGGGCCCCACTACACTCGGCCCAGGGAGTGGCGGGGCCGCCCGGTCCCCGAAGTGCTGGTCTCCGGCGACCACGATGCTGTCCGCCGGTGGCGATTGCGTATGATGCTCGATCGCACACGGGAGCGACGCCCGGACCTGCTGACCACTGAACCCCCTGTCCCCTGACCCCCGACCAATCATGAACGTGCAAGAAACCATTGAATCAGTCACCACCGACCAGCTGAAGCCGGACGAGGCGTTCCCCGTCTTTGGCGTCGGCGACACGATTAACGTCCACGTCCGGATCATCGAAGGCGACAAGGAGCGCATCCAGATCTACCAGGGCGTGCTGATCGCGCAGCGCGGCCGCGGGATCAACCGCACGATCACGGTGCGTCGCATCGTCGCCAATGAGGGCGTGGAGCGGATCTTCCCCCTGCACTCGCCGCGGATCGCCAAGATCGAGGTGGTCCGGCGCGGTGACGCGCGGCGGGCCAAGCTGTACTTCCTCAGGGAGCGTGTGGGCAAGAGCCGGCGACTCCGGGATCAGCGCCGAGGCCTGAGCCACGTCAAGGATCTCCCCGCTCCGGCCGTTCCGGAGGAGCCGATCCCCGACGCCGAGACGCCCGGTGAGCCCGAGGCCGCCGAGGCCACTGAGTCTACCGAGTAGATCCGCGGTCTGGGCCTGCTGCTAGCTGCGCTCAATCGCCGCCAGCGCGCTGGGCACGTCGTGGCAGATCGGGAAGAGCCGATCAAGCCGCGTGATGCGGAACAGATCCTGGACGTTGCCGTCCCCGTTGACCACGGCGATCCGCCCGCCGTCCGACACGGCGTGGTTGAGCGCCTTGACGAGACAGCCGAGGCACACCGAATCGAGGTACTCGAGGTTCTGGATGTCCAGCACCAGGGAGCTCGCACCCGAGTGCGTGACATCGCTGAACAGCTCGCTCAACATCGCCACGCCCTCATAGGTGGCCAGCTGGGTGACCGTCAGGGTGGCCACCGCCGTCGGCCCGATACGATCGATCTTGGCGATGGAGTTGTTGACGACCGATCCCCACGCGTGCTCGTCGGGGCGGTCGGTGCCTGTCGTCCTTGAGCGGGGCCGGTTCTGAGGGGAGTGGGGGCGGGACTTTCGCGAGAAGAAGCCGGGCATGGAGTCGCCCTCCGCTGCCTCCTCGGTGGCCTCAGGTTATCACTCATTTCGGCCGGATCGGGACGCGGTATGAGCCGCATCGCGGCGCAACACCGACTTCGATCCGAAGAGGGGGGCGAGCGAAGCTCGGGCCTGCGTGACGGTTACACCGCCTCGGCGCGGTAGTCCGAGCCCTCGTAGTGGGGCATCGTCGGGGTGGCCCGCTTCGGGCGGGCCTTGCGACGGGGTATCTCGGAGTTGTTGTCGTCGGTGGGGGGCTCGACGGCGGCAGGCCGGGGCGCAGTCGGAGTGTCGGTGTCGTGCAGCCGACGCCGCCGCGCCGTCTCGATCGACCGTTCCATGGCCTGCAGGATGGGCCTGATGCGCTCTGCAGTCGATCGTGAACTCTTCATGGACGGCGCCCTCCCTTGCGCGCAGCCGGTATCTGCACTTGCTGAGAAGTGCTATCGGCCTTTGCCCGACGAAAGTTGCCTGTCGTGTCGATCAGGTAATAAGTTTGCCGCCCACGGGGCCGCATAACCGGAACCGGGGCCGCAGTCGCCGCGTCTCCCCGTGCCCGCCCGATCGATAAAGACGGACCTAAGCCAGTTCCACGCTGGCGACGCTCAGGATGCCGGGGGCGCGGCCCAGCTCGTCGAGCAGCTTCGCCGTCGGCGCCGCGTCGAGCTTGAGGATCATCATGGCGATCGTGCCGCTGCCGGTGTCGGGCTTGCGGCCGATCACCATCTCGGCGATGTTCACTCCCGCGTCGCCGAACAGGCGGCCGACCAGGCCGATCCGCCCCGGCTCGTCGGCGTTGGTCAGCAACACCATGTGCCCAGCGGGGACCATGTCCATCGTGAATCCATCAAGGCTGGTGATACGCCCCAGCTCGTCGGCGTAAATCGCCCCCTCCACGCGGCGGGGTCGGCCGTCCTGCTCGATCTCGATCGACAGGCGGTCCTCGCCGTGGTCGGCGGCGATGACCGTCTCGGTATCGATGTGCCGCTGCTCGGCGATGAGCCCCGCATTGATGACGCTGACGGGCTCATCGAGGACGCTGCTGAGCAGCTCGACCAGTGCGTAGCGGGCCACCGTATCGGCCCGGCCCGCCAGGGATTCGCCGCGGACGGTGAACCGCACCCGCTCCAGGCGACGCGGGGCCACGGCGGCTTTGAGCAGGGCGATCATGCGGCTCGCCAGATCCACGAAGGCCCGCTGGCGATCGGTGAGGTCGAGGGTCAGCCCGGCAGCGTTGACGGCGCCGATGATACCCTCGCCCCGCAGGTACGTGACCAGCGCCCGGCAGGCATCCACGGCCACCGCCTCCTGAGCCTCGGCCGTCGACGCGCCCAGATGGGGCGTGGTGAGGATGCGCCGATGATTGCGCAGGGGGCTGTCGGCGGGCGGGGGCTCCGGGTCGAAGACGTCCAGCGCAGCGCCGCCGCAGCGGCCGTCCTGGAGCGCTTCCAGCAGCGCTTCCTCGTCGACGATGCCGCCCCGTGACGCGTTGATCACGAGAAGTCCCGGCTTCGCCCTCGAAAAGCCGCTGGCCCCCAGCATGCTCACCGTCGCAGCGGTCCTGGGAACATGGAAGCTGACCACGTCCACCCGGGAGATCAGATCCTCGAACGAGTCGAGCAGGGGGACCTTCCCTTCGAGCGCTGATTTGGCATTGATGAACGGGTCGTGGGCGCAGACACTCATACCGAACGCAAGGGCGCGTTGGGCGAGCGTGAGCCCGATCCGGCCCAGACCCACGACGCCCAGGGTCTTGCCGTGCAGCTCCCGGCCGACAAACTTGTTGCGGTCCCATCCTCCGGCGGCCATGGCCGCGTGGGCCCAGGGGATGTTGCGAGCCAGGGCGATCATCAGGGCGAAGGCGTGCTCGGCGGTCGTGATCGTGCTCGCCGAAGCTGCGTTCATGACGGCGATCCCCAGCCGGGTTGCGGTCTCCAGGTCGATGTTGTCCACGCCCACGCCGGCCCTCGCGATGGCCCGCAGCCGCCAGCCGTTGCCGCCCGCGCACTGCTCCAGGACGGGTCCGGTCACCTGGACCGCCGATCGGACGACCACGCCGTCGTGCTCGCGCAAGGCCTCGGCCAGCTCGTCGCCGGCGAGACCCGTCTTGACGGTCACCTGCGTGTCCCCCTGGCTGCGGAGAAACTCCGCTCCCTCCGCGGCGAGCTTGTCGGCGATGAGAATCCTCATCGAAACCCTCCATTGCGGCCGGGGATCGACCCCAGGCCGCTCGCGGCACACGCCCCCGACCACCCAGACACGCCCGCACGCGGCCGGAACCCGCCGCCCGGCCCCCCGCGGCGCCGCTTGGACGTCACCGGCCCCTGGGGCTACACTTGTCGATTCCTGACGGTTCACCCCAGTTTACTTCTTTCGAGTGACAGCATATGGCGATCGCCGAGGCCCGCAGACAGGAGTTGATCCAGGACTACCGCCGCCAGGAGGGCGATTCGGGGTCTCCGGAGGTGCAGGTCGCTCTTCTGACCGAGCGGATCCGGGATCTCACGGAGCACCTGCAGACCCACAAGCACGACTTCGCGTCGCGGCGGGGCCTGCTGTTGATGGTGGGTAAGAGGAATCGCCTGCTCAAGTACCTCTCACGAACGAGACGAGAGGATTATCAAGCGTTGATCAAGCGGCTCGGCCTGCGAAAGTAGCAGCGGGCCGTTGACGGATTGATGAAACGCGGCCGCATCGGCGAAAGGCGGCAGTAGGCAAGCCACAGTAGGACAACGGCTGTTGCTTGCCTTCTGCCCTCTGGGAGTCGGCGGTCGCACCCCAGAACCGCGCGGGATCCGCGCGGTGGAACTCCTATCGAGGACAGAGGCAATGCCACATGTAGTTGTTGAACGAGAGATCGGCGGTAGGACCATGAGGTTCGAGACCGGCAAGGTGGCCCGGCTGGCCAGCGGCGCGGTCATGGCCAGCTATGCGGACACCACGGTGCTGACGACCGCCATGCGGGCGGAACCGCGGCCCGGCCTGGACTTCTTCCCCCTGCAGTGCGATTACCGTGAGAAGCTCGGGGCCGGCGGCAAGTTCCCCGGCGGCTTTCGAAAGCGCGAGGGGCCGCCGCAGGAAAAAGAGATCGTCACCATGCGGATGATGGATCGTCCCATCCGCCCGCTGTTCCCAGACGGCTTCATCGATGAGATCCAGCTGCAGTCGTCGGTGATGAGCCACGACGGCCAGAACGACGCCGACGTGCTCGCCTGCAGCAGCGCTTCGGCGGCCCTGTGCCTGACCGACGCCCCGTTCGAGGGCCCCGTGGCCACGGTGCGGGTGGGACGGATCGTCACCGATGACGGCGAGCAGTTCGTGCTCAACCCGACCCACGCTCAGATGGAGTTCACCGACCTCGACCTCGTGCTGTCCGGTCACGCCGACGGCATCAACATGATCGAGATCGGCGCAGCCGAGGTGCCCGACGCCGATGTTCTGGCCGCCATCAGGTTCGGGTTCGAAGAGGGAATCAAACCCATCCTCGACATGCAGCGCGAGCTCATGGAGAAGGCGGGCCGCCGCGAGAAGCACCTCGGCGAGCTGAGCCTTCCCGCCGAGGACGTGGTCGAGAAGGTCAGGGCGGTGGCCGAGTCCGACCTCACGCAGGCCCGCCAGATCAAGGGCAAGCAGGAGCGGTCCGACGCGATCGATGCCCTCCGCGAGCGCATGCTGGAGGAGCACTTCAGCCTGCCGGAGACGGGCACCTTCCAGGAGTACAGGGAAGCCGAGAAGCGCTACGCCGACGCCAAGGAGGCATTCCGGCGGCTCGAGAAGAAGATCGCCCACAAGCTCCTCGGCGAGCAGGGCATCCGCGCCGACGGCCGAAAGGCCGACGAGATCCGGCCCCTGGAGATGGAGGTGGGGATCTTCACCCGCACGCACGGCTCGGCCTTCTTCCAGAGGGGCGAGACGCAGTCGCTCGTGGTGTGCACGCTCGGCACCACCCGCGACGAGCAGATCGTCGACGGCCTCATGCCCGAGTACGCAAAGAAGTTCTACCTGCACTACAACTTCCCGCCCTTCGCCACCGGAGAGGTCAAGCGGATCATGGGGCCGGGCCGCCGGGAGATCGGCCACGGGGCGCTCGCCGAGCGCTCGCTGCTGGCGATCCTGCCGGAGCTGGAGGAGTTCCCCTACACGATTCGACTGGTCAGCGACATCACCGAGTCCAACGGGTCGTCGTCGATGGCCTCCGTCTGCGGCGGCTGCCTCGCCCTGATGGACGCCGGCGTGCCGATCAAGGCCACGTGCGCGGGGATCTCCGTGGGCCGGTTCACCGACGGTGACGGAAAGGTGACCCACGTCACCGACATCATCGGCGAGGAGGACTTCTTCGGCGAGATGGACTTCAAGGTGTCCGGCACGCGGGACGGGGTCACCGGCGTGCAGCTGGACCTCAAGGCTCGCGGTCTCGGCATGGACGAGATTGCCACGATCTTCGCCCAGGCGAGAGAAGGCCGCCTCGATCTCATTCAGAAGATGGAAGCGATCCTGCCCGAGCCGCGGGCGGAGCTCTCACCGCACGCGCCGCGCATTCTCACGGTCATGATCGATCCTGAGAAGATCGGCAAGCTCATCGGACCGGGCGGCAAGACGATCCGCGGTATCCAGGAGCGCACCGGCGCCACGATCGACGTCGAGGAGGACGGCACCGTCTTCATCGCGTCCACCGACGCCGCCGGCGGCGAGCAGGCCAAGGCGGAGGTTGAGGCCCTGGGGGCGGAGATCAAGGTCGGTGCCATCTATCAGGGCACCGTCGTCTCCACCAAGGACTTCGGGGCGTTCGTGGAGCTCGTGCCCGGCACCGACGGGATGTGTCACATCTCCGAGCTGGCCGAGGGCTTCGTCAAGTCCGTCACGGACGTTGTCAAGGTCGGCGACGTCGTCAAGGTGAAGGTGATCGAGGTCGACGAGTCGTCGGGCAAGATCAGACTCTCCCGCCGCGCCGCCATGAAGGACGAGACGCCGGAGCCGGTGGAGGCCTGAGCATTTCGCAGCCGGAGGGGTGGGTGCCCGGCACCCACCCCTTTTTTTTGGTGAATGCCGCTCGCCGGCATCGGCATCGGCTCACGGGGACCGGCCGGCGGATGACCCTAAGATAGGGATCGTGTGGGTGCTCTGGGTACTCCTCGGTATCGTCACGGGTCTGCTGTGCGCGGCACCATTGCTGCAGGTGCTGCTTCGTCGGGCCGAGCATCGCGCCCGGCGGGCGGAGCGCCGGGCCCGCAACGCCGAGCGACTGGCGGAGCTGGGCTCGATGACGGCGGGGCTCGCCCACGAGATCAAGAACCCGCTCTCGACCATCGGCCTCAACGCGCAGCTGCTGGCCGAGGGCATCAACGACGCGGACCTGCCCGGCGAGGACCGGACGCAGCTGCTGCGGCGTCTCGACGCCCTGTCGAGAGAGGCGGAGCGGCTCGGCGCCATCCTGACCGACTTTCTCCAGTTCGCCGGACGGGTCCGGCTCGACGCCCAGCCTCGCGACCTCGTCGGGATTGTCAATGACCTGCGCGACTTCTTCCACCCTCAGTGCGACCAGAACCGCATCGTCATGAGGACGAACCTTCCCGAAGAGCCGGTCGCCGTTCACGTCGACGAAAGCCTGCTCAAGCAGGCCCTGCTCAACCTCATGATCAACGCCACCCAGGCCATGAGCGACGGCGTCGCCGGCGACGACTCGCCGGGCGCCCGCGGAGAGCTGATTCTGCGGGTGGAGTCCGATCAGGACGAGGCGCGGGTGCACGTCATCGACACCGGGCCCGGCATCGAGCCGCAGCGTCTGGAGCAGATCTTCCACCCGTACGTCTCGCACACGGCCGGCGGCACGGGGTTGGGGCTCTCCACGGCGAGACGGATCATCGAGGAGCACGGGGGGCGACTGGAAGCGCACTCCGACATCGGCCGGGGCAGCGACTTCGTCATTCACCTGCCTCGCAAGGGCCCCGCGGCCGCGTCTCCCGCGGCGTCCTGACGCTTCCTCGCGGATCACGCCGCGCTGCATGACGAGCTCCTCGATCACGGCCTCGATCGCGTCGTCCGCGCGGCTTCACGGTCAACGGCGCCGATCTGCAGGCTGGTACAATGCCTCCGACGCGGGAGCTGACTGATGGCGACAGCAGCGAAGAAGAAGAAAAAGAAGACGAAGAAAACGGCCCGCAAGACGGGGCGCAAGAAGGCCCCGGCCCGCAAGCGGCTCACCCCGGCCAGTCAGAAGCGGGGGCTGGCGGCGGGCGAAATCTCGCTGGCGCTCGACGACCGGGACGTTGCACCGCTCGTGGCCGAGGTCGCGGCGGCCGGCGGCACGGCCATCGGCGCGTATCACGAGCCGTTGTCGGGGCGCCCCATCCTGCTCGCCTCGCTGCCACTGAAGTCCGTGGACCCCACGCCCTTCCAGCGGGATCTCTCGCCCACCCACACCAAGAGACTCGCGAAGAAGATCGAGGAGAGCGGCTCGTTCCTCGATCCGCTGATCGTCGTCCGCGGCGCCGACGGACGGCTGTGGACCCCCAACGGTCGCCACCGCCTGGCCGCGGCCAAGGTGCTCGGGCTACAACAGATCACCGCCCTCGTGTCGCCCGACGAGGATCTCGCCTTTCGCATCCTCGCCCTCAACACGGAGAAGGCCCACAACCTCAAGGACCGCAGCCTCGAGGTGATCCGCATGGCCCGGGCGCTCGCCGCCCGCCGCCCGCGGGCGAAGGAGTCGTCCTACGCCGCCGAGTTCGAGGAACCGCAGCTGCTCACCCTGGGGATCGTCTACGAGCAGAACAAGCGGTTTGCCGGTGGTGCGTACAGCCCGTTTCTCAAGAAGGTGGATCGTTTCACCGACGCCACGCTGCCCGCGGGCCTGCGCAAGCGAACCGACTACGCGGCCCGCGTCACGGAAATCGACGCCAGGGTCAAGAGAATCATCGAGGCCCTTCGCGAGCGGGGCTTCAAGTCGCCGTACCTGCGCACGTACGTGGTGGCCCGAATCAACCCCGTGCGGTTTCATCGGGCCAAGAAGGGCGACACCAAGCCGCCCATGGCCATGGCTGCCGCCCTCACCCGCATGGCGGCGTCGGCGAAGAAGTTCAACATGGACTCGGTCAAGCCCGGCGACCTCGCCCTGGTCGCTGCCGTCGCGAGCGACGAAGAGTGAGCGCGAGCCACATCACCGACGAGGAGTTCCTGGCCCGGTTCGAGGCGCGTACGCTGCCGTTCGAGAAATGGACGCACCGCGCCCACGTCAAGGTCGCCTATCTGTACCTCAAGGATCACTCTGTTCAGGAAGCAACCGAGCGAATGCGGGCCGGCATCAAGGCGTACAACGCCGCGCACCACGTGCCCCAGGGCCCGGGTGAGGGCTACAACGAGACGATGACGGTGGCGTTCATGCAGATCATCGACGCGACGATGCAGGCCTACGGCGCGATGTTCCCGGTGAGCAACGCCGACGAGTTCTGCGACACCCACCCCCACCTGCTGCACAAGACGCTCATGCGTCTTTTCTACTCGCCGCGCGGTCGCGACCTCGAGGCCGAGGAGCACGGCTTCGTGGAGCCCGACATGTGCCCGTTGCCCCGCTATGAGCCGGCACCCGCTTCATGACGTGCCGGCTTACGGGCGGTCCGGGCCCGCGACGATCTTGTCCATCATCCGTGAGACGTGGGGCGGGAACCCTCTGAGCCGGTCCCATCCGGCCCGAGAGTCATACCGATCGGGCTTGAGGTTCGAGCCGGTGCTCACGTTCAGATGCAGCATGATGCGGGTGGAGGTTTCCTTGTACACGGCGCGATGGAAGCCGTTTCCGGCATCGAAGAGGAACAGCGTGCCCTTGGGGCCGGTGACCGGCTCCATGCGATAGCGTCGGGCCACGTCGTGCTGGGAGATGCTGCCTCGGTCGGTGAAGTGGGTGGTCTGCTGCCACTGCCGATGGGTGCCGAGCGCATACTCCATGTGCGTGTCGCTCTCGGTGACGTCGTTGAGCAGGAGCATGTAGCTGATCTGATGGATGCCGCCGTCCTTGTGATAGAGGCCCTGGTTGTGCGGGCGGTTCCTGCCGCTGTAGGACGTGTTCACGATCACCGGATAGTTGCGGTAGTACGGCTGGCGGTGGAAGTAGTTGTAGAGCATGCCGAGCAGATCCCGGTGAAAGTACAGATGCTCCAGGGCCGGATCCTTGAACGAGAGCGAGGCAACGTACGGGCGGTCGATCTCCGGTTGGGATTGGATCCTGACGATATGGTCATGCGAGACGTCGCCGCCGTCGCGCGCGAAGCGCTCGAGCTGCGGCAGGTAGCGCTGACACAAGTGCTCGGCGACGGGCAGGAACTCACCGGGGATACGGACGAGACCACCTGACCGCAGCGTCTCCAGATAGCCACGATACGTCGGGGAGATCGGCACGCTCGGCCGGAGCACGTTGGGGGTGAGATAGTACGCCTGCCGCGCGCGGAACTGCGCCTCGGCATAGCACGCTCTGGTGACTCGGCGCAGCGTTCCCTGCATTGGCGTTGCTCCGGTCGGATCGCCCGCGGACCTTACGGCATTCGTTCAGCTTCGTCCAACCAGCCGCCGGGTTCCCTTCGCCATCGGCCGCGGGCGCACGGGGCCGCCGTAATGCCGGATGAAGTTGCCCATGATCCGGTCAACGGTCGGCGTCTTGCGGATGTGACGGTTGTCGTCGGCGTAGGGCCAGTCCGGCAGACGCGTCGCGATCTCGTAGCTTGGGAAGTAGATCACATCGGGATGGGATCGGCAGAAGGCATCGATGGCGACCCGCAGCACGGCCTTGCTCACGGTGTCCGACACCACGGCGTGGCGATCGAGATAGGTCGCCAGCAGCGGCACCGGGCTCAGCGTGACGACCAGACGAAGGCCGGGATTGGCGGTGCGGACGATGCCGTAGATGCGCTCGAGGTTGTCCACGTTCTCGGCGACGGTGAGCAGCGCGTGCTCGTGGCGGTCCGGGTCGTGGATCTCCGGGGGCGGCATGAGGTGAAAGACGCAGCCGTCACGTCGGTTCCGCCAGACCTCGGACAGGCCCAGGGTGACGATGAGGACCTCCGAGTCGCGTAGCATCCGCCGCACGGCGTCGAAGTGCGCGGCCCGCTCGGCCTCGGCGGAGGCCTCGTCCGGCCAGCAGATCGCCTTGCGGTAGGGATCGAAGAGCCACTCGTCCACGGGCCAGTAACGCTCGTCGGCGTCGAAGCCCTCGCACGCCCACTCCATGAGCTGGCGGAGGCTTCCGGTGTTGAAGATCGGCCCGCAGCGAACCGAGCCCATGTTCGCCATGGGGCCGTCCTCGAACTGGCAGAAGTTGTAACCGTGCTCCACGAGCCACTTCTTGAACCGCACGGCGAAGCAGCTTCCCACCACCGAGATCCGCGTGTCGGGCGTGATCAGCCCCGGCTCCGGCCGGGTGACGAAGTCGTCGTTGCGGATGTCGTCGATGGGCCTCTGGTCGCTGCCGGGATACAGCTGGTGGGGCTTGAAGATGTCGGGGATCGAAAGACGCAGCGCATGCAGGTGAACCCGGTACGACGGAGTCTCCAGCAGCGTCACGTAATCCATCACCGGCTCGACCGTGCCGGGAACGCGGTCGGGCGGTCGCCGGGGCTGTGTCACCGTCGGCCGGGGCACCGCGGCGTGCCGTGTCACGGGGCCGCCCGATGCGCGCTGACGCACCAGGAGACCCGGAAACGTCTCATAGGGCCCGTCGGGGAGGTCTTCGTAGAGCCCGACGACGGCGGGACGGCGGCCGGGCTTCGCCCGCGCCGCCCAGCGCCGCGCCCGCGCGCCCAGCTGCTCCTGAAGGGTGTCGGTCGAGATGACCACCGCAGCGACTGACGAGGGGTCCGTCGATTCGGGGTCGCGCACGGGAATGCCTTCGATCTCGCTTGTCTCGCCGGGCCCGTCGTCGAAGATCACGATCACCGACGGGCCCCCCTCCTGGTCGCGAACGATGCGTAGCAGGCGGTGCGTGTGCCTGCCCGCGCCGTAGAGGGCGATCGGGCGACCGGCCGTTTCGAAGCCGATGCGGCGCCAGGCTTCCCTGAGATACAGCGACCTGAACCACGAGGCGAGATCGCTGGGCGTGTGCTTCGTCACGTCCGGAGTTATCGGCCCGGCTCCGCGGGCGGCTGCACAAGGGGCGTACCATCAACGGATGGGCGTGAAACGCGAGGACATCACGCGGATGCTCAAGGACGTCAACGACGGCCGGGACGGCGCGATGGACGAGCTGATGAAGGTCGTCTACGACGACCTTCAGAAGGTCGCCGAGGGGCACATGGCGAAGCGTTTCGGCCGCGGGCTGGCCGGCATCACGATGGAGCCGGCCGCGCTGGTCAACGAGTCATTCCTGGACATCATCAGGCAGCGCAAGGCCTATGACAACCGCGGCCAGTTCTTCGCGATCGCCACGAAGATCATGCTGCGCGTCCTGGTTGACTACCAGCGACGCCGGGCGGCCGCCAAACGCGGCGGCGACGTGCAGAAGGTGACGCTGGACCTGAACCGGCACGCCGCGTCCGATGACGGCCGGGGGCGCACGGAGGGCGGGGGTTCGCAGATCGAGGTCGAGGCACTTGTGGAAGCGCTGGAGCGGCTCGAGACCGTCGATTCACGCAAGGCGGACGTCGTCAAGCTGAAGGTCATCTGGGGTCTCGCAATGCGCGAGATCGCCGGGTCGCTGGAGATCTCGGTGGCGACGGTGGAGCGGGACTGGGCGTTCGCCAAGGCCTGGCTGGCCCGCGAGGCCGCGATGAGGGACGGCCCGGCGGAATCCCGCGTGTAAGGGTGGCATGATGACGAACGACCGACTCCACAGGATCGAGGAGCTCTTTCACAAGGCGAGGGTGCTGGATCCCGCCGACCGCGCCTCCTTCCTGGATGAAGAGTGTGATGCCGCGCTGGACCTGCGGGCGGAGGTGGAATCGCTTCTGGCCCACACCGACAGCGGCACCTCGCGGATGAAGCTCCGCCCGGACGACAGCGTGACGAAGGCGGTCCTGGTCGATCGAGGCCCCGTGTCGGAGGGTCCCGGCACTCGGATCGGCCCCTACAAGATCCTCCAGCAGATCGGCGAGGGCGGCTTCGGCGTCGTCTACATGGCCGAGCAGCAGGAGCCGGTTCAGCGCCGGGTCGCCCTCAAGATCATCAAGCTCGGCATGGACACGAAGCAGGTCATCGCCCGCTTCGAGGCCGAGCGGCAGGCCCTGGCCATGATGGATCATCCCAACATCGCCCGGGTGCTGGACGCCGGCGCGACCGAGACGGGGCGGCCCTACTTCGTGATGGAGCTCGTCAAGGGCATCTCCGTCACCGAGTACTGCGACAAGGGCAAGCTCTCCATGCGGCAGCGTCTGGATCTCTTTCTCGACGTGTGCCACGCCGTGCAGCACGCCCACCAGAAGGGCGTCATTCATCGGGACATCAAGCCGTCCAACGTGCTCGTGACGCTTCACGACACCAGGCCCGTTCCCAAGGTGATCGACTTCGGCATCGCCAAGGCGACGAGTCACAGGCTCACGGAGAAGACCCTCTTCACGGAGTTCCGCTACTTCATCGGAACGCCCGAGTACATGAGCCCCGACCAGGCCGAGATCAGCGGCCTCGACGTGGACACCCGCACCGACATCTACTCCCTGGGCGTGCTGCTCTACGAGCTGTTGACGGGCACGACCCCGTTCGACTCCCAGACGCTGCGAGCGGGCGGCTACGGGGAGATCCAGCGGATCATCCGGGAGGTGGAGCCGCCCAAGCCGTCGACGCGGCTGGGAACGCTCGAGGGCAAGGAAGGGACCGACATCGCCCTGTTCAGGCGGGCCGAGCCCGGATCGCTCAGCCGGCTCATGCGCGGCGACCTGGACTGGGTGGTCATGAAGGCCCTGGAGAAGGACCGCACCCGGCGGTACCAGTCCGCGAGCGAGCTCGCCGGCGACATCGAGCGGTACCTCGAGAACCAGCCGGTGATCGCGGGGCCGCCGAGCGTCGGGTACAAGTTCCGCAAGTTCGTGCAGCGTCACCGGCTGGGGGTCACCGCGGTCGCGCTGATCGCGGTCGCGCTCGTGACCGGTCTCGGGCTGGCGACGGCCGGCTTCGTCCAGGCCCGACGCGAGGCGCAACGCTCCCAGCAGATCGCCGACTTCCTTCAGAGTCTGTTTGTCTCGACGAGCCCCGACCAGGCGATCTCCGCCGACGCCGACGTCGAGCGGGTGCTGGTCACGGCCCGCGAAGTCTTCGGCAACGACCACGCCACCGTCGCGGCGACGCTGAGCAGCCGGGCGCTCCAGCTCCAGTCCGAGGGCGACCTCGAGGGCGCCGAGGCGCTCTACCGCGAGTCCATGCGGCTCTGGAGCGAGCAGTTCGGCGCAGACGACATCCACGTCGCCAACACGCTCGGCCGCCTTGGCATCCTGCTGGTGACCAAGGGTGACGACGAGGCCGCCGAGGAAGCACTGCGTGAGTCCGTGCGGATCGCCCTGGCGCAGCCGGGGGCGGACAACCTCGCGGTGAGCGAGACGCTGGCCGTGCTGGGCGGGTTTCTCGTCAACCAGAGCAAGTTCGACGAAGCGGCGGCGTTCCTGAGGGAGTCGATTCGCATTCGAAAGCAGCTGGCGCCGCACCAGCGGTTCCAGATCGCCCTGACCATCAACTCCCTGGTCAACGTGGTCGCCATGGCGGGCATGGACGCGGAGGCCGACGAGCTGATGCCCGAGCTGCTCGAGTCGTGGCGACGGGCGGTCCCGGCCGACAGCACCTTCCTGGCCCGCGTGCTCATCGACATCGCCGCGCAGTGGCACTTCGGGCGTGGCGAGTATGACACGGCAGAACCGCTACTCGTGGAGGCGCTGAACATCTTTCGAAACAGCGGGTCGCCCGTGAACCGGCCGTAGGTCATGGCGGTCCGGGTCCTCTTCAAGATCAGTATGAGCCGCGGCGATCCCGCCGCGGCGCTGCCGATCGCCCGCGAGCAGGTCGAGCTCGCCCGCGAGTGGGAGCACGGAGCGCGGCTCGACGACGCACTCAAGGAGCTTGGCAACACGGCGTGGCAGATCGCCCGCGAGCCGCAACAGCCCGAGCAGGATTATCGCGCGGCACTCGACGCCATCGAGCTGGTGCTCGCCGAGAAGCCCGACGGCGCCGCCTACATCAACACGAAGGGCATCCTGCACTACCGCCTCGGCGACGACGAAGCCGCCCTGGAGACCCTTGCCCGCTCGCACGCCCACTACTCGCAGCAGTACCAGGGCGGAGTGCCCGCCGATCTCGCGTTCATGGCGATGGCCCACCACCGGCTCGGCCACGCAAAGGAGGCCCGCCAGGCCATGACGCAGCTCCGGGGGGCGATGAGCAACCCGGATCTCGGCCAGTCCGAGGACAACCGCAAGCACATGGAGGAGGCCGAGGCTCTTCTCGGCGTCATCGATCCGGAGGATCCCGGCCGTGACTGACATGATCGATCTTGCCGACTCCATCCCCGGCCGCGTTGTGAAGATCGTGGACGCCCGCGGCCGCGAGACGACCCAGCTCGACCCGCTGCGCATGCACCTGATGCCGCGTCGGGGCGCGATCGAGCCCCGTGAGCTGGAGCAGATCGTCGAGTCCATCGTCCCCGGACGGGCCAGGTGCCGGCCGCTGGCCCTCGTCGCGCTCGTGCTCGGCGTGCTCTTGCTGGGGGGCTTCGGAGCCGCGGTCCTGCTCGAGGGCCGGGTGGCGTGGAAGGACCTCGTCAGCACCCTCACCAACCCGGCGATCCTGGCGCCGAGCCTCGCGGGGATCGTCTTTCTCCCGGTGTGGCTCGCCCGACGTCGGCGGGCTCAACGCCACCGGGTCACGGCGGTTCTGCTCAAGCACCGCCGCTGTCCGCACTGCGGTTACGGGCTGACGGGCCTGCCCGTTGATCCGGCGGACGGGGTCACGGTGTGCCCGGAGTGCGCCGCCGCGTGGCGGCTCGACGACCCCGCGATCGATCGGCACTGCGCGGCCGGCGTGGACTGTGCCCTGTCCGGCCGCACGTGCCGGATCAAGCTGGTGCTTTTCGGGCTGACCGTCGCCGCGGTCGGGGCGACGGTCCTGTTCGTGTTCGCGCGCGGCTGAACGGGCTCAGGCGCTTCCCATCATCTTGATGAAGGAGTCGGCCTCGGCGATGGCCGCCTCCATCTCTTCGACCAGCGCCGCGATGTCGGACTCGAGCGCCACGACCTCGCCCTGCAGCGATGCGATGGCCTGCGCGTTGAGATTGTGCTTCAGATACAGCACGTGGTCCCGGAACGCGACGAGGACCGGCTCCATACGGCCCTCCGCCCGCTTCATCGTCCGCAGGAGCTGATCGTATCGGTCCTGGGTCGTGCGGAGCTGCTCCTGGCTGCGGCGTCGCAGGTCCGCGCTCGAGTACTGGGTCAGCTCGCGCTCCCACTCCTCGAACAACGCACCGGAAACGTCCTCGATTCCGCTGATACGGTCCCGCACACGTGTGGCGTCCGCCTCGCAGCGCTCCAGCTCGGTCGCGAGCTGGTCGTATTTGACACGCAGGTCACCGCCCTGGACGCCCACCACCGCGGTGAACTGCTCAAGGGCGTTCTGGAACTGCGTCTTGGCCTCCTGCTGCTCGTCACGCGCCGACTCCACCCGCGAGACGAGGATGTCCCGCTTGTGCTGGCCGAGCTTCTCCATCGCCCCGTAGTACACCGACTGGCAGCCGGCCAGGCACAGGACACCGGTCATCGTGACGTTTCGCATCGTGAGCAATCGCATCGAACAGCTCCCTGCGGCTCCCTGGTCAAAGGCGGGCATTGTATCGAGTGCGGTCGCGGGCGTTTCCGACGGCCGCTCACCCGCCAACCAGGCTCCGGTAATCCGGTCCTCGTTGTGTCGGCGGGCGACACGCGGGCTTGCCCCGCTTCCCCGCGGCCGCGGTCTCAAGGTGGGGGGATCGGCAGCCGACGTCATAGGGAATACGCCGGGGCCGAGATCGGCGGGGGGGCTGTCGTGCGGGACCAGCAGATCGATCGTTCACCGGGGAGCCCGAAGTCGAACCAGCCTGCGGAGGAGCTGGCGGCCGCCCTCCGGGAGCTCCAGACCACACAGAGCCATCTCGCCCAGTCGGAGAAGATGGCCTCCATCGGCCAGCTGGCGGCCGGCGTGGCCCACGAGATCAACAACCCGATCGGTTTCATCTCGAGCAACTTGAACTCCCTGCGGCAGTACGTGAAGGATCTCCAGCGCATGTTCGCCGCCTACCACGAGCTCGTAGGGGCACACGGGCCGGGTGGCTCGAAGCTGGACGCGAGGCTGGACGAGATCCAGCGTGTTCGCGAGGAGATCGATCTCGATTTCATTCTCGCGGATGTGACGGATCTCATCAGCGAGTCGATCGAGGGCGCCAACCGTGTTCGCGAGATCGTTGCCGACCTCCGCGACTTCGCCCACGTTGACAGCCCGGACGTCGCCGAGGAGGACGTCAACGATCTCCTGGACAAGACGATCAACGTCGCCTGGAACGAGCTCAAGTACAAGGCCGACATCGTCCGTGAGTTCGGCGACGTTCCGGGGCTGCCGTGCTACGGAGGCAAGCTCGGACAGGTCTTCCTGAATCTGCTGGTCAATGCCGCCCAGGCCATCGCGGATCACGGCACCATCACCATCCGCACGGGTCACGACGGGGACATCGTCTGGATCGAGGTCGCCGACACCGGTTGCGGCATGCCGGCCGAGATCCTCAGCCGCGTCTTCGAGCCGTTCTTCACGACCAAGGAGATGGGCCGGGGCACGGGTCTGGGGCTGCACCTCGCCTACAAGATCGTGGAAGCCCACGGGGGCCGGATCGATGTCCGGAGCACGGCAGGCGCCGGCACGATGTTCCGCATCGAGCTGCCGGTCACCGGTCCTCCCGAAGCGAAGGAGAGCCACGGTGAACTCGCCGCTTGATCTCGCCGCCGTCCAATCCATCCAACCGGCCGGAGACGCTGGTGGGGCCGAGAGCCGCCGTCATCGTGTCCTGCTGGTCGATGACGAAGAGGGCATCGTGCGGTCGCTGCGCCGTCTGCTCAGACGAGAGCCGTACGACCTGGACACCGCCGGCAGCGGGGAGGAGGCGCTCGAGAAGCTCGCCAGCCATCCGGCTCATCTGATCCTGACCGATCAGCGGATGCCGGGCATGACCGGGGTCGAGCTGCTCCGCGAGGTCCGCAACCGGTGGCCGGACACCATCCGCATCATTCTGAGCGGCTACACCAAGGTAGACACCATCATCGATGCCATCAACGACGGTGAGGTTTACAAGTACCTCACCAAGCCGTGGAATGACGAGGAGCTGAAGCTCAACCTGCGGCGGGCTCTCGAGCAGTACGAGCTCGAGGCGGAGAACCGACGGCTTGCCGAGCAGGTTCTCGCGCAGAACCGAAAGCTCATCGAGCTCAACAAGATGCTCGAGGAGCGCGCCCTCGACGCCGCGGCCGGGCTGAGCTCGTGGCAGACGCTGCTGGAGACCCTCCGCGTGGGCGTGGTGGCGATCGACGAGAATGAGCTGATCGTGGCGGCGAATCGCCAGGCGATGGAGCTGGCCGCGGCCACCCAGGAGTTCGTCGGGAGCCCGGCGGATACCGCCCTCAAGCGCGATCTCTACGCGATCGTCAAACAGACCGCGGGCCGATCTCGCTGCGGCCTCTCCGGTCGTCTGCAGCTCGACGGGCGAGCCTGCCAGTGGCACGTTGAGCCGCTACGCGACGGAGACATGTGCTTCGGCAACGTGATCACGATCTGGGAGGAGGTCAAATGACCGTCACCAGCAAGACGAAGTTCATCGATCAGATCGAGAGCTTGCCTCCGCTGCCGAGGATCGTCGGCCGGGTCCTGGAGGTTACCAAGTCGCCGCAGACTTCGGCGGAGGATCTGGCCAGGGTCCTTTCCGAGGACCAGGCCATGGCCGCCAAGATTCTCCGCGTCGCCAACTCGCCTTTCTACGGGGCGAGAGGGCGGGTGACCCAGCTGACAAGGGCCGTCGTGATGCTGGGCTCGGTGGCCGTACGCAACCAGGTCATCGGTATCTGCGCCCGCAGTGCCGTGGCTCCCACCGCCCAAGCGAGCGAGGATCACGAGACCCTCTGGCGGCACGCCATTGCGGTGGCCTCGGCGTCGGAGCTCATCGGTCGCCGGATCGGCTTCCGGCCGCCGGTCGATGCGTTTATCGCAGGTCTGCTTCACGACATCGGGCAGCTGGCGATGGTGGTCTTTCAACCCAAGGCGTTCGGCGAGGTCTTGCGCGACCGCAGCGGCAAAGTCAATCTGCTCGAGCTGGAGCGGGAGCGTCTCGGCCTTGATCACACCGAGGCGGGCTACCGGATCCTTACCCGGTGGGGCCTGCCCGATCCCGTCTGCCGAGTCGTTCAGCACCATCATGACGAGAGCTTCGATGAGAAGGATTCCATTGCGCAGCTGCTGGCCATCGTCATGCTGGGAGACACGCTGGCCCAGGTGATGGGCATGGGGTTTGACTTTCCGCTGGAGCTCGCGAAACGGGCGGAGGCAGCGGTGAGCTTCCTGGGCATCACGGAATCCGACCAGCTGTATGTCCTCAGCTGGCTCGAGGGCCGGGTGGCGGAGACGGACGAGATGCTGGCGATCGAGGATTCCCCGACCGAGCCCGGTGAGGAAGCACCCCCGAAGCCCGCGGTGTGGTTCTCCGGCGAGTCGGGGGCCCAGGATGTCGGACGGATTCTCCTTCAGCACTTCGGTTATGAGGTCAGACACGCTTCGGGCGTCGACACCGACGCCGAGCTGCCCGGCGACGCCCTGATGATCATCGCGCTGTCGGAGGACCGTAAGCCCGATGCGTGCCGGCTGGCGTCCACGCTGGCCGCGAAGGGACACCGCAAGCTCGTCATGCTCGCCGACCCCGTGGAGAGCGATCCGCCGCGGCGGCGTCATGCCGGCAGCGGCGTCCTGCTGATCCCCCGGAGCTTCACCGCGTTTGATCTCCGCTGGGCCGAGGAGCAGCTTGCGGCGTGAACGAGGCCCGCGGGCACGAGCCCGCGAGCACAAGGAGGGCGCGATGGCAGCGAAGGTCCTGTTGATCGATGACGAGCCGCTGGTGCTGCGGGCGCTGCAGCGCACACTCCGTCGCGCGGGGCACGAGCTGCTCACCGCCTCCGGCGGCGCCGAGGCGCTCGAAATCCTCGAGCAGCAAGACGTGGCCGTGATCATCTGCGACCAGCAGATGCCGGGGATGGCCGGCGCCGAGGTGCTGAAGCGATCCATCGCCATTCGCCCCGACGCCATCCGCATCACGCTGACGGGTTATGCCGACCTCCAGGCGACCGTCGCGACCGTCAATGAGGGGAAGGTCAGCCACTTTCTGTTCAAGCCCTGGGATGACGATCACCTGCGGGCGATCGTCAGCGAGGCGGTCCGCAGCTGCGAGATGCATCGGGAGATCCAGCGGCTCAACGATCTCACGCGGCGGCAACGCGACGAGCTGCAGGAGTGGAGCGAGCTCCTGGAGCAGCGTGTCCGTGACCGCACGGTCGCCCTGAACTCCAGCTACGAGCAGACGCTCAGCGCCCTGATGCTCGCTCTGGATGCCCGCGAGCACGCCACCGTGGGCCACTCACGTCGGGTGACCATCTACTCCCTCTTTCTCGCCCTTCAGCTTGGTGTCGAGTTCGAGCGGCTTGAAGACCTGTATCGCGGCGCATTGCTTCACGACATCGGCAAGATTGGCACCCCCGACGCGGTGCTCCTCAAGCCGGGCAAGCTCGATCCCGAAGAGCGCGCGATCATCGAGGAGCACGTCGTGATCGGCACCCGGATCATCGAGGACATCTCCTATCTCCGCGACGCCATCGCCATCCCGCGCTATCACCACGAGAAGTACGACGGCACGGGCTACGCCGAGGGGCTCGCGGGCGATGCCATTCCGATCGAGGCCCGGATCTTCGCCATCGTCGATGTCTACGACGCCCTGCGTAACGACCGCCCCTACAAGAAGGCCATGCCCTACGAGAAGACGATGCAGATCATCCACGAAGGCGACGGCACGCACTTTGATCCGGCGGTCGTCGCCGCGTTTGCGAACGTGCCCGTGTCCACCTGGACCTCCCTTGCCGCGGCCGCGGAGGGCATCAACAACTTCCAGGAGATGCTCGTGACCTGCCTCAGCACCCAGGAGCGCTCCTCCCGGCCCCGGACGAGCGAGGCGGCGTAGACCCGCACCCCCACCGGTCGCGAAACGAATCAAGCGGGTCGCGCGAAGCTGAAGTGAAGCTCGGTCGGCGAGGATGTCGCTCATCCGCTCGAAGCGGATGATGCGCCGCTGCCCGATGTGTCTTGACTCGTCGATAGCGGCAGCGTCTCAGTGTTCATCAGACCCTCCGCCTCGATGATCGCAAGGACGCGGCGGGCGATCCGTCGGTCGGCGTCGGCGGTGAAGTGGCCGTCGGGCAGAAAGCTGTCGAGGTCCGACGCGGGGGCGATCTCGTGGGTCGAGACGAAGGCGAGATCGAGATCCCGCAGGATCGGGCCCAGCAGCGTGTGCAGGTGGTCGGCGAAGCCCTGCTCGTGAAAGAGCACGACGATGGCAGACCGGCCGTCGGCGCGCACGGTCTCGGCGAACGATCGCACGATCGCGCGGGCAACGGGCCCGACCGTCGAGTCGGGCCGGTATCCGTCCGTGTCGTGCACCCGCGCCAGTTGACGGCGTATGTGACGCTGGCCCCAGCCACGACGCAGCAGACGCACGAGCGTCGATTCATCGAGCCGTCCACCCCTGAAGACGAGATCGTCGTAGTAGGCGTCGTGCTCGGCGAGCTGGCGGCGGAACGCCTCCCAGCGGTCGGCGTCGCCCATGGCACGGCGGAGCTCGTCGAGCGATTGAACGAGCGGCTCCGTGGCGACGAGCTCGCCGTCGCTGATCCGGTACAGGGGATAGGTGTACGGCGCGGGCGCGTCGAAGTGGATGAGCATCTGCGTCATGGATTCCAGACCGGCCAGCGCCCAGGCGGAGATACCCAGCATCACGACGTCGGCATCGTGGCGGTCGCGGTCTTTCTGGTAGCTGTCGTAGGAGTGGCTCAGCGGCGCGTTGGGACCACCGGTGAGTCGAAACGTCAGCGTGGGGTCCAGCGCCTGCATGGCGTAGCACACCCGGAACGACGTGGACATGCCGTACGCCGCCACCAGCAGCCCGCCGTCGTGGGCAGCACGGGTCGGCTCGTCGGGCCGGGATCCGTACCACCCGGCCGCCGCCATCGGGGCCGAGGACCGGTCGGTCGCGCCGACCATTCGGGCCAGCTGCCCCTCCACGGACCGCCCCTGGTCGAAGCGGCGTTGCAAGGGTCCGGGCCGGACGCCGGCGGGCGGCGACGCGAACAGCCGTCCCACCGCAAAGTCGATGACCGCCAGGCACACCAGCGTCCACAGCACGACCACCACCGCCTGTCGAAACGGCGACGGAGGTGACTGGTCAAAACTGGAAGTAGATGAACTCAGTAGGCTCATTGCCGGTTCCCATGACGAAGACGAAGATGAGCAATGCATACAGCGCGCCCCTGCACCACGCCGGCAGCCTGCGATAGGCGAGGGCGTCGCCGGTGGCGTACTCGAGCAGATCGAGACCGAGCAGGACGGGAATCCCGACCACCGCGGAGAGCGCCGGAAGCTTCATGGACAGGTGCGTGCCGCCGGCCCCGGTGACCAGCGTCGCGGTGAAATCGAAGATCTGAGCGAACGATCCCGCTCGAAACAGCAGAAAGCTGTACCAGTTGATCGCGAAGAACACCGCGATCCCGGCCGCGACACGCCATCGGCGGCCGGTCCGGTCGGCGTCGGGCCGCGGGGCCCGGTCGCGATAGACGGCGTGGATGACCAGCAGCAGCCCGTGGAATCCGCCCCAGAGAACGAAGTTCCACGACGCCCCGTGCCAGAGCCCGCCCAGCAGCATCGTGATCATGAGGGCCGGATAGATGCGACGCCTCGGATCCAGGAACACCAGCGGCATGAACAGGTAGTCCCGCAGCCACGTCGAGAGGCTGATGTGCCACCGCTGCCAGTACTCGGCGGGGTTCCGCGCGAAGAACGGCGCGCGGAAGTTCGTCACGAGGTCGATGCCCAGCAGCTTGGACGCGCCCCGGGCGATGTCCGAGTAGCCGGAAAAGTCGCAGTAGACCTGGAGGCAGAACAGCAGCGTCGCCGCCGCGACGTCCACGGCGCCGACGGTCCCCGTCGAGCTGTAGATCGAGTCGACGCTCGCGGCGACCCCGTCGGCGATCGCCACCTTCTTGAAGAGCCCCTGCAGGATCAGGAAGCACCCGTGCTGGAAGCGGGCGAGCTCGAAGCGGCGCGGGCTCTGCAGGCGGGGCAGCAGCTCGCCGGGTCGCTCGATCGGGCCCGCCACAAGCTGCGGGAAGTACGCCACGTACAACGCGAAGTCGAGGAAGCGATCGGTCGGCGGCAGCTTCCGCCGGTACACGTCGATCGTGTAGCACATCGTCTGAAACGTGTAGAACGAGATGCCCACGGGCAGCACGACGTCGAGGCGGATCAGCCGGGCATCGACCCCCATACCCTGCAGCGCCTGCTCCGCGGAGCCGACGAAGAAGTCGAAGTACTTGAAGACGCCGAGGATGGTGAGGTTGACCAAGACGCTCGCCCACAGGCCGATCGTGCGGCGGCGGTCATCATCGAGCCGCGACACCAGCCGGTGAGACGCGTTGGCTACAGCGACGAGAGCCAGCGCTCCGCCGAGCGCCCAGACGCCCAGCGGCTCGAGCAGCGCGGCCCAGTCGACGCCGGACCCGTCGGCCCCGCCGATCCGTACGGCCGACCAGTTGATGGTGACGAAACACAGCGCCGAGAGCGTGAGCCACGTCGAAGCGCCGAGACGCTGGCGGCCGGTCAGCCCGCCGCGTCCGATGGTCAGCCCGCACCAGTAGTCGACGACGGTTGACAGGGCGATGAGGAAGAGAAATCGCTCATCCCACGATCCGTAGAAGACATAGCTCGCGACCAGCAGCATGCGGTTCTGCCCGCGGTGAGGCAGCAGCGCATAGATGGCGAGCACTGCGGGCAGGAACAGCAGGAACTGGACCGAGTTGAACAGCACGGCCCGTCTTCATCGGCCGGTTACCGGACGTGCCGAAGTCGATCTCGCGGTTCGAGGGGCTTTTTTGCGCGCTTGAAGCAGCTCTACCAGATGTCGTTGACCCGCTTCTGAACAAGCAACGCCATGGAGCGGGGCAGGAACCGCGCATCGGGCAGCGTTCGCTCGGGGCTGCCGGAGTACGTTTCCAGCACGCGGAGGCCGTGGTCCTCCGCCAGCACGACGAGCTCCGACTCGCGGCGGAACTCGGCGATGTGGTCAGTGTGCGCTGCGGTCAGGGCGCCGGTGATGAACGCGGTGCCGTGAGGGCGCAGCAGCCCGCTGATTGCCGCGAAGAGGGCGTCGGGGCGCTCCAGGTGCTCCACGAGAAAGCAGCAGATGCATGCATCGGCGGGGTCGGACGGTTTCGGCAGCCCGAGAGCGTCCTGACGCTCGAAGTCGGCACGATCGCGGACGCCCGCCGCCTCGGCAATCGATTCTGCGATGGCGATCGAGCCGGGGCTGATGTCGTAGCCTCGGACACGGGCCCCGGAGAGGGCCGTCAGCGCCCACACGCCCCAGCTTCCGTGGCCCGGCGCAAGCTCGACGATTCGCACCGAGTTGTCCAGCCTCGCCACGAACCGATCGCGGAACATCATCGCGATCTCCAGGTGATGGGGCCAGAGAAAATTGGTCAGGTACGCCCCCCACAGGTACTCGGTCATGCTGTCCGCACCGTACACCGCCTGGTAGACGTCGTCGTAGGTGCGCTGCCCGTAACTTCCTCGGCGCTCGTACCGCGCCTGCTCCAGGCCGACGTCCGTGCAGAATCGGACGTATGCATCCACCATCTCGCCAATCGAGAGCCGGCCCGGCGCGGCCATCGCCCATTCCAGGTGCATCTCGACGATCTCATCGAACCGTGCGGGGTTCACGGCCCGCGTCTCCTGGAGACCTGGCAGGGACCGTGGATGGCGAGCTTCGACGTAGGCCGTCAGCTCGTCGAGCAATGGGCGACCGACGCGTGTTCGAGTGGGGGGGGCAGTGGTGCTCACGCCTGTCCCGCGGGCTGCCCGGCCGGTCGGTCGGCCAGCTTCTCGTGAATCAGTCCACGCAACTCGCCGACGTTCGTGAGCCTGATGACCTCTTCACTACGGAACCTGACGCCGAGCTCCTGCTCGAGATGGATCATCAGGCTGACGTGCTTGAGCGAGTCCCAGCCGTCAACGTCCGCGGAGGTCATGTCGTCACGCAGCTCGAGCCCGGGCCGGCGGAACAGCGTCCGGAAGACGTCGGTCACGATCTCGTCGATTGTGTTCTTGTCCATCGTGTTGATCCCAGGAGTCGGTTCTGAGCTCGACCAGGTGCGTCGGGGGTGTATCGGCAGTCGGGTCGCATTCCCACCACTCGTGATCTCCGGACGAATCGGCGAGGACGCGACGGAAGCCGAGGCGGGCGTAGAGATCGGCGACGATGCCGTTCTTGACCGTGGCGATGAACTCGCCCCGCAGGGGACGGGTGCCGGCACGTTGCATCATCCATGCGGCGATCGCCTGCTCGACGGTCCGGTTGAGGACGCGGCAGCTCATGACCCAGCTGTCGATACGCAGTTGACCGCCGTTCGGGACGAGAACGACGGCGGCGATCACGCCCTGTGATCCGAAGACGTCCTCGTAGGAAAAGACGCCGATCACGGCGCCCTGCTTGCGCAGCGTGTCGAGATCGTGTTCCGTGTGCCGCCGCGTGGTGAGGTTGAACTGGTTCGACTTCTGCAGCATCTGGGCGACCCGTCGGCGGTTGGGCTCACCGTACGGCTGCACGTCGACGCGGATTCGGATCGCCGCCAGGTAGTCGTCGTAGTCGTCAAAGCTCGTGCGAAGCTCGGCGGCGGCTCGCCGGGCCGCCAGGTGGCGATGGCGGCTCAAGTCCGTGTCCGTGATTCGGACCGTGTGGAAGTAGCGACCGGCGGCGAGGGCGGCCAGCGTGTCCGCCGCGGCCGGCCCCGCCCGTATGACGTCCAGGTGCGGGTGCCGCCCCAGCGCTTCGGCGAGCTCGAAGAGGTTGTCGTCGACGAACAGCATGAACTCCGGTCCAAAGCCGAGGTCCGAACTGATGTTGGCGATCGAGCTGCTCTTGGGATCCCAGCCGATCTGCATGGAAGAGAAGTCGTCGCTCCCCAGCGCCAGGTTCGGGTTGCGCTCGAAGATCGATCTCACCTCAGGCGAGTTCTTGCTCGCGACCGCCAGCGCGACGCCCAGCGACGTCAGGTTGCGGCAGTACAGCTGGAGCCGGTGATAGCCCCTGCCGTCGGCGTCGTCAGGTCCGGAGACGATGCCGTGCGGCCCGGCATCGCCGACGGTGCCGCCCCACAACGTGTTGTCGAGATCCAGCACGAGGGCCCGGTGGGTCTTGCCGCACAGGGCGGCAACGGAGAACGCGACCTCGCGGGCGAGGGTGACGAGACACGCCGCGTCATAGGGAATCCCCGCCCGTTGCTCGTTGGCGGCGCTGTACGCGCGCTGTCCGCCCGCTGCGTGGACGGCGTGTGCCCGGTCGATCACTGTGACCCGGGGCGACTGCATGGCGTGCAAGTGTGCGTTGAGCCGCCCGAGGGCGGCAGCGTAGCCGATGCGGTCCTCCCCGTGCGCGTACCCGCCCGGGACCGCGACGGCACCGGGGGCGAAGTTCGTGATGAGAACCTCCGCATGCTCGACGATCGGACCAACGAGGCGGTCGAGCATGTCGGCCGCCTGCTCGATCCGCTCGGACGCGACGAGGCCGCCGGGCCCGAGCTGACGGTGCAGCCACGTCTCCCCCAGCGCGATCAGCACGAAGTCGGCGGGCTGCCGGTGCAGCGCAGAGGTGGGGTCGAGGGCATGAGCCTCGACCGAGTCGAACGCCATGACCTGCACGTCGACATGGACGCCGAGACCGGCGCTGAGTGCCGTCACGAGCGGTGCGAGGTTGTCAATGGTGTGGTCGGAGAGCACGGCGATCCGCCGGGTGACCGGATTGGGCTTCAACGGCGGCCGGCCGAGATCGTCCCAGCGGTTCAGGAGCTTCTGATACCACAGCATCGTGCGTCCCGGCTGCAGAAGCGCCAGCCTCAGCAGCGTCTGCGCGGCCGAGGTCGCGCCGCAGCCCAAGAGCTCGTCAAGGGCGCCGGCCAGGGCCCGCGAGTCGTCTCCAAGTGCGAGAGGCAGACCGGTGCCGAGTGCGGCGGCCGCGGGCTTGTGACTCGAACTGGACATGGATGGGGTCGTCATGGCGATGGGCACCGCCGGGCCCCCGAGAGACCGGCTTATTGTCTGTCGGATGCGATCGGCCTTCGCTGCAGGCCAAATCGCACCCCGTGCAGGCACCGGACCGTGGGTTTCGGCCAGCTGATCGTCTGGCCCGTGGCGGGCGCGGGTACCGGTAGACCCTGAGAAGGCAGAAACTTACATCGAATCTTCGGGCCCCCGTTGGTGCTGTCAGCCCGCTCAGGGCAATTCCGAGGCGAGGCGGCGAACCAGTATCTGGAACTCGTTGAGTCCTGCCCCGACCTCACCGGCGACGGCGTGGTCGGGATCGCCGCGTTGTTCCGGTCGGCACGCTCCGGATCCTGAACGTCCCGGCCGGATTCCCCAGCTTGACAGCGTCTGCGGACGCCGCCCGTGACACTTCCGCGGAGGAGCCGAGACGCCTGGACTCGCGCCCGGCACGATCTTGTGGCGGCGTGCACCGGAATATACTCGCCCCGTGGTTGGACACCGGCTGAGAACGAGCGCGTGGGCGTGGCTGGCACTGGTGCCGGCGGCGGGTCTCGCCGGCTGCGATCGACCCGACGAGACGCGGCCGCCCAACGTCGTGCTCGTCTCGGCCGACACGCTGCGGGCCGACGCCCTCAACTGCTACGGGTACCGGGACCACGTGGTGAGCCCCCACCTTGACGCGCTGGCCCGCGACGGCATTCTCTTCGAGAGCTTCATCGCCGCTTCGCCGTGGACGACGCCGTCGCACATGAGCCTCGTCACGTCGCTGCACCCGACGTCCCACGGCATCGTGCAGCCGTTCTCGACCCTCATGCTCCGCATGCGGATGGGCAAGGGATACGACCGGCTTGCCGACGACCGGATCACGCTCGCCGAGGTGCTTCGCGACAACGGCTACGAGACGGCTGCGTTCACTGGCGGCATCACCCTGGATCCGGCCATCGGTTTCGACCAGGGCTTCGACCGGTACGAGACGTCCATGTACAAACTCGATGAGCGGAACATGGGCGCCATGTTCGAGTGGATCGTGGCCAACGAGGCAAGGCCGTTCTTTCTCTTCTTCCACACGTTCGAGGTGCACGCGCCGTATCTGCACGGCGATTTTCTGCCCGACGAGCATGCCGCCCTGCGAACGGCCCTGGCCGCTCGGATCGGCGACCTGACGTCGGCGTCCGCGACAAGCGAGCAGCACAAGGGGCACAACGACATGATGCGCCGGCTGCTCGTCGATCGGGACGCCTGGGATCCCCGGATCACGCGGGCGATGTACGGCGGCGGCGTCCGATCCTTCGACGGCTGGCTGGGGCGTCTCGTGGAGACGCTCCGCGAGCGGGGGCTCTACGACGACACGCTGATCGTCTTCGTCAGCGACCACGGCGATGAGTTTGCGGACCACGACCCGGCGCACTTCTACGACATGCACGGGCACACGCTGTACGAGGAGCTCGTTCGCGTGCCGCTCATCATCAAGCTGCCGGGGGGGGAGCACGCCGGCACGCGAGTACGCCCGGTCGCCCGCGGGGTGGATGTCATGCCCACGATCGTGGACCTGCTCGACCTCGCGCCGCCGGGCCCGGTCATGCAGGGTCTCTCGCTGGAGCCGCTGTGGGACGGCGGCACCAACCCGCGGCCGCGTGTGGCGTTCTGCGAGGCCTCAGCATTACCAAACGAGCTCAAGTGCGTCCGGACCGCCCGTTACAAGTACATCGTCGATGTCCCCGCGTCGAGCGTCAGCGAGAACGGCCGTGCCTGGCTGCCGGAGCAGATCGAGACGCGTCTGCTGTTTGATCTGCAGTCGGACCCCTTTGAGCGCACCAACCTGCTGGCCGGCGAACCGTCGGCGACCGTGCAGGCACTTGTCGCAGCGCTCGACACGCGTCTGCGGGGATTCCTCAATGAAGACGCCGCCGAGACCGAGGAGGTTTTCCTCGACGAGGAGACCATCAGGAAGCTGCGCGCCCTGGGATATCTCGAGTAACGGTCTCGCTTGATCACGGGCTTCGGGCGGCCTTGGCACGATCAGTCGCCCAAGACCATCTCGGATCCGTCGTCGACGTTATAGAGCACCGGCCGCGGCTGGTCGGGAATGTCAAGACAAACCCTCAGGTCTGTTGCGCCGCGTCCGAAGTGCGTGCGGGTTACGAGAGTCCTTCATCGGATTATCGATCGGTGGGCCGCTGCACCCGTGCCTCGCTGCGAGGGATTGATCCGGCTCCCAGGATCGTGCGACGTCTGATCAGACGACTTTGCTCAGATACCGTGCTCCTGCCCGTTGACCGACATCGGTATTCTTGGTCACAATGGGGCCGATGCGGTGGCGGCGGACCATTCAGGGAATCGGGATCCCGCTCCTGGCGGGGTGCGCGGCGGTCCCTGCGGAAGCCGGACCCGGTCATCTCCGCATCGTCACCTACAACGTCGCCAGGCTCAACAGCGAGGCGTGCACCCCGGGCGCGCTGGAGTCCGTTTTTACAGCCCTGAACGAGGATGAGTCTCCGCCCGTTGCGGACGCGCCTCATGTCTATGTCTTCCAGGAGGTACGGTCCGCCGACGTCGTCCCCCTCGGGGAGATGCTCAACGCGGTCGCGCCTTCCGGTGTGACCTATGTTCTTGGCACTTACACCAACAACAACGAGGACGTCGCCGCCGGCGCCCAGGCGCTGTTTTACCGCCCGGACACGCTGGCCGAGGTTACGAGCGAGCATGCGGACTTCGTGACCGGGGGCGGCCGCCAGGCCGACCGCTGGAAGCTGCAGCTGACCTGCCATAGCGGGGTCAGTGTCTACATCTACGGCAACCACCTCATGCACGCATCGGGTGCCGCCAGCGAACAGCTGCGTCTGGAGGGAGCCATGGTGATCCGCGAGGATGCGGACACGCTGCCGGAGGGCACCGCCGTCATCTATGCCGGTGACATGAACCTCTATCACAGCGAGGAGCCCGCGTACGCGCACTTCCTCTCGCCCGGTCCCGGCCAGGCCTTCGATCCGCTCGGCACCGAGCCCTGGAACTGCACCGAGGATCCCTCGGCCGCGGTCAAGCACACCCAGTCGCCCCGCTGCGTTCAAAGTTGCGCGCTCACCGGCGGCTGCATGAACGACCGGTTTGATTTTCAGCTCATGACGGATGAGCTGCTGGACGGCGTCGGGATCGACTATCTGCCGGGCAGCTACCGCGCCCTAGGCAACGATGGCCAGCACTGCGAGATCGCCATCAACGAGGGCGACAACTTTTACTACGGCGACGTCACCCGCTCCAACGCGCTCGCCGACGCGCTCCACGACGCCTCGGACCATCTTCCGGTCGTGGTCGACTATGAATACACGACCATTAGCGGCGACATCGATGGCAACGGCACGGTGGGGCTCGCCGACCTTCTCGCGGTGGTCGGGAACTGGGGTAACTGTCCCCAGCCCTGCACCGCCGCCTGCGCCGGTGATGTGGACTGCGACTGCATCGTCGGCATCAGCGACTTCCTGCTCGTTCTGGGACTCTGGGGTTAGGTCGGAGCTGACGGCTTGCGCCGAGAACCGACACGCGGCGTGAGCGACAGGATCCGGACCCGCTCACCCTATACTCTAACGCTTCGGAGAAAGAGGACTCCCCGGAATAGGTGAGCGATGGATTCCACGCCCTTGTCCGCCGCCCGTCACCTGATCCATGGGAGCGCACGCGTCCTTCTCGCCGAGGCCCTGGTTCTGCCGACCGGTCTCCTGACCGCGGTGTATCTCACGCGGCGGCTGGGGCCCGCCGACTACGGACTGTTCACGCTGGCGTCGGTCGTCGCGGTATGGCTGGAGTGGGGAATCGCGTCCTTCTTCTCGCGGGCGACGATCCAGCTCGTGGGCGAAGCGGACGACTGGAAACCGATCGGGACACTGGTGGTGCGCGGCCATCTCGTCGTGAGCGGCAGCGCGGCTGTTGCGCTGTGGCTGGCGGCCTCTACCGTGGCGGGGGCGCTGGGCGAGCCGGAGCTCACAGGCTACCTGCGGCTCTTCGCCGTCGGTCTTCCGCTGTTCAGCCTGGTCCAGGGGCATCGCCACATCCTGGTGGGGACCGGCGCCTTTCAAGCGCGGGCACTCACCAGCGCGAGTCGATGGATCGCGCGGCTGCTGCTGATCATTCTCCTCGTGGAGCTGGGTCTCTCCGTCAGCGGAGCCATCCTCGGCAGCATCGGTGCATCGTTGGTTGAGCTCGTCGTCGCGCGTTGCCATGTCCGACCGTCGCCCTTCGGACATGCAGGGCTTCCCTGGCGGCGGCTCATCGGCTACGCCGTGCCGCTGTCCCTGTTCGCGCTGAGCCTGCGGATCTTCGAGAAGCTGGACCTCATCATGTTCAAGATCCTCGGCGCCACGGCGCCCGAGGCGGGTGTCTACGGGGCTGCCCAGAGCCTGTCACTCATCCCCGTGCTGTTCGGTCTCACCTTCGCGTCACTGCTGCTCTCGACGCTCACACGAACACTGCGAGCGGGAAGCCTTCAGGAGGCTCGCGATCTCGGACGCGACTCGATGCGGCTGGTGCTCGTGCTCCTGCCCGGGGCGGCGCTGGTGGCGGGAGCTTCCGCCGAGATCGTCGACCTGCTGTTCGGGGCCCCCTTCGCCGGCGCGTCCGGCCCGCTGGCGCCGTTGATCTTGGCCGGCCTGGCCATTGTGATGATCGGTGTGACCACCGCGATCCTGACGGCGGCGGGCAAGCCCGCCTGGACGTTCGGCCTGGTCGGACCGCTGGTCCCTCTGGCCCTGCTGGGGCACCTGCTGCTGATTCCGAGTCTTGGAATGATCGGAGCCGCGCTGGTGACCACCGCCCTCGCCCTGCTGGCGGCAATGGTCGCGGTGGCTGCCGTCCACCGGATCTGGCGGATCATGCCTCCGCCCGCCACGCTGGCACGCAGCGTCCTCGTGAGTGGTGTGACCTTCGGACTGGCCGTGGCGTGGCCCACGCCGGGGTTATGGCTCCTTTTGAAGTTCGCGGTGATCGCACTCGTGATCGCCTGCGCCTTTGTGCTTCTGCGGGAATTCAGCGTTCGCGAGATCCTGGATGGCGCGCTGGGCGGCGTACGGGCCACGCAACGCGGTGACCGGACCGATCCCCGTGAATGACGTCCTGCTGCGCGTGTTCCGGGCGCTCGAGGAGCAAGGCATCAGCTACTGCCTGATGCGGGACTACGACCAGCTCGATCAGGTCGGCAACGGCCGCGACGTGGACCTGCTCGTTGAAGAGAGCCGGTTCGCCGAGACGTACCGCATCCTGGACGGGCTTGGGTTTCTCCGCCTCCCGTATCGAGGGCATGCGCCCCATCACTTCTTCGTGGCCTACGACGAGGACTCGGACCTCTGGCTGGAGCTCGATGTCGTGACCGAGGTCGCGTGCGGCCGGCCGGTTTACGCACTGCGCACCGGGCTCGCTTCACACTGCCTTGGCGGACGGAGACGCCGGGGGCCGACCTACGTCGCGTCGCCGGCCGACGAGCTGGTGATGCTTCTGCTGCACTGCGTCGTCGACAAACGCGAGGTGACCGCGGTCCGGCGCGAGCGTCTGGTCGCCCTGGTTGGCGAGGTTACTGACGAGCAGGAAATCTCCGAGCGGCTGGCAAGCTGCTCGACGTTGAGCTGGCCGCAACTTACCGCGTGCATCAGGGCCGGCGAGTGGGACCGGCTGCTTGCCGAGCGGCCTGCCATCGAGCGTCGCCTGGCCGCACGGGATCAGTTCGGCACGCTCGGGCGGAAGATCCGGGACCGTGTCCTTCGCCACCTGGACCGGGCGGCAGGCCTGCTGCGACCCCGTGCCCTGAGTGTGGCCCTGCTGGCACCCGACGGAGCCGGTAAGACGACGCTCGCGCAAGGACTTCGGCGGACGTACTACGGGCCCGTCCGGTCGATGTACATGGGTCCCTACCGGGCCGGGGGCGGGGGGCCTCCCGGCCGCCGGCGTTCACCTTTCGGCGTGCCGTGGCGGTTTGCCCGGCAGTGGTGCCGGTTCCTCGCGGCGCGATATCACCGGACACGGGGGCGCACGGTGATCTTCGACCGTTACGGCTACGACGCCCTGGCTCCGCCTTCGCCGCCCCGCACCCGCCTGGAGAAGACGCACGCGTGGCTGCTGAGCCGCGCCTGCCCTGCGCCCGATCTCGTCCTCGTGCTCGACGCTCCGGGCGAGGTGCTCCACGCCCGCAAGAGCGAAAGCAGCACATCCGTCCTGGAGCGACAGCGGCAGTGCTATCTCGATCTTCGCGATCGACTTCCCCGAGTGATCGTCGTCGACGCCACGCCGGACGCCGAACAGGTCCGGCGACACGTCGTATCCTTGATCTGGAGGCAGTACGTGGCGGCGTGCAGGAAGAGGCGGCGATGACCGGGCGAAACGGACGGAGACCCTTCGACGCCGCGCTGCGATCGTCACGGCGACTCGACTGGCGTTTTCTTCTGCCGAATCCCATGTTGGGGCGGGTGGGTTATCTCGGTCCGCGCGGGGGGAGGCTGCGGGAATCACTGCAGGAGTTCAGCGAGGAGTGCATGGATCTCGAATGCGACGGCCGGGAAGGCCCCCCCGCGCCGAGGAACCTCCTCGACGTGGTGGTCGTGACGGACCCGCGACTGAAAACGCTGCAGTCCGCGGTGGCGTCGCTGAAGACCGGCGGCTGGCTCTACGCAGAGGTGGATCGCGGCTGGGCACGCAGCGGGCCGCTGCGTCATCTGCCGCGCCCGTCGGTCCGGCCACGCGTCACCTCAATGCTCCGACGACTCGGCATGGAGGACATCGCCGTCTCCTGGCACTGGCCTGACTTCGACGCCTCGAATGCGATCCTGGGGGTGCGCGACCGCGCGGCGGTCTTGTACGCCCTTCGCTTTCGACCGGACACCCCCGGCCTGCGCTGGGCGTCGATCGCCGCCCATGGCATTCTCCGCTCGCCGCTGCTTGGGCTGGTCGTTCCGTGCGTCAGCGTCGTGGCCCGCCGCGGAGGTGCCGCGTGAACGCCGTCCTCACGTTCCTGGAGACGAACCGACAACGCTTGCACCTCGACGACCACGGCGTCCCCCAACCGGCCTCCTGGGTGATCCGGACGGGGCAGTCGCGGACATCGAGTCACGTGGTGGTACTGATCCTGGACCCGCGGCACGGCCACCCGCGTCTGGTGGCCAAGGTGGGGCGTCTTCCGGGCGTGACCGGCCGACTCGCCACGGAGGCGTCGAACCTGGAGGCGGTGCACGCACTGCGCCCGGGCGGATTCGACTCCATACCCCGACTCGTCTCCGTCGAGACGTTTCACGGTCATTGCCTCCTGCTGCTGACCGCGCTGGTCGGAGCGCCGCTCGAACCAGCGCTCCGCGGCGACCTCGCGGGCGTCTGCTCAACGGTCACGGAGTGGCTCATCGAGCTGCATCGCCACAGCCGGTCGAGTCACGAGGGGTGGTACGAGCGGCTGGTTGAGCAGCCGTCGGATCACTTCGCACAGATCTTTCCCCTGTCACCGGACGAGGCATCGCTCGTGGATCGCACACGCCAGCTCGCCGAGAGCGTGCGGCGGGATTCCCTCCCGCTCGTGTTCGAGCAAGGTGACATGAGCCGTCCCAACATCCTGCTCCTGGAGAAAGGCGGGGCGGGCGTCGTCGATTGGGAGCTGGCGCAACCAACGGGCCTGCCCGCATGCGACCTCTTCTTCTTTCTCGCCAACGCGTCCTTCGCCCGGGCCGGCTCCCACAGGACGGGCGATTACGTGACGGCATTCCGGGCGGCGTACTTCGGTCGAGGGGCGTGGGCGCGGCCCTATGTCAGGCGATACGCCGAAGCGATCGGCCTTGACGAAGCAATGCTCACACCGCTGTTCGTCCTGTGCTGGGCTCGGTATACGGACAACCTGCTGCGGCGTCTTGACGAGCCGAGCGCCGCCCGTGAGAGGCCGAGACCGGAGACGGTGCACTGGCTGCGTGGATATCGCTTGTACACGCTGTGGCAGTACACGATCGCGCACATCGATGAGCTCGACTGGGAAGACTGATGCCAGAGACAGATCTTGATTTCTCCATCGTCGTACCGGTGCACAACGAGGAGCGGCATCTCGAGGGCTGTATTGACGCACTGCTCGGCCTGGACTATCCGGCTGATCGATTCGAGATCATCATGGTCGACAACAACTCCACGGATCGATCGGTGGAGATCATTCGGCGTTATCCCCGTCTCCGGCTCTTCGAGGAGACGCGACAGGGGGACTTCGCGGCCCGCAATCGGGGCATCGCGGAGTCCACGGGGGCGATCATCGCGTTCACCGACTCGGACACCGCGCCTTCCGGGAGCTGGCTGACGAGCATCGCGGCGGTGATGGGCGATCCGGGCATCCAGATCGTCGTCGGCCGCATCCGGTTCGCGTCCGAGAGCCGGCTGATGTCCATGCTGGCGGAGTACGAGGCGCAGAAGAACGAGCACATCTTCTCCAGCGGCATCAAGGAGCTCTACTACGGGTACACCTGCAACATGGCTGTGCGGAGAACGGTGTTTGACCGCGGAGGGCTGTTCCCGGAGGTCTACCGCAGCTCTGACGTCATGCTCGTGCAACGGGTCGTGGACGAGCACTGCACCGACGCCGTGTCGTACGGTCCGGAGGTGGACGTTCGTCGCCTGGAGATATCGACCTTCCGGGAGTATCTCCAGAAGCTCAACACCCACGGCCGTGATTTCCGGCGGTACGGCAAGCTCGCATCGGTTCGAGCACTGACCGTATCCGAGCGGCTGCGCCTGTTCAGGAGCGCCGCGCGGAGTGCGGGTTGCTCGCTGCCCGCGGCGGCGCGGTTTTTCGTCAGCCTCGCGTGCGGGGCGGTCGCCTACGAGCTGGGCCGTCTGCAGGGCCCGGGGTCGTCAACGGCCGCGGCCCCGCTGCCGGCAAGCCAGTGATTCGCCAACGTCCTCTAAGAGAGCTGCCAGACGGCGATGACCGCGTGTCGGTCCGGGGGACGGTCTGCCCAGCCGGAGCACAACGCCCACCTTCACGGCGGCCTCGGACCTTCGTGTCTTGAAGGCGGCCGGAGCGGGTTTCCAATGGTAGGGTGAGTGGTCGGAGGCGTGGACTGGCAAGGGAGTCAGGGAATGCGACTCAGGAGATGGTGGTCACTTCGCGCCCAAGGTGCGTGGCGACTGACGACCGCGGCGGCCGTTCCCGCTCTCATTCTGCTCGAGCCGGCGAGCGGGTCCGGTGAAACGTCAATCACGGAAATGGTCATGTACGCCGTCGACGACGACACGGACGAGCTCGTGCGGTACAGCTTCAACGAGGACGAGTATGTCGTCATCGGCGAAGTCGTCGACGACAGCGGCAACCTCGTGGACGAGATCGAGTCGCTCGGCTACATCCCCAGCGGTCCCCACCGGGGTCTGTACGGCGTGACCAACTTCGACGGCGATCTGCAGACGAGGCTCGTGAAGATCGATGTCTTCACCGGGAGCACCACGGTGTATCCCACCGTCACGGGCTTCGGCAACGTGGAAGGGATGGTCGCGGTGCGGGCCACGGGTACGAACGAATGGACGCTCTACGCCACCCACCGGTCGGCAACTCCCCAGGGGGGCGGTGGCACCAAGAACCTGCTGCGAATCGACCCGGCCACCGGGCTGGGCTCGGTGGTCATGAACATGGGCCAGAGGTTCGAGGCCCTGGCCCAGGGTCCCGACGGCACCCTGTTCGGGGCACGAGGGAACAAGCTGTGGACGATCGATCCTGAAGCGGGAACGGTCCTTCTGATCGGTCAGCACGGTTTCGCCGACGTGGAGGCGATGGAGTTTGCCTCCGGAGATTACGCGCCGAGCGTCAACGTGCCGGGGGTTCCGCCCGAGTGGACGGCCAACGGCGTCCTGTTCGGCTTCAGCGATGCCCAGAACGCCGTCATCATCATCAACCCCGCCACGGGCCAGGCCGTCGAGTGGCCGTGCGCGGTCAACACGACCGATTGTGAGGGCATGGTGATGCTCACGATCATGAGCGATCCCTACGGCCCCATCGTCGCCAATCCAAGTGACTGATCGGCCCGCGTCGCGTGCGTCGGGGTGAAGGCGTCGACAGAAAAGGAGCCGGGACGCAATGTCCCGGCTCCTGATGACCGCTTGAACGCGACCCGATTACGGGCAATCGGTCTCGCACGCGTACACGAACGTCTCGACGTCCCCGGCCACGGCCTTCTCGAACAACTGGGTCGTGACCTCGCCGCTGTCGAGGTCATAGGTCGCGAGCTGGATCTGGGTGTCGATGTCGTCACCCACCCCGACGAAGAAGTGCAGCTCGTTGCCGCGTCGCACGAGGTTCTCGATCTTGTCCGAGAACATCCCGCTCAGGTCGGCGAGCAGCGCGACCGCGTCGGAGCCGACGTCCACCTCGAGAATGCGACCGTCGTTGGTCATGGCCCACAGCGTGCTGCCGTCGTCGGAGGCGGCGACACCGTCGACCCTGGTGATCAGGTCAACGTAGGGAACCTCGAGGCTCCAGGTGCCGTCGGCCGCGATCGTGGCGAAGCCCGCGCCCTCCACGTAGGCCCACACCACCCCGTAGCCGTCGGTGGCCATGCCCGTCACCTGGGTCGGATTGAAAACGTCGAAGTCAACGGGGACGCCCGGCGTCAGTGACCCGTCGCAGAAATTCAGAAGCGACAGGTCGTGCGGGTCGCCAAGGTCGCCGCTCACGCCGAGGACGCTGCCGTTGAAGTAGCTCATGGCCTCGATGTCGGCGTCGGGGTGCACGGGGCCGACCGCCGTGAGCACGCCCGTGGCCAGGTTGAGCACGGCGAGCTGGGAGTCCGCGACGTTGTCGTCGCAGACGGCCCAGATGACGTCCTGCGGGCAGCAGGCGACGCCGCCGACCTGCTCCGGGCAGAGTCTCAGGCAGTCACCGCTGGCCACCACCGGACCAAAGCCGCCGGGGTAGCCATCCGAGCCGTCCTGGTTCTCCACACCGACCGTCGGATCCACGTAGCTGAGCGGATCACCGTAACGGAACTCGATGCAGTTGGAGCCTTCGAAGAGAACGGCCTGGAACGTGCTGGTATCGCCCGTGTTGAAGTGCGGCACGTTGGTCCACTGGGCGATGAACCGCTGCGAGCCCGCAGCGCCCAGCGTCTGGTAGTGGACCGTCCCGCTCTGGTTCGGGCTCCAGTCGTCCCACAGCGGGAAGATCGCGTCGTTGGGGTCTTCCGCGGTCGGAACCGGGTCGTTGGTGAAGTCACTCAGGTCAGTACCGAAGGTCAGGTAGCCGTTGGAGGCGATACCGACCGTCGTGTGGTCGTCCTTGAAGAAGTCGAAGGTGAACCCGATCGGGATACCGGCGTCACCGCCGTCATCGGTCGTGCTGGCGATCGGCGCCAGGATGCCCGTGCCGGAGATGTCCTCGAAGGGACTCGTGCACTCCTCGACGTTGAAGACGTGCTCGCCGAAGCAGGTCGTGCCGGACCCCTGTGGCAGGCCGCCCTGATCGCGACAGTCGTCGGGGGTCAGGTCCTCGCAGTCCCCGCCGGGGAAGCAGCAGGCCTCGACCGGCAGGCAGAAGACCTCGGCGTCGCACGGCACGCCATCGGACGTCACGAACAGGTCGAAGTTGCCCTGCGCGCCGCCGAAGCCGTGGACAAAGATCAGGTACGTCGCACCATTCTGCGAGCACCAGGTGACCTGCGACTGCAGGCCGCAGGTGTCGTCGTTGCCGCCGACGCAGGCCAGGTCTTCGCAGTCACCGCAGTAGACGCTGATCTTGCTGTCGTAGTCGGCACTGCCGCCACCAGCCTGGCTGCAGAGGTCACCGCAGAGATCCTGAGCCTCGCCGGCGCAGATGCCGTCCCAGCTCACGTCGCAGCAGAACGGATCCACCGCACAGACGATCGCCTCGCAGTCGGCGTCGCTGCAGCCGGGGGTCCCGTTGGCGAAGCAGCAGTCGCTGGCGAAGACCTCGCAGAACGATGCGGTCATCGTCGAGCCGTCACCGGTGACGCTGTACCAGACACCGCCCACGCTCACCGAGGTGTCGCAGAAGATCGCGTTGGCGTCC
>JBFGEG010000005.1:0-61306 GCA_041580235.1 Phycisphaerales bacterium
AAGCCGCGGTACGAGGCGCACCACGGCGTTCGGATCCAGGACGGGGCCCTGGTCACGGCAGCCGCGCTGAGCCACCGTTACATCTCGGAGCGCTTCCTGCCCGACAAGGCCATCGACCTGCTCGACGAGTCGGCCTCCCGACTGCGCATCGAGAACGACTCCATGCCCGCCGAGCTGGACGAGCTGCGGCGGAAGATCATGCAGATCGAGATCGAGCGCGAGGCACTCAAGCTGGAGTCCGATCCGGACTCGAAGAAGCGTCTCGTGGCCCTGGAGCGGGACCTGGCCGGTCTCGAGGAGCGTAACCGCCATCTCTCCGCCCAGTGGGAGGTGGAAAAGGCCGACCTCGACAAGATCAAGGCGATCAAGGGCGAAATCGATCGCAAGCATACCGAGCTGGAGCAGGCCCAGCGTCGGGGCGATCTCGAGACCGCGGCCCGCATCCAGTACGGCGAGCTGCGCGACCTCGAGCAGCAGCTCGAGACCGCTGCGGCGGAGCTCGACAAGCGACAGGCCGAGGGCAAGGCGATGGTGCGCGAGGAGGTGGATGCCGAGCAGATCGCCGAGGTCGTCGCTCGCTGGACCGGCATCCCGGTCACGCGGCTCGTAGAGAGCGAGCGGCAGAAGCTGCTGCGAATGGAAGATGAGATCCGCCGGCGTGTCGTGGGCCAGGACGAGCCGGTCCGCGCCGTCAGCGACGCGGTGCGTCGCAATCGGGCGGGTCTGGGGGAGGCGACCCGTCCCATCGGCTCCTTCCTGTTCCTGGGGCCCACCGGTGTCGGCAAGACGGAGCTGTGCAAGGCGCTGGCCGAGTTCCTCTTCGACACCGAGGACGCCATGGTCCGAATCGACATGAGCGAGTTCATGGAGCAGCACGCCGTGGCCCGCCTGATCGGTGCGCCTCCCGGCTACGTCGGCTACGAGGAGGGCGGCCGACTCACCGAGGCCGTGCGCCGCCGACCATACTGTGTCGTGCTCTTCGACGAGATGGAAAAGGCCCACCCCGACGTCAGCAACGTACTGCTGCAGGTGCTCGACGACGGCCGCCTCACCGACGGCCAGGGCCGCACCGTCGACTTCCGCCAGACAATCATCGTCATGACCAGCAACATCGGCTCACAGGCCATCCTGGAGATGGCGGATCAGGGCGCCGAAGTCTTCGAAATCGAAGCGCACATGCGCGATCTGCTCAAGAAGACACTGCGACCGGAGCTGCTCAACAGAATCGACGAGACGATCATCTTCCACCAGCTGACGCCCGACGATCTGGCGGCGATCGTGGACATCCAGCTCCGGCACCTGAGCGGGCGGCTGGCCGACCGCGGCCTGTCGATCGAGCTGAGCCCCGCGGCCCGCACGGCCCTGGTCGAGATCGGGCACGACCCCCAGTTCGGCGCGCGGCCGCTCAAACGCGTCATCCAGCAGCGGATCGAGAACCCCGTCGCCACCCGGATCCTCGGCGGCGAATTCAATCCCGGCGACACGATCAAGGTGGACTACCGGGGCAACTCGTTCACGTTCGAGCCCGGCGCGCCGGCCGAGAGCGTGAAGGCCGAGCTCGTCGAAGAAAGCTGATGCTGAGGCTGATCGACACCACGACCAGCCCTCGCGACGGTGGACCGGGCGACGGCGCCGACGCGGTGCTCCTCGACGCGTATTCGCGTGTCGTGTCCGGCGTCGCCCGGACCGTGAGTCCGTCGGTGCTGAGAATCGATGTGCGGCGCCGTGGCCGCCCGCGCCGCGGCAACGACCGGTCCGGCGGCTCGGGATCCGGTTTCGTCTTCGCGGCCGACGGCTTCGCCCTCACCAACAGCCACGTCGTGCATGGCGCCCACCGCATCCAGGCGGTCGGATCCGACGGGCGGCGTTTCGAGGCGGAGCTGGTGGGTGACGATCCTCACACGGACCTCGCGGTCATTCAGATCCGCGGGGAGGATCTGGTCAAGGCGGATCTCGGCGACTCCCGCGCGATCCAGGTCGGTCAGCTCGTGGTCGCCATCGGTAACCCTTACGGCTTTCAGTGCACGGTGACGGCGGGCGTGGTCAGCGGCCTGGCCCGATCGATGCGATCACGCACCGGCCGTCTGATCGACAACGTCATCCAGACCGACGCCGCGCTCAACCCCGGCAACTCCGGCGGCCCGCTGGTCGACTCGCGTGGTGCCGTGATCGGCGTGAACACCGCGATCATCATGAACGCCCAGGGCGTGTGCCTGGCGATCCCGGTGAACACGGCGCGGTTCGTCGCGACACGGCTCATCGCCTACGGCCGCGTCAAGCGCAGCTCGCTGGGGCTCGGCGGCCAGGACGTGCCGCTGCCGGCCGCGCTTGTGCTCCGCCACCAGCTTGACGTGACCACGGGCGTCCTCGTCGTTGCCGTCGAGGACGGCAGCTCCGCCGACAGGGCCGGGCTTGCCGAGGGCGACGTGATCATCGAGCTCGACGGCGAGGGGGTCTCGGGGGTCGACGACCTCCACCGCATGCTGACCGACGAGCGCGTGGGCGTGGCCTGCACGATCACCGTCGTCCGCGGCGACGCCACCCTCACGCTTGAGGTCACTCCCGTTGAGATGAGCTGAGCGGGGATCGCCGACCCCGTCGATCAGCCTGCCCCGCGGCCCCCGCGGCGGTTCACGCCTCGGTCTGATCGGCTTCCATCCGGCCGGGGGGGGCGATCGGCTCCAGCGGCAGCTTTCGCGCGAGATCGAGGTAGGCGTCATAGGCGGCGCGGAGCTCCAGCATCGTGTCGCCGGCGAACTTCTCGGTGAACGCCCGCGCCACCTCGAAGGCCACCACGTTCTCCATGACGACGCTGGCGGCGGGAAGCGCGCAGACATCTGAGCGCTCGTAGGTGCTCTGCTGGGGCTCCTTGGTGTTGAGGTCGACGCTGGGCAGGCCCCGCAGCAGCGTGCTGATGGGCTTCATGGTGCCGCGCACCACGATGGGCATGCCGTTGGTCATCCCACCCTCGATTCCGCCGGCACTGTTCGTCGCACGCACGAAGCCAAGCGAGGGGAGGTTCTTCCGGCTCGATTCCCACGCGATGGGGTCGTGCACCTGCGAGCCCGGCCGAAAAGCGCACTCTCGCCCGAGGCCGATCTCCACCGCTTTGAACGCCTGGATGCTCATGACGGCGGCCGCGAGACGCCCGTCGAGCTTGCAGTCCCACTGCGTGCAGGATCCCAGACCGATGGGCACTCCGAACACATGCACCTCGGCGAGGCCGCCGACGGTGTCCCGGTCGACCTTTGCCTGGCGGATGAGCTCGATGATGCGCTCGGTCGCGGCGGGGTCCGGGCAGTAGACCGCCGAGCCGTCGCGGGCGGCGATGAGCTCGGTGACGTTCTCCGCCGATGGCGTCACGTCGGTCGCGGCGTCCAGCAGCCCCCGCACGAAGCCGAAGGTCGTGATGCCGAACTCGCTCAGCAGGCACCGGGCGACGGCACCGGCGGTGGTGCGGCCCGCCGTCTCGCGGGCGCTGGCCCGCTCCAGCGCGTTGCGGCAATCGGTGGTGAGCCACTTGACCGAGCCGGCGAGGTCGGCGTGGCCGGGACGAGGCCGGTAGACGGGCGGCGTTCGCTGCAGATCGTCGAGCCGGCTGTCACGGTTGGGCGTGTGCATGACCAGCGGCCCGCCCGTCGTCCTGCCCAGACGCACTCCCGCCAGGACCGTCGCCGAATCGGACTCGATCTTCTGACGCCCGCCACGCCCGTAGCCACCCTGCCGCCGGCGCAGCTCGCCGTTGATGAAGTCCTCGTCAAGCGCCAGACCGGCGGGCAGGCCTTCGATGAGCGTGGTCACCGCCGGGCCATGTGACTCGCCGGCGGTGTGGTAGGTCAGGGCCATGGGCGACGGCATCGTAACATGACAGGCCCAGGGGAAGCGGACGCTGTCCTCGGCGCATTCCCCTACTATCACTACCAGCAATGAGTCTCACGCCACGGGAGATCGTCGCCCGGCTCGACCGCCACATCATCGGCCAGGACAAGGCCAAGCGGGCGGTGGCAGTGGCGGTGCGCAACCGCTGGCGACGACAGCAGCTCGACCGTGAGCTCGCCCGCGAGGTCGCGCCGAAGAACATCGTCATGATCGGCCCCACCGGCGTGGGCAAGACCGAGATCGCGCGCCGCCTGTCGACGCTCGTCAACGCACCGTTCATCAAGGTCGAGGCGAGCAAGTACACCGAGGTCGGCTATCACGGCCGCGACGTTGAATCGATGGTCCGGGACCTGCTGGAACTCGCGGTGGGCATGGTGCGCGCCGAGCAGGCGGGCGTCGTCCGCGAGCAGGCGGAGGCCGCGGTGGAGCGCCGGCTGGTGTCGCTGCTGCTGGGCGAGGCCACCGGGGAGCCGTGGCCGCGGGCCGGTGACGGCGGTGAGGCCGCCGAGACCGCCGACGATCACAACCTCGTCCGCGAGCGGATGGGCCAGAAGCTGCGTGAAGGCCTCTTCGAGGACCGTGAAATCGAGATCACCGTCCGCGAGAAGCAGGTGATGCCGATCGTCGGAATGATGGGCCCCGACCAGTTCGACCCCGGGATCTCCTCCATGCTCGAGAGCATCATGCCGCCCAAGACGCAGCGGCGGCGGGTCACCGTCGCCCGCGCCCGCGCGATCCTGCTGGAAGAGGAGACGGACAAGCTCATCGACAACGAGAAGATCGTCGAGCAGGCGATCGAGCGCACGGAGCAGAGCGGAATCATCTTCCTCGACGAGATCGACAAGATCGCCGTCTCCGCCGACCCCCGGGCGGGCGGAGCCGACGTCAGCCGCCAGGGCGTGCAGCGGGACCTGCTGCCGATCGTGGAGGGCTCGGCCGTCAACACGCGCTACGGTGTCGTGCACACCGATCAGGTGCTCTTCATCGCCGCGGGCGCTTTCCACAGCGTCTCCGTGAGCGACCTCATGCCGGAGCTGCAGGGGCGGTTTCCCATTCGCGTGGAGCTCGACCCGCTCACGAAGGCGGACTTCAAGCGCATCCTCACGGAACCCGATGCCGCGCTCACCACGCAGACGGAGGCGCTCCTGTCCACAGAGGGGCTGCGGATCGTGTTCGAGCCGGCGTCGATCGACGCCATGGCCGAGCTGGCGGCCGAGGCCAACGGCCGCATGGAGAATATCGGCGCCCGGCGTCTCATGACCGTCGTGGAGTGCGTCTTCGAGCAGATCAGCTTCGACGCGCCGGACCTGGCGGCCGAGGGCCGGACGGAGATCACGATCTCCGCCGAGTTCGTGCACGAGCGTCTGGCGGAGATCATGGCCGACGAGGACCTGAGCAAGTTCGTGCTCTAAAGAAGGCACCAAGGCAGAGCAACTACGGCCTCACGACACGCTCGAAGACCTCCATGGGTGCGGGCTTGCCGGTCCACGCCTCGAACTGAAGGGCCGCCTGTCGCAGGAACATGGCGAGACCGGGAATGATCGTCGCCCCCCGCGCTTCCGCCCGCTGCAGCAGTGGCGTGCGTGCGGGCATGTAGACCGTGTCGAAGACGACGTCGCCGGCGGCGATCTTGACGCCGTCGGGCAGCGGTGAGTCGTCCGGGGCCGGTCCGCCCGCCATACCCACGGGCGTGCAGTTGACGATGATCGAGAACTCGCCGCTACGGAGCGTGTCGAGGCCCGCGGCCGCGACCTCGAACTCGGCCGCGAGGGCCTGCGCCCGCGCCGGCGTGCGGCTGAAGACGGTCACAGCCAGGCCGGCCCGGCTCAAGCTCTCCACCACGGCCCGGGCGACGCCGCCCGCCCCCAACACGGCCACGCGGCGGCCGGGCGGCAAGAGAAACTCATCGAGCACGGCCCGGACGGCGGGAGCGTCGGTGTTGCTGCAGTCGAGTGTTCCGTCGTCGCGCACCGACAGCGTGTTGGCAGCGCCGATACGCCCGGCGGTGGGATCGATCACGCCCCCGCGGTCGGCAACGAAACGAACCAGGTGCTCCTTGTGCGGCGCGGTCACGCTGGCTCCCCGGAACGCCAGCCCCGCGTCGGCGAGAAGGCAGCTCAGGGTCGCCTTGAAGTGCTCGTACTCCGGCGGCACCGGGAGCGGCAGGTACACCCCGTCGACGCCGGCGGCCTCGAAGCCCGCGTTGTGCACGGCCGGCCCCAGGGAGTGCTCGACGGGCCAGCCGATGACCCCGTACACCGCGGTCTTGGGCCCGATGCGATCGAACCCGTACAGGCTCTGCAGCTCGCGCACGGTGGGCTGCCCCGGCGCCGTCTCCCCGCCCGCGTCGTCGGCGGCGTACACCAGCAGCCCCCCGTACTTGGGTGCGAGCACCCTGCTCATGAGTCCGTAGGGTCCCATGCACAACGCGATCGTGGGCTTTCGCCGATCGGCGAGAAGCTCCAGGGCCTCCAGGTTGTCACGCACCGAACGGGCCGTCCACGCCACCTTGATCACCGCGCACTGGGGATCGCCGGTCATGGCCTCGACGCGCTGCAGGAGATCACGTGGGCGGCGCTCGAAGTCGTGGACCGACAGGATCAGCGAAGTGTGCACGTCGTGCTCGCGCCGGCCGCGGTCCAGCGCCTCGGTGAGCCGGCGTCTCAGCCGGGGGCTTGCCTGCCATTCGCTGAGCTCGACGTCGGCGTACCGCGGCGGATGGTCGGCGAGGATCAGCGTCTCGTACAGCTCGGCCCGCTGCTGATCGGGGCCCTCGAAGGCGCCCCCCTCGGCGCGCCCACGGCACGTCGCGATCGCCGGAGCCGGGCTGCTCTCGACCAGCGACCGGGCCGCGTCGATGCCCTCCGGCGAGCCGGCGAGCCGATCGAGACGCCATTCCACGAGGCGGGCGCCCTGCCGGACGGCCGCCGCCGCTCGCGCCAGCGCAGCGGCCGCCTCCTCAGGCCCCCCGACCGCAATGGACACCGCCAGGACCGACATCGCGACCTCATGGTAAGCCGTACCATGGTCGCCATGTCCGAGGATCGCGCGATCGAGCACGCCTATCGCTTCCTGCGTGAGCACACCACCGGCGAGCTGCGTTTCGATGAGCTGTTCCAGCGTGTGCGTTACGTGCTCACACCCGACGGCCGGCCGGCGGCCCCGGCCTCGCACGCCATGCTGGATTCGCAAGACACGGTGCTGTTCGTGCCCGAGAACGCCGAGGGCGCCATGGAGCTGCAGGTGACCCTGTCGAGGCTCGATCCCGACGGGGCCGACGGCGCGATCACCGACCGCTGGCGGATCTACCACGGCGAACCGGACGAGGGATACTGGGCGGCCATGGACATCGACGCGGCGCGGTACGACAAGTGGGTCGTCGACGGCGAGGGCCTCATGCGCCCCAATCCGCTCGCGGCCGACGAGGCGAGACTGTGCCGGCGGATCAATGAGGAAACGCGGGAGGAGCTGGGCCGCGTGTGCCGGCGCGTGACCGGAGCCGACGTCGAGAGACCGCTGCTGGTGGGCGTCGACCCGCTTGGGTTCGACATCCGCCGGCGCTTCGACGTGCTTCGCCTGCCCGCCCCGCAGCCCATGACCGACCCCGATGACGTCGAGCGGACCCTGGCCCGGATGATCTGCGACTCACGACCCTGATGGCTCACCGCTCGCCACGCATCGTCATCACCCGTCCGCTGCCCGGCGATCCGATGGCGATGCTGGCCGCGGCCGGGTTCGAAGACGTCTGGGTGAACCCGCAGGATCGGCGGCTCAATCGCGGCGAGCTGCTGGAGACGGTGCGGGGGGCGCACGCGATGATCGCGACCCCGGCCGATGTCCTGATCAACGCCGAGTTCTTCGATGCCGCGGGGGATCAGCTCGTGATCGTCAGCAACTACGCGGTGGGTGTGGACAACATCGACCTCGTTGAGGCGCGGCGCCGCGGCATTCTGGTCGGCAACACGCCGGATGCCGTGACCGAGCCGACCGCCGACTGCGCCTGGCTGCTGATGCTGGCGGCAGCCCGCCGCGCCCGCGAGGGTCTGGACATCTGTCGCAGCGGAACGTGGCCGGGGGTCAAGCCCATGGATCTGCCCGGCAAACGGGCCATCGGCAAGACGCTGCTCATCGTCGGGGCGGGGCGGATCGGCCACGCGGTGGCCCGACGGGCCCTCGGCTGGGAGATGACGATTCTCTACAACGCCCGCTCTCGACATCCGGAGTTCGAGCGGGCGCCTCTCAACGCGCGTCGGGTCGAGCTGGAGGCGGGCCTCGCCGAGGCCGACTTCGTGAGCGTGCACACGCCGCTGACCGACGAGACGCGTCACCTGATCAACGCCGGGCGGCTGGCCCTCATGAAGCCTTCCGCCGTCCTGGTCAACACGTCGCGCGGACCCGTCGTTGACGAGGCGGCGCTGGCGGCGGCCTTGCGCGACGGCACGATCTTCGCGGCGGGGATCGACGTGTTTGAGAGAGAGCCTCAGATCCATCCCGGCCTGCTTGCCCACGAGCGCGCTTTTCTCCTGCCGCACTGGGGAAGCACCACCGACGAGGACCGTCTCTGGATGACCCGACAGGCCATCGACAACGTGATCGCGGCGCTTCGCGGCGAGGCGGTCCCCCACCGGTTCGCGTGAGTTTTTCCTACACTGCTTCCTCTCGCGAGAGGAGGGTCCCGATGGGCGTCGATCGCATCCCGCTGGCTGAGTACGCCTCGCGGCGAAAGAAGGTCCTGGCGTCTCTGAAGGGCGCCGTCGGCATGCTCTTCGCCGGCGAGCACGACCCGCACGGTGACACGCGTTTCCGGCCGCACCCCCACTTCGAGTATCTCACGGGCGTCGTCGACGAGCCGGGGGCGCTGCTGCTGCTCGATCCGACGAATCCCGTCGAATCGCGGCGGGCCATGCTGTTTTTGAGACCGCGTGATCCCGAGCGAGAGAAGTGGGACGGCTACCGGCTCGAGATCGCCGCCCCGCTGCGCGAGCGGACCGGACTCTCCGCCGTGTTTCGAACCGACGCCCTGCCCCGGATGCTCACCGCCGCCGCCGCCCGCAGCAAGCGGCTGGCGTGCCTGCTCCCCCCGGCCAGCTACAACCAGCGGCTGTCCCGCGACCTGGAGCTGTTCAGAAAGGTCGCGGAACGGATCGTGGGGGTGACCATCGAGAACCGCACGGACCTGCTGGAGAAGATGCGGGCGGTCAAGTCGCGAAACGAGGTGGCGCTGATCCAGCAGGCGATCGACATCACCGCCGTCGGTTTCGAGGCGATGATGCGGGCCACCCGGCCCGGGCTCAACGAGTTCGAGCTCCAGGAGACGATCGAGCACGCCTACCGGACCAGCGGCGCCCGGACCGCGGCCTTTCCCACCATCGTGGGCTCCGGGATCAACAGCACCGTGCTGCACTACAGGGACAACGACCAGCAGCTCAGCGACGGTGACCTCATCTGCGTGGACTCCGGGGCCGTGTTCGCCGGCTATTGCGCCGACGTCACGCGCACGATCCCCGTCGGCGGCACGTTCACGGCCCGCCAGCGCGAGGTGTACGAGATCGTGCTCAAGGCCGAGACGGCGGCGATCAAGGCCGTCCGGCCCGGGGCCACCTTCGCCGAGCTTGACGACGTCGCCCGGACCATCATCACCAGGTCCGGGCACGGCGATTTCTTCATTCACTCCATCGGCCATCACCTGGGGCTCGAGACACACGACGTCTCCCCCGACGAGCCGCTCAAGCAGGGCGCGGTGGTGACCATTGAGCCGGGCATCTACATTCCCGACGAAGTGATCGGCGTCCGCATCGAGGACGACGTGCTCGTCACGCAGGGGGGGTCGAAGGTTCTTTCCGCGAAGATCCCGAAGTCGGTGGCGGCGGTTGAAAGGGTGATGAAAGAGAGCCATTCACCTTCAGGGAACAAGAGCAGAGGTTAGGGGTTTGGGGTTAGAGAAACACGGGGCAAGCCTGTTCCAGGGACGCAGGCCATCTCGAGTGCAAGCGAGGGCTCGATTGTGAGGCAGGATGCCGAACAATCGATATGACCAGTCCGCGGCATGGATGCCGCGCTGGACCGGCAGCACGCCGACCGCAGCACGAGAACCACCCGCCGCCGCCCGTGGCGCCCTGTTCTAGAAGTCCCAATCCGGGTGCGGGGCCGGCAGCCGCAGCACGTCGTCAAGCGCCTCCAGCAACTCCGGCGGGCCCTCCAGATCGTCGGTGATCGCAAGGCCGGTGGCGGGGCGCACCCCCAGCCACAGGCGGGTGAACGCATTCACCGTGCCGCTGAGTGTGGGCAGGGTCGTGTCCCGGCCGGTCGTGGCGCCGCTGGTCGCACCGAGCGTCACCACGTAGTCGCCGGCCACGCCGCGCCACGACGCGTCTTCGGGCAGCCGCGTCTCGATCGGATCGCTGAGACGGAGGTTGAAGCGGATCTCGCCGCGGGAAAGCCGGGTCGCGGCGAGACACTCCCCTACGTCGCAGATGCGCATCTGCCAGTAGGCGACGGCCCCAGTCGTCGCCTCGAACTTCGTCCGCTCGCTGATCCGAAACCTCTGGAACGGCTTGTCCATCAGGTCCTGGAGCTGGACCCCGGCCGGCTCGCGGAGCCGCACCAGGTTCACCTGGTCACCGAGGTTACGCAACAGCGCGAGCAGCTCGAGCAGCTGCGCCGGGGTCGTCCACGCCAGCCACCACACCCAGTACGGGCCTTCCTTGACGTCCTCCTTCGCCCCGCAGAAGACGTGGTGGGACAGCCCGCCCCCGGCGCTGTCGTCGTAGCCGAGACCGAAGCCGTTCTTGTGCTCGAGCATTTCCGCCTTGGTCAGAAGCGGCGAGGTCAGGTTGCACGCGCCGTGGCTGCGGTGCCGCTGCAGGCGGTTGGCGTGCACGGCCTCCCAGTCGTCGGCCGTGACGCGTCGCGGCACGCGAGCGATCGGCAGACGGGACGCATCGAGCCGTGCCGGATCCAGCGCCACCAGGTGCTCATAGCCGCCGGTGCCGAAGCCGAGACGGTCGTAGTACCCCTGCTCGAACATGCCCAGCGCCGCCACGTGGGCGCCGTCGGCCACGTCCTCGGCGATGGCCTTGGCGGTGAGACGCCCGGCCAGCCCCTGCTTGCGGGCCACACGGCTCGTGGTCACGCCGGTGACGCAGGACATCGGCAGATCGACGTTCAGGTGACGCACGACTCCCGCGGCGGTGGTGACCAGGCACTCCGCTTCGCCGGCGACCTCGGCCACCAGCGACCGGCCCGCGTCCACGAAGAGGTCCATGTGCGGCTCGTGGCCCGCCTCGATCCATCCCGTTTCACGCCAGATCCGGTGGACGGCGTCGGTGTCGCAGCCGGGCTTGTACGGTCGAAAGCACACCGCCTGATTGTAAGGCGTCTTTCGCTTCGTGCGTCGGCGCCTTCGTGGCTCCGTGCCTTCCTCGTCAGACTTCTTCGAGCTTGCGGATGATCTCGGTGCTGCCAAGGCCGGGGCGGTGCGTGAGCACGTGCACCTCGCCTCCATACGCCTCGACGTCGGCCCGGCCCTCCACGGTGTCCCGCGTGTAGTCACCGCCCTTGACGAGCACGTCCGGCTTGAGACGAGCCAGCACCTCGCGTGGCGTCGGCTCGGCGAAGAACGTCACGTAGTCCACGCACTCCAGGGCGGCCAGCACCTCGGCTCGCTGGTGCTCGCTGAACACCGGCCGGCCCTCGCCCTTCTGCCGGCGAACCTCCTCGTCGCCGTTGAGGGCCACGACCAGCACGTCGCCCAGCGCCCTTGCCTCGGTGAGATAGGCGACATGGCCCGCATGCAGGATGTCGAAGCACCCGTTCGTGAAGACGACCCGGTGTCCCGCCGCGCGATGCACCGCCAGCTCCACGATCAGCCCCTCGACGGATCTGATCTTGCCGTCGAGCCGTCGCGATCGTGCGAGCAGCTCGCGTTGAATGCGAACAAAGGGAATGGGCTGCGCCCCGAAGACCTCGACCTCCAGACCCGCGGCGGCGTTGGCGAAACGCACGGCGTCCAGCCAAGTGAAGCCGTTGGCGATGCCCGCGGCGAGGGCCGCCACCACGATGTCGCCGGCTCCGGTGACGTCGTAGACCGAGCGGGCCTCCGTCGGCACCAGGACGGGGCCGCTGCCTCGCACCTCCAGCAGCGCGCCGTGACGATCGAGCGTGAGTACGACCGCTTCCAGGTCCAGCTCATCCAGCAGCTTCGTCGCCAGCCCCGCGTTGTGGATCTGCGACGCCTCCAGCGGGGTATCGAGCCCCGTGGCCAGCTCGGCCTCGGAGCGGTTGGGCGTGATTGCGGTCGCGCCGCGGTACTTCGAGTAGTCGTCGACGGCGGCGGGGTCCACAATGATCGGCTTGCCGCGGGCCCGGCACGCTTCGATGACGGCCCGACACACGGCAGGGTTGCACACGCCCTTGTCGTAGTCCTCCAGGCACACGACATCGACACGCTCCAGAGCCGCCTCGACGCGTGACAGCAGCGTCTGAGACAGCTCGTCGTCCAGCGGCTCACGTGACTCGAGATCGAGCCGGAACATCTTCTGGGGGTGGCGGTGCTGAGCGAGGCCGATCATGCTCCTCTTGATGGTGGTCGGCCGGCCGGGGTCGGCCAGGAGCCCCTCGGCGTCACAGCCCGCGGCGGCCAGCGCCGTCCGCAGCGTGGCGGCTTCCGGGTCGTCACCCACCACACCCAGGCAACGGACTTCGGCCTTCAGCTCCCGAAGGCACAGCGCGACGTTGGCCGCCCCGCCGGGGCGGTCCTCGAAGCGGCTGGCCTGAAGGACCGGGACCGGGGCATCCGGGCTGAGCCGCTCGGCCGCACCGTACACGCTCTGGTCGAGCATGTAGTCGCCGATGACCAGCGCCGAAAACGGCCGGTACGCCTCGATGTGCTCCATGAGTTCACTCATGACGGTTCATCCTATGTCACGATGCCGCCTGATCCCTCTGTGACTTCGCGGCTCACCTCAGAGTCACGGCCTCCACGACCATCTGCTCCAAGGCGTCGGCACCCTCGAACACGTCGATCTCCAGACGCGGCACCACGATGGGCACGGGCCATGACGACAGGTCGACGAGCGGGCGGACCTTCACCCAGTCCTTGAGCGTCATGACCAGGGCGTCCGCGCCATCGCACAGCCCGCGGGCGAGTGTCAGCTTCGGACCCTCGTACCGCTCGTGGTCGCGGGCAGGAATGTCGGCAGCGATCACGGCGCCGGCGCGGCGGAGCTGATCGATCACCGAGTCCGGGTTGCCGACACCCAGCAGCGTGACCACACGCTTGCCGCGCAGACCGTCGCGACCGAGCGTCTCCGGCGGGCCGCCGGGCCGCTGGCGATCGAAGCCGTTCCAGGCGTGACGGCACCACGCCACCGGGGGGCGGCCGTGCAGCCGCGCAATCCGCACGGCCAGGTCGGTGTCCACCTCTGCGGCCCGGGTGACCACCACCGCGTCGGCTCGCCGCAGGCCGGCCAGGGGCTCGCGAAGAAAGCCTCGCGGCAGGAGCCGGTCGTTGAGGGTGTCTCGAGTGGCGTCGATCAGCACGAGATCGAGGTCGCGCTGAAGACGCCGGTGCTGGAACCCGTCGTCGAGGATGACACAGTCGACCTCCGGGTGCGTCGGAAGGAACGACCGCAGGGCGGCCACGCGGTCGGGATCAGCCACGACGTGCACGCCGGGAAGTCGCAGCCGGTGCTCCAGCTGCTCGTCGCCGGGCTCCCCCGGCGACGCGTGGTAGCCGCGCATCGCGATGGCCGGCACGCGGCCCCGGGCCCGCAGCCAGCCGGCGATGAGTGCGACCATCGGCGTCTTGCCGACGCCGCCCACCGTGATGTTGCCCACGGAGATGACCGGCACCTCGACGTCGGCCACGTTGTTGCCGCGGGCGAATCGTGCGTTGCGGGCGTCGACGACCAGACCGTAGAGCCATGAGGCCGGCACGGTCAACGGCGCCAGCACACCCGGGAGCGGACCGCTCACGAGTGCTGCTCCGGCGGTGCCGTCCGCGGCCGGTTGTTCCGCGACGCCTCGATGAGGTCCGCCGTGGCCCGCTCCAGCCGCTGGCGGCGGTGAAGGTGGCTCAGCCGCATGGTGTTGAGCACGTCCAGCCCCGCCGTCAGGAGCACGAGCCCGATACAGAACATCACCAGCAGCCAGGTGATGACGTACTGGCCGGGCCGGGCTTCGGCATCGAGGAAGCTCGCCGCGTGCACGAGGATGGGCAGCGTCAGCAGCGTGACGGCGATGGACGCTCGCCGGATCCGCCGCCGGCTGTCGGGCACGTCGCCGGCGCCGAGGCGTCGCCAGTACCACGCCATGACCACCGTCAGCAGGACGGCGGGCGGGATGGTCATCGACGGATGAAGGTGAACCTCGCCAAGGGTCATCGAACCTGTCCCGGCGCATGACGCGCCACCTCGACCACGGCTTCGCCGCCGGCGGCGCGGGACGTCTTGTGCCCGGACAGGACCAGGTCGATCTGTCTGACCACGTGCGGCGGGTCGATACGCCGCATGAGGGAGTCTCCCAGTCGCGGGTCCTTGTGCGTGACCGCCTCCCGGGACCGCGCGGCGCGGACGACGGCGTCGGCAGCCCCCCAGGGCCCCACCCGCTCGGGATCGGTCGGGCCGTACAGGCCGACACACGGGCGGGCGAAGCCGACGGCCATGTGCAGCGGGGCCGAGTCGTTCGCCACGACAAGCGCCGCCCCGGCAACGACCGCCATGAGGCGGCCGATGGACGTGCGGCCCACGAGATCCACGATCGTGTCGGGCGGGGCCTTGGCGATGATCTCGGCCACCTGGTCATGCTCCGAGGGCGCGCCGACCAGGACGACACGACCCAAGCCGCGCTCGGCGAGCGGGCCGAGCAGCGCCGTCCACGACGGCTGAGGCCATCGCTTGGCGGGCCACCGGCTCGTCGGCGCGAGGACGGCGTAGGGCTGCCCGTCGGCGGGGCGAGCGTGCTCGGCCCACCACGACCTGTCGGCGTCAGCCAGGTAGAGTCGCATGTCGTAGACCGGCTCCAGACCCTCGGCGACCGGGATGGACATCATCTGCTCAACCGTGTGGACGGCCCTCGACGCAGGGTGCCGTACGGTGTAGCCGAGCCAGGCGAGCTCGCGCGCCGACCGAAGACCCACGCGTCGCGGGGCCCGCGTGGCCCAGGTCATCAGCCCGCTGCGGCCAAGCCCCTGGCAGTCGTAGACGACGTCGTATCGCCGCCGCCGCAGCTCCCTCAGCCAGCGGTGAAGCGCGGCCGCCGTGGCCGGGTTCCGCCACCAGCGTCCGAAATCCCGGCGCGGAAAGGACACCACCTCGGTCAGGGCGGGGTGGCTGGCGATGGCCGCGGCGAAGTCTGACTGGACCACCCAGTCGATGTCCGCGTCCGGCCAGGCACGCCGCAGCGTCGCCAGCACCGGCACAGTGCGGCAGACGTCCCCCAACGCGCTGGGGCGGATGATGAGGATGCGGGCTGGATCGGCCATCGGGAGGACCGGCGTCCCCGTATCGTATCGGTCACCGGCCCAGGGGAGGCACTCCCGATGGCTCCCGGTGGCTTCACAAGGGGGCAGATGGGGCATGCAGCGGGGGTGGGCCCCACCCGCGTGTGGTCGAAAGGCAACCCTCTCGCGGCCTCCTTCGTATCCAAATATAGTGACGATGCCGGTGTGGCTGCAGCGCGCCGGCGAAGGGTATTGGGCCGCTCCCAGCGGTGAGGTTCAGATCGAGCGCAGGTGCCGGGCTGCGGGGCGCGCCGCGCGATCTTCTTACGTTGTGGGTTTCAAGCCGAGCCGCGTTTTCGCCGTGAGCACCTCACCTCGATCCAAGCCGGACCCCGAAGCCGCCGAGGACGCTCCGCTCAGCCTGGCGGACTCCAGCGAGGGATCGACGATGCCCGTGGATGTCGAGGCGTCGTCGGGCAGCAGCGTCGGCAGCCAGGGCACTCCCGAGCCGGCGGGGGGAACCTCCACCGGCGGTTTCGACACCGTGCTCGGCAAGCTGGTCATCCAGCGGGGACTCGCCACCTCTGAGGAGGTCGAGCTCTGCCACGCCCTGCTGCGGGAGTCCGCGGAGGCCGAAGAGCCCCGTACCCTCGGGGACATCCTGATCGACAACCAGTTCGTCACGCACCGGCAGCTCGACCGGATCAAGAGCGAGTTCGAGGCCAAGCGATCAACCGATCAGATCCCCGGCTACAAGATCAAGAAGAAGGTGGGCTCGGGCGCCATGGCCACGGTGTTCCTGGCCAAGCAGTTGAGCCTCGACCGCAAGGTCGCGATCAAGGTGCTGCCCAAGAAGCTCTCCACCAACGCGAACTTCATCGAGCGGTTCTACAAGGAGGGCCGGGCCGCGGCCCAGCTGAACCATCCCAATATCGTCAGCGCGTATGACGTCGGCAAGGCTGGCGATCATCACTTCTTCGTCATGGAGTACGTGGACGGGGAGACGGCGTACGACCGAATCGTCAGGGATCGCCAACTGGGTGAGGCCGAGGCCATCGACATCGTCATCCAGGTGGCCCATGCCCTGCAGCACGCCCACGAGCGAGGCTTCATCCACCGCGACATCAAGCCCAAGAACATCATGATGAGTCGTGAGGGCACGGTGAAGCTGGCCGACCTCGGCCTGGCCCGTGCTCTCAGCGACAAGGAGGCGGCGGAGGCCGAGGCAGGCCGCGCCTACGGAACCCCGTACTACATCAGCCCCGAGCAGATCCGCGGCGAGGTGAAGATCGGGCCCGCCGCCGACATCTACGGGCTGGGGGCGACGTTCTATCACCTGGTGACGGGTCGGGTGCCGTACGAGGGCAAGAACCCCTCGGCGGTGATGCACAAGCACCTCAAGTCCGATCTCGTCCCGCCGGATCACGTCAATCCCAAGATCAGTGCCGGCTGCGCCCAGGTCATCGAGATGATGATGGCCAAGAACCCCAAGGACCGTTACGACCGGGTGGCCGATCTGATCGAGGACCTGAAGCTGATCCGCGACGGTCAGCCGCCCCACTTCGCGCGGGGCAGCCTGGATCTCTCCGGCGTCGCCAGCGCCGTACCCGCAACGGGTCCGCCCGTGGCCGTCGAGCCGCCGGCCGAGCGACGCAGCGCCACCGAGAACACGACATTCGTGATCGTGCTCATCGTCATGATCATGAGCCTGCTGGCCAACGCGATGCTGTTGCTGATCGTGCTCGGGAACTAATGGCTGATGGCTACTGGCTCTTTGAGCAGCGTCTTGGCCTGCTCCCAGTCATCCAGGAACCGCTTCAGGCCGACGTCGGTTAACGGGTGCTTCATGACCTGCTGGATCACCTTGAACGGACAGGTCGCCACGTCGGATCCGATCAGCGCCGCCTGCACCATGTGCTGCGGATGGCGGATCGAGGCGGTGAGGATCTTTGTCTGGAAGCCATAGTTGTCGTAGACCTGGCGGATCTGCTGGATGATCTCCATCCCGTCACCGCCGACGTCATCGACGCGGCCGACGAAGGGGCTCACCAGGAACGCCCCCGCCTTGGCCACCATGAGCGCCTGCAGCGGCTGGAAACACAGGGTCATGTTGACCTTGACGCCGCGGTCGCTGAGGGTCTTGCACGCACGGAGCCCCGCCTCGATACAGGGGAGCTTGATGACGATGTTGGGGGCGATCTGCGTCAGGACGTCGGCCTCGGCGATCATCCCGTCGTGGTCCGTTGAGACCACCTCGGCGCTCACCGGCCCCTGGACGACCTGGCAGATCTCCTCCAGTCGCGTGTGAAGGTCCACGCCCTCCTTGGCCACGAGGCTGGGATTGGTGGTCACCCCGTCCAGCACCCCCAGCCCCGCCGCCTGCTTGATCTCGTCCAGATTCGCCGTGTCGATGTAGATGTCCATGGGGGGATTGTAAGAGAGCCATGAGCCATTAGCCATGAGCCATCAGGGAAGAGGCCCACGCAGCGCAGCCGATCAATGTAGGAACTCACGAACACACTGCCGCAGGCCTGTTGGCTCGAATCGTGAGGCGGGATGCCGAACGAATCGACACGACTCGTCGCCGGCATGGATGCCGCGGCGGTCAATGGCCCGGTTCTCTCTTCACGCCGCCGCGCAACAGGCTCGCCCCCGCGTCTCTGGACTCTGCCGTCGATCAGCCTGCCCCGCGGAACCTTCTCCCCCTACTCAAACCACTTGCGCAATCAACTCCACCTCCACCGTCGCCCCCAGGGGCAGGGCCACCGAGCCCACGGCGGCGCGAGCGTGGCGGCCCGCCTCGCCGAAGAGGTCCACGAGCAGCTCGCTGGCTCCGTTGGCAACCTGCGGCTGACCGTCGAAGCCCGGGTCGGAGGCCACGAACACACCGAGCCTGACGATGCGTCGAACGCGGTCGAGGTCTCCGTCCAGCTCGGCCGCCAGCACCGCCAGGGCATTCAGCGCGCAAAGCCGGGCGGCCTCGCGGGCGGCTTCGGGGGACGTGGCCGAGGGAACGGGGCCCGCCTGGAGCAGCACGCCGTCCCGCAGCGGCACCTGGCCGCTCACGAAAACCAGGTCGCCCGTCCGCACCGCCGGGACATAGGCCGCCACCGGCCTGGGGGCGGGCGGCAGGGTCAATCCGAGATCCTCAAGCCGCTGCCGAACCGTCGCCATGGGGGTTTTCTGCCTCCTGGAAGGGTCCCGACGCCCCTGGCGGGGTCGTCCGGCACCACCCTCCCTTTTTGCGGAATCGTGGAACTTGACTGCTCCAGGCCGCGGAGTATCGTTTACTCGGTGACTTATGGGTCACCAGGGCCGTTTGCGGCGGCATCATACCTTCCGACATCGCCCTCATTCGCCGGGTCCTCCGGCACATCATCTCCCGCCGCACAGCTCGACAACAAGAGACTCCGGGGTTCCGTGGCGACCGCGCTGATCGGCCGGTGCTCTGCCACGGAGCCGACGGCGACCGTGGAGATGACGACCGTTCCAATGCGGCGTGATATGAGCCAACACCCGACGTTCAGCCGACACTGCGCTCCAGTGAGCGCGTGTTCGCCCTCATCCATTCTTTCATCTGGAGACCAGGACATGAGACGCACACGAGGCTTCACGCTGATCGAGCTGCTGGTGGTGATCGCGATCATCGCTCTGCTCGTCGGCCTGCTGCTGCCCGCCCTGGCCAAGGCACAGCGAAACGCCAGGACAATGAAGGATGCAGCGCAGATCAAGGAAGTGCATCAGGCGATGCTGACCTTCGCCAACGCCAACCAGGGCAGGCTCCCGATTCCGGGGCTCATCGACCGCAAGCCCGCCGAGTTCTTCAACGGCGTGGGCAGCGGCCCGACCGAGATGCCCGGCGTGGGTCCGGAGGACTACTCCCGCAACCGCACGGACAACATGTACGCGGCGATGATCGCCCAGGAGTACTTCGGGACGGACATCCTGATCGGACCCACCGAGGTCAACCCGATCGTCGTTGAGGACGTCGATTACGACTACTCCATGTACAACCCCGGCAACGACGACTACTGGGACAGCGACTTCGAGGTCAATATCTGGGCCAAGCCGGGACAGGGCTTCTTCTGCAACGCCTCGTACAGCCACGAGGCCATCTGCGGCGACCGCAAGTCCCTCAAGTGGCGGGACAACCAGGACTCCGCGTACCCGATCATGGGAACACGAGCCGTCAAGAAGGGCGTGCCCGCCGGTAACGACGACCACGACCGGTCGCCGACGCTGCAGCTTCACGGCCCCAAGCGGCAGTGGGTCGACAACATCTGCTTTGCCGACAACCACACCGAGCAGGTCCAGAACTTCTTCCCCGCCCTCACGACGTACGAGGCCATCAACGGCGCGGGCGGGCCGGTGAAGGACAACATCTACGCCGCGGAATTCGAAGATCACCCGACCGATCCCCGGGCCGCCCCCGACGCGTGGCTGGTCATCTCGATTTTCGCCAACAACTCGGGCGTGTGGGTTGCCGAGCAGTACGACGCCCTCATCCAGTGACGAATCGCAATCGCCGTGGCGGCCTCGGCCGCCTCGGCGGTTTTCAACTACACGAAACCGAGCTCACATTGGAGGCTACACCATGAATCGAACACGTGGCTTCACCCTGATCGAGCTGCTGACGGTCATGGCGATCATCGCCCTGCTCGTCGGCCTGCTCCTTCCGGCGCTGGCCCAGGCCCGTGCCAAGGCCCAGATGACCAAGGACCAGACGCAGATCAAGCAGATCCACATGGCGTGGACGACCTTCGGCCGCGACTTCGACGGCATCTTCCCGACACCGGGGCTGATCAACCGGCTTCCGGACCCCGTTCTCGGCGACAAGCCGGGCCGTGGCCCGGAGGATGTCCTGGCCAACAACAGCGCATCGATGTACTCGGCGTGCATCATGCAGAACTACTTCACGCCGCAGATCCTCGTCGCTCCGACCGAGCCCAGTGGCTTCGTGGCGATCAAGGATGACTTCAACTGGTCGGTCTACGATCCGCTCAACGACATCTACTGGGACGCCGAGTCCGACGGGAGCCCGCCGCCGGACAACGAGGACTACATCCCCTTCGCGACCCGGCTGGACAAGCAGCTGCACCCGATCTCCGATCTCCTGTGCAACACGTCCTACGCCCACATGCCGATCGCGGGCGATCGCAAGACCAAGGAGTGGCGGGACACGCTCAACTCCCAGTGGGCCATCATCGGCAACCGGGGGGTGCGCGAGGGTCTCGAGGACGACGAGGAAGAGTACTACGGCTCGGTCACCCTCGAGTTCCACGGCGGCCGCCGTCAGTGGGTCGGCAACATTGGCTTCAACGACAACCATGTCGAGCTGATGCAGACCTTCTATCCCGAGGGCATCAACTACCTTGACGATGACCAGGGCGGCGGCGGCGGCACGGCGACGCTGCCGGACAACATCTTCAGGAACGACACGGGCGACAACCAGACCAGCGGCACGGGCCACGACATCTGGCTGACGCTGGTGAGCGAGATCGAGAACGAAGACCTCGACCTCAAGGCCGAGTGGGACTGATCCGCTCGACCGTTTTCCGCCGAACCCCACGGCCGATCGCCCTGCGATCGGCCGTTTTTACTTGAGTGGGGAACGGGTGCGGGGCACCTATAATCACGGACCCATGAGAGGCTTCACGCGTCGTCGACGGAGGCTGCCCCTGGTGGCGACCTCACTGCTGCTGTGGCCGACCGCGGTCGCGGCTCCGCAGGCTCCGGTTCCGCCGGAGACCGAGGCGGCGACTCCATCTCCGAGCCTGCAGCGTCGGGCCGTGCCCGCCTATCGGCAGGCCGACACGGTCGCCGTGCTCACCGTCCACGGCCCCATCGACAAGATCACCCTTTACTCGCTGGAGCGGCGGGTCGCCGAGGCCCTGGAGGATGGAGCGGAGGCCATCGTGCTGGACATCGACACGCCCGGAGGGGCCCTCGAGCCCACCCTCGACATCTGCCACCTCGTGCGCACGGACGCCCCCGCCAATACGGTGGCGTGGATCAATCCGCAGGCCTATTCGGCCGGCACCATCATCGCGCTGGCCTGCCGGGACATCGTCCTCGCTCCTGACGCGGCGTTCGGTGACGCCGCCCCCATCAGTCCCTTCGGCCCCATTCCCGTGACGGAACGGGCCAAGCTCGAGTCACCAATCCTCGCCGAGGTGGTCGACTCGGCGCGCCGCAATCACTACGACGAGAAGCTCGTTCAGGCGTTCGTCTCGGTGGGCGTCGAGCTGTGGCTCATCGAGAACACCGGAACCGGCGAGCGCGTCTTCGTGGACCGGCAGGAGTACGAGCGTGTCTTCGGGGAGAGCCCGCCCGACGAGCTCACACGGGTGGCCCCGCCTCCGCAGTCGCAAACGGCACCGCCGGTGAGACCTTGGTTCGAATCGCTGCTGCCGCCGGCGGAGGGCGTCGAGTCCGGACAGCCACCCGACGCCGAGGAGCTCCAGAAGCTCATCGAGCTCGAACAGAATCGGCCGTCGTCGCGCCCGCGGCTCACCGAGGCCGATCGCGGCCGGTGGAAGCCCGTGAGGCAGGTCGTCTCCAACGATCGGCTCCTGGTGCTCAAGCCGCACGAGGCGGCCTACTACGGTCTCGCGGATGCGATCATCGCCGACGATGAGCAGCTCAGGGCGTACTTCGGAGCGCAGACCGTCACGCGATACGACCGCGCCTGGTCGGAATCGCTTGTGCAGTTCCTCACCAACCCGATCGTCCGGGGCGTCCTGCTGGTGATCTTCGTCATCTGCCTCCTGGTCGAGCTGGCCGCGCCGGGCTTGGGTGTGTTCGGGGCCGCGGCGGGCGTGTCGCTTCTGATCGTCATCGGGGCGCCGTGGCTGGCCGGCATGGCCCAGTGGTGGGAGATCCTGCTCATCGTGGTCGGCCTTGGGCTCGTTGCGGTGGAGCTCTTCATCATTCCGGGCTTCGGCGTGCCGGGGGTCGCCGGGGCCGGATGCGTGCTGGTCGGGCTCGTCGGGACCTTCGTCTCCGACGACCTGAGCACCCCAGCCGGACAGTCGGACCTGATCCAGGGTCTGGCGGCCACCTTCACCGCCCTGCTGGCCGCCGGCATCGGAGGATGGCTGCTGTTCCGCCAGCTCGAGGCCCTGCCGCTGCTGGGCCGGTTCATTTTGAGGACCGAGGTCGGTGCGTCGGCCGGCCCCACGGCCGGAACCGGCCTGCTGGAGGCGATGGGCGCGGCCCAGCACGTGCTCGGGGCGGGAGACGTCGGGTTCGCCGAGACGGACCTGCGGCCCTCGGGCCGCGCCAACTTTGATGGCCGGCTGGTGGACGTGCAATCGGTCGGCGACTATATCGAACGGGGAACACGGGTGCGTGTCGTCGCCGTCGGACGATTCGCCATTGAAGTCGAGGCGGCCGAGCAATGAGCGTGGCGCTGGCACAAGCAACGGCTGAGACCGCCAACGAGGCGTACGTCCTCTGGGGGTTCATCCTCGCCGGCGCGGCGCTGGGTCTGCTGTTCATCGAGCTGCTTGTTCCGTCAGGCGGCCTCCTGGGCCTGCTGTGCGGCGCCGCCGCGATCGGATCCATCGTCGCGTTCTTCAAGTACGACACCACGTTCGGGATCGCCGCGCTGCTGGCGTACGCCATCCTGACGCCGATCCTGCTCGTCTTCATGTTCAAGCTGTGGATCCAGTCGCCGCTTGCCAAGCGCATGGTTTTGGGCGGCGAGGAGAATGCGCTTGATGAGTCCGAGTCCGATGCGATGCAGTCGGAGAAGGCCCGCCTCAAGCGTCTGGATGAGCTGCGGCAACTGATCGGCGCCGAGGGCGTCACCATCACGGCGCTGCGGCCGGTGGGGTTCGTGAAGATCAACGGGCAGAGGCTCGACGCCATGGCCGAGACGGGTATCGTCGAGGCCGACACGCCGGTCGTGGTCACCGACGTCTACGACAATCAGATCAAGGTTCGATCGAAAGCGTCGATGTCCTGATCTGCTACCCTGGGAGGTCGGAGCAAACACCATGAACAATCCAGTCTTGATCGGCGCCCTGATCGTCGGCGGAATCATCTTCCTGATCATTCTGTTCTACGTGGGCCAGTACTTCAGCCTCTGGTTCCAGGCGCTGCTCTCCGGGGCGCGGGTACGTCTGATCGATCTCATCATGATGCGTTTCCGGAAGGTCCGGCCGCAGGAGATCGTCTTCAACCGCATCAGCGCCAAGAAAGCGGGGCTCGAACTGAGCACCGACTACCTGGAATCTCACTACCTCGCAGGCGGCCGTGTCACCAACGTGGTGCGGGCGATGATCGCCGCCGACAAGGCCAAGATCGAGCTGCCCTGGGACCGGGCCACCGCCATCGATCTCGCCGGCCGTGACATCCTCGACGCCGTTCGGACCTCGGTCGACCCCAAGGTCATCGACTGTCCCCATGCCGCCGGCGGCAAGTCCACCATCGACGCCGTCGCCAAGGACGGTATTCAGCTCAAGGCTAAGGCGCGGGTGACGGTGCGGGCCAATCTCGCCCGACTCGTCGGCGGAGCGACCGAGGAGACGGTGATCGCCCGCGTTGGCGAGGGAATCGTCTCCGCCATCGGCTCCTCGAACAGCCACAAGGACGTGCTGGAGAACCCCGACAAGATCTCCAAGGCAGTGCTGAGCAAGGGGCTTGATTCCGGTACGGCGTTCGAGATTCTCTCCATCGACATCGCCGATGTCGACGTGGGGATGAACATCGGTGCCAAGCTCCAGGCCGACCAGGCCGAGGCCGACAAGAAGCGCTTTCAGGCCGAGGCCGAGAAGCGGCGGGCGATGGCCATCGCCCAGGCCGCCGAGTTCACGGCCGAGATCGAGAAGAACCGCGCCCTGGTCGTGCTCGCGGAGTCGGAGGTCCCCAAGGCGATGGCCGAATCGTTTCGCAAGGGACACCTGGGGATCATGGACTACTACCGCATGAAGAACGTCGTTGCCGACACCTCGATGCGCGAGTCAATCGCCGGCGACCAGAAACCGACGGAGAGCTAGGAAGACGGGGTCAGTGGTCAGGGGTGAGCCGCAGGTCGCTCCGGTGAAGGTTCTGCCCTGACCCCTGACCTGTTCTTCATGCCCACCCTCCACGTCGTCATTCCGTTCTACAACGAAGCCGGCACGATCGAGCCGTGCGTGAGACGCGTGCTGTCGGCGCCGCTGCCCGACGGCTGGTCGGCCGACATCGTGCTCGTTGACGATCACTCCGAGACGCGCCACCGCGCCGTCCTCGATGAGCTCGTCGAGAGGCTTCGATCCGAGAACCGGCGCATCGAGCTTCGCGGGCACGAACAGAACCGGGGCAAGGGCGCGGCCGTCCAGACCGGATTCGATGTCATCTTGGCCGCGGAGCCGCCTGACGATGACCTGGTCATCATCCAGGACGCCGATCTCGAGTACGACCCGGCAGACTACGGCCGCCTCATGGAACCGGTGAGGCGGAGGGACGCCGACGCCGTCATCGGATCACGCTGGGGTGACCACCGGCAGGTGTCCGGGTTCAAGCGCCGCCTGCACGCCTGGGGCAATGGCGTGCTGACGCGATCGAGCAACCTGATGACGGGCTTTCGCCTGCACGACATGGAGTGCTGCTACAAGCTCTTTACGGTCGGCCTCCTGCGGCGGGTGCGACCGTGGCTTAGCGAGGGCCGCTACGGCGTCGAGCCGCAGCTGGTGGCCTCGCTGGCGCGGATCGGGGCCCGGGTGTCGGAGGTGGCCGTCAGCTATGATCCACGCAGTGTCGCCGAGGGCAAAAAGATCGGCTGGAGAGACGGGGTCAGGGCGCTCTACGTCGTCGCCCGTGAGCGGCTGCGGCGCGCGCCGCCGGGGCAGCCGCGGTGAGTGAGCTGCCCGCAAGCCCGGAGGCCAGGGCGCTCTTCTCGACCCGCAAGCTCCTCATTCAGCTGGTGGGGTTCATCGTCGGGATCAGCCTCCTGATCTGGATCGTCCGCAACGCCATCCGCGAGGGGCACTGGGACCGGATTGTCAACGCGGATCCGCTGCTCATCGTCGCTCTTGTCGGCTGCACCCTGGTCAGCATCCTGTTCAACGGTGCATCCTTCTGGGTGACCATCCGGCCGATCCAGCCCATCGCGTTCTGGGATCTTCAGCGGATCAACGTTCTCGCCAACGCGCTCAACTACGCGCCCGTGCGGCTCGGCGCCATCGCGCGCGTGCTCTACCACGTCCGTGTGGACGGCCTGAGCCTTCTGCAGATCGGCGCCTGGTTCAGCCTGCTCGCCTACGTGCTTGTCCTCGGTATCGCCTCGTGCATCGTCGCCACCATCGTCCGCTTCCAGGTGGATTGGATCTGGTTCGGACTCGTGGCGGCGCAGATGGTGCTCGGGGCCATGGTGACCCGCGTCATCGCCGGCCAGCCGATCATCGTCCGCTACGGGCGCGGACTGGATCGGATGGTGAGCGACGCCCGCAGTCTGTGGGGCGCGGTGGCGCTGCGGTGCGCCGATCTCACCGCCTTCACAGGCCGGATGGCGGCCGCGGCGGCGATTCTTGAGATCGACCTGGCGGCGGGGCAGATCGTGGTCCTGGCGATGGTCGCCCTGGCCGCCAGCCTCATTCCGTTCGGCCGCCTGGGCTTCAAGGAAGCGCTGGTCGCGGCCGCCGGCTACCGCCTCAACATGCTGGCCAGCGACGTCGAGGCGAACATGAGCCAGCTTGCCCTCGTCGAGTCGGCGGGGGAGCTGCTGGTGTATCTCCCGGCGGGGCTTGTGGTTCTGCCGTGGTTCCGGCGGCGGTGGCGAGCCGGGAGCTGGGCAGGAGAGGACAAGGGTCAACCGTCAGGGGTTGGCGATTAGGAGCAAGCCATGCGGATGATTGATCGGAGAACGTTTCTGGCGTCGTCGTCGATCGTGCCGCTTCTGAGCACGATGTCCGCCGGCGCCGCAGCGCAGCCCCGCGGACGGCGGCCGTGCGTGGTGAGCTCCGCCAACGGCAACGTGGCCATCGCTCGGACCGCGGAGCTCATCGAGCGCGGGACCGATCCTCTTGAAGCGATCGTGTCGGGGGTGACCCTGGTCGAGGACGACCCCGACGACATGTCCGTCGGCTATGGCGGTCTTCCCAACGAACGGGGTGTGGTCCAGCTCGACGCCTCGGTCATGCACGGCCCCACGCAAAAAGCCGGCGCTGTCGGCGCGCTGGAAAACGTGCGCAATCCGGCCCGCGTCGCCCTGGAGGTTCTCAAGCGGACCGACCACGTGCTGCTGGTGGGCCAGGGCGCCCTCGACTTCGCCAGGGCCGTGGGGTTCGAGGAGCAGAACCTGCTGACCGAGCGATCGCGAGAGGCCTGGCTGAAATGGAAGGCGACCCTCAACCGGGCTGATGACTGGCTCGATCCCGACCAGCAGATCGAGATCCCCTTCACCGACGGCACGGTCCACGTCTCGGCCGTGAGCGCCGACGGCGACCTCAGCGCCTGTACCTCGACCAGTGGACTGAGCTACAAGGTGCCGGGTCGCGTGGGCGACTCGCCCATCGTGGGCGCGGGGATGTTCGTCGACAACGAGGTCGGCGCCGCCGGCTCGACGGGGCGCGGGGAGGCGGTGATCCAGTCCGCCGGCTCGTTCCAGGTCGTTCGCAACATGGCCGACGGGCAGAGTCCCACCCAGGCCTGCCTGAGCGTGCTCAAGTGGATCGCCGACCACACGAAGCGGCCGTCTCTGCTCAACGGTCGCGGCGAACCCGACTTCCAGGTGGTCATGTACGCCCTCCGCAAGGACGGCGTCTACGGCGCGGCGTCGATGCGCAAGGGCCGGAAGTTCGCGGTCGCCGAGGGCGGCGAGGTGCGCACGGAGGCGTGCCCGTACCTGTACGACTAGTGCCGCATCGACTCAGCGTGTTTCGTGTCTGAGAAGGCACGGAGGCACGACGTGGAGGATGGGCCGCTGCGGGGCCCGGAGGAGAACACAGCCGGGCGTTTCGCGGCCGTCCACGCATCGGGGCACCCCGTGTGCATCGCTCCCGCCGCGAGACTCTAAGAGCGGCACGAGGTGCCTTCGTCGAACGTCACCTGCATGCTCTGTAGCGGCGGGCGGCCCCGGCTGCGAACCAGCGTCAGGACCGCCTCGACGGTCAGCCACACCGCAAGGACGAGAAGCACGAGGCCGACGACGAACAGCGGACCGCCCCCACGCCCCCAGTCCTTCAGAAAGTCGCCGAGGTTCGAGACGAGGGCAGTCAGCGTCGAGACGAGCATGAACAGCATCGGTATCCCCGTGTACAGCGGGTTCTTGCCCCGCTGCCGGAGGTACAGCGTGACCGTGAGCAGGGCGAGCCCCGCCAGCAGCTGGTTGGTGGTGCCGAAGAGCCGCCACAACGCGAGCCCGGCCGGTCGTCCCGCGATCTCGTACAGGGCGAAGAACGCAATCGCGCCGATGGCCAGCAGCGACGCCACGAAGCGGTTGTCAAGGAAACGCAGGTGCAGGGTCTCGCCGATCTCGGAGATGTTGAAGCGAAGCAGACGTGTCGCGGAGTCCAGCGTCGTCAGCGCGAAGGAAACCACGACGACGGCCACGAAGGCGGTGGCCAGTCGCGGCTCGACGCCCAGGGCCTCGATGAAGTGCGCGGTGCCGGCGATGAAGGTGCCGATCTTCGCCGCCAGCGTCTGCATCGATCCCCAGTCGGCGTAGGTGCTGCGCCAGAGCTCGCCGGGATCGGCCGCGCCGACCCCCGCCAGGCCGGCCGTGCATGCGAGGACCGCCAGCAGCCCCAGCAGCGACTCGCCCACCATTCCGCCGTAGCCGATGAACCGGGCGTCACGCTCGTTGTCGATCTGCTTGGCCGTGGTTCCCGACGACACCAGCGAGTGAAACCCGCTGGCTGCACCGCAGGCGATGATGATGAAGACGAACGGAAAGATGGAGGGCGCGCCGGCCGGGTCTGGCCGGAAGGCCGGCGCCGCGAAGTCGGGGTGCCAGACAAAGACCCCCACGTAGGCGAGCGCCAGACCCAGGTACAGCATCAGCGAGTTGAGGAAGTCCCGCGCCTGCAGCAGGCTCCAGACCGGCAGAATCGAGGCGAGCAGCGAATAGCCCAGCAGGATGACCGTCCAGGATCCCGACCGAGGCCACGCCTCCCGGCTCAGCCCCAGCAGGGGCAGCTTCATCCCGCCCCACACCGCGGCCATCATGAGCACGAAGCCCACGGCGGCGGTCGGCAGAAGGGGGAAGCGCCGGCGATACAGCAGGTGCCCCATGATCAGCGCAAGCACGATCAGCACGCCTGACGGCAGCACGGCGGTGGGAAACGACGCGGGATCGGCCAGCGGGTCCTGCGGGTCCCAGCGATCCGTGATGGAGAAGATCGCCGCGATGATGTACACGAACACGCCCATGGCCAGGGCGATCCCGAAAAAGATGATCAGGTGAAACAGCGTCTTGGCCCGGGGCCCGATGATCCCCTCGGCCACCTTGCCGATCGACATCCCCTTCGCGCGGATGCTGACCACCAGCGCGGAGAAGTCGTGGACGCAGCCCACGAGAACCGCCCCCAGAACGACCCACAGCATGGCGGGCAGCCAGCCCCAGATGACCGCCACCGCCGGCCCCAGCATGGGGGCAAGGCCGGTGATGGAGGCGTAGTGGTGGCCGAAGAGGACCAGCCTCCGCGTGGGGACGTAATCGACATCGTCGCGGTGCACGTGGGCGGGCGTCGGAACACCGGCATCGAGCACGAAGATCCGCCGTGACAGGAACCGGGCGTACAGAAAGTACCCCAACCCGTACCCCACCAGGCAGAGCACGGTCACCAGCGCCGTCACGATCCGCCGGCCTCACGGGCGATGAGGTAGCCCCAGTTGGCCACGAACAGGAGGGCGAGGAGGGTCCATAGGGTGGCTCTTTTGAGCGCTCCGTAGCGGCCTCCGGCCGCACACTCGCTTTCGTACGGCCCGCCGGATTCATCCGGCGGCCCTGATCGTGCGCCCTCCTGCGCTCCGGAGCGGCCTCCGGCCGCACACTGGCGCTGGTGGGGACGCGGTCTCTCGGAGCGACCGCTGCGTCTTGACGCAAGGTGCGTCAGCCCCCACGCGCCACCGACGAGGGCGGCGGTGGCCATGAACGGGTTGAAGGACGCCGCGTCGGCAAGGCGGCCGTCTGCCGCGGCCAGGACCGCCCGCGTCGTGCCGCATGTCGGGCAGGGCAGCCCGGTCGCGTTGCGAAACAGGCACAGGGTCAGGTCGGAGCCGGCAGGGCGCAGCCACTCGAATGCGCCGACCAGGGCGAGCCACACCACCGCGACACCGACCGGCACCATCCACGGAGAGCTTCGGACCACCGGCGCGACGCTCATCCCGTCACCGTCAGGGGCCGCCGCCGGCGCCCCCCGCCCCGGCTGCGGCCGCGAAGACGCCCAGCGCCATCAGGATGAGGATCACGGGGATCATGATGATCGTCAGGATCACGTTGATCATGCCCACGATCTTGCCCGCCTGGGTCAATCCGCGACCCGTCGGATCCATGACGCCTTCGTCCATCGCCCGCATGTCGGCCGTGCCCATGACCCAGGCGACGACGCCGAAGATGAAGCACACCACCCAGGCCAGGATGCCGAAGACGAGGATCATCACACCACGGTGCGGCCGCAGGGCGTAGCCGGGCGGCATCTGACCCGCTGGGGGAGCCGGTGGCGGTGGCATCTGGGACATGGTCGGCCTCCTCAATCCACGAAAAAAACGCGGGTGCCACCGTACTGCTGCAGCCGACAGGCTGTCAAATACGCCGGCCTGGGGTCCACAGACGCCGTCCTCGCTTCGACGGAACCGCCGATCGTCCGTATCATCGGGCCGCGAGACGACGAGAACCCGGGGATCCGGGGCAATCTCGGCGATCCGAGCCGGCACCCACGGAGCCAACCATGCCCACGGCGACTTCATCGCGCGACCGGCCGGCCATCCTGGGCGGACCACCCGCCGTTTCGATCGACCAGACGGAGGCGAACCGGTGGCCGATCATCGCCGACGAGGACGAGCAGGCCGTCCTGGAGGTACTGCGTTCCGGTCGGCTGTCGATTCATGAGGCGGTCACAGAGCTGGAGAAGGACTACTGCCGCTGGCTGGGAGCGAGCCACGCGCTGGCGCATTGCAACGGGACCTCGGCCATCCTCGCCGCCCTCCACGCGTTCGGGCTCGAGCCCGGCGACGAGGTCATCGTCCCTTCGGCCACGTACTGGGCGACGGTGACCCCCATCCTGCACTGCGGGTGCGTCCCCGTCTTTGCGGAGACCGAGGAGCAGTGCCTCGGACTCGATCCCGGCGACGTCGAGGCGAAGATCACCGACCGGACGCGGGCGATCATCGTCGTGCACCTGTTCGGCATGCCCTCGCGGATGGACGAGCTGCTGGAGATCGCTCGGGGCCACGATCTCAGGGTCCTCGAGGATGCCTCCCACGCCCACGGGGCGCGATATCACGGCCGGCCGATCGGGACCCTCGGCGATGCGGCCGTCTTCAGCATGCAGACCAACAAGCTCTGTCCCGCCGGAGAGGGCGGCATGCTCGTGACCGACGATGCGGCCCTGTGGGAGCACGCGCTGCGACTGGGACACTACGAGAGGCTGCTCGATCTCGATTCGCCGAATCGCCGCTTCGCCGCGACCGGGTTCGGGCTGAAGCTGCGGATCTCTCCGCTCAACGCCGCCCTCGCCCGCATCCAGCTTCGCCACCTCGACGAGCGCAACAAGCGGCGCGGTGAGAACGTCATCGCCCTGTCGCGGCGGCTCGAGGACCTGGGCATCCAGACGTTCCTGGCTCCGCCGGACGTTCAGCGAGTGTATTTCGAGTACCTGGTTCGGTATGACGAGACCGGCATTGGCCTGCCCATCAAGGACTTCGTCGCCGCGGTGCGGGCCGAAGGGGCCCTGGTCGAGCGACCGCGGTATCCGCTGCTGCACCAACAGCCGCTGTTCACGGAGGGGCACTGGGCGAGGATCGCGCGGCTGACGCCCGGCGCGGACCGTCCACTGCCCACGTACGACCCCATGGACCTGCCGCGTACGACGGCGGGCAACGGATCGCTGCTCAAGCTGCCGAGCTTCCCGCGGGCCTCGGCGGAGCTGCTCGACCAGTACGCGGCGGCCTTCGAGAAGACGCTTCGCCACGCGGACACGCTGCCGCGAGCCAAGTCATGACCGGACACCGGCACCTGCCGCCCACCGCCGACGACATTGAACGCCGCTTCCGGCACCCGGCCGTCGTGGTGACGCGACCGCTCATCCTGGGCTCGATCGGGCTGCTGGGCACGGCGCGCAACTTCGGCTGGAAAGCCACCGGACTCGACCGTCTCATGGGGCAGGAACCGCCGGTGATCCTCGCCGCGAATCACCAGAGCCACGCCGACACGCCGGCCATCCTGGGCACGCTGCACCGGCCCATGCGGGAGCGGACGGTGGTGGCGGCCGCGCTGGATGTCTTCGGCAACGGCACCGGCGTGCCGTCCTTCAAGCGGGAGTGCCTCCAGGTCGTGGTGGCGGCGGGATTCCACGCCTTCGCCTTCGACCGGCACGGGCCGCCGCTGCGGTCGCTCCGCACCGCGGTCGAGCTGATCCGCAACGGCTGGAGCATCCTGCTGTACCCCGAGGGCACGCGGAGCCGCTCCGGGCGTATGGCGCCGTTCAAGGCCGGCATCAGCGTGCTCGCCCGCTTCTCGCGGCGGCCCGTCATCCCCGTCCGCGTCGACGGCGGGCGGCAGATCCTGCCCTGCGGTGCGTTCATCCCCCGGCCCGGTCGCATCACCGTCCGCTACGGGGCGCCCCTGTGGTTCGGCAAGGGTGACAGCCTGGCGGGCTTCGCCGCCCGCGTCGAGCAGGCCGTCCGGGACAACGAGCCGGCCAACGGGGCGACCACCCGAACCCAGCACCGCCGTTCGGTTCGGGAACGTGGCACAGAACGCCCCGATCCTGTCGAGCATCGATGATCGTCCTGAGTGTTGCTCGGCGGGTGGTGGCTCGACTCAGCGTGTTTCGCGGCTTCTGAAGGGCACGGAGACTAGAGTGTGCTCCCATGTTCGGCTGGACCGGGGCCGACATTCCGATGCTGGCGGTTCTGCCGGTGCTGCTGCTGCTCAGCGGCTTCTTCTCCGGATCGGAGACCGCGCTCTTCTCGCTGACCGAGAACGACCGCATGACGCTACGTCGCGGGGGAACGCTGGCGGGCCGCGCCGCCGAAGCGCTGCTGGCCGACCAGCGGATGCTGCTGATCACGATCCTGATCGGCAACATGACCGTCAACGTGCTGTACTTCGTGATCACGTCGGTGCTTCTCATGAAGTTCGACGCGGGGGTGATCGCGGCCATGCTGCTGGCCGTGCTCTTTCTCGTGCTGCTGATCGTGCAGGGCGAGGTCGCGCCCAAGCTCGTCGCCAACCGGCGCCGCCTCGGCTTTGTGGGCGTGGTGGCGCCGCCGCTGCTGACCGTGCACCGGCTGATCGGCCCTCTGCGAGTCGCGGTGGACACGCTCGTGGTGGCGCCGCTGAGCCGGCTGACGTCACCCGTTGAGACGCCGCCGCAGCTCGATGAGCAGGAGCTCTCGGCGCTGCTGGACATCTCGAGCCACCACGGCGTCATCGACGCCGAGGAGCAGCGCATCCTCCAGGACGTGATCGAGCTCAGCCAGCGCAAGGTGCGGGACGTGATGACACCGCGCGTGCGGCTGGCCGCCGTACCCGTCGGCGCTTCGTTTGATGACGTCCGGGACCTTGCGGCCAGGACTCGGCTCACCAAGTTCCCGGTCTACGAGCAGAATATCGATCACATCATCGGCCTGCTGTCGGTGCGGCGCTACCTGCTGGACGCCCGGGAGGGCGGCCGTGCGGACCTGCGGGAGATGCTCACGCCCGTCCACTACGTGCCGGAGTCCGCCCGGCTCGACCAGCTGCTCAACCGGTTCCGCGAGACGCGGACTCAGCTGGCGATCGTCGTGGACGAGTACGGCGGTACTGCCGGCGTCGTCGCTGCCGAGGACGTCGTGGAGGAGCTCGTGGGCGACATCGCCGGCATCGATGAGCGCGAGCCGGAGCCGCCGATGCTGATCGGCCACGGGAAGTGGCGTGTCGACGGCGGCGCGGACATCCACGATTGGGCCGAGGCGTTCGGCCAGCGGCTCGTCTCGCCGCAGGTGGCGACCCTCGGAGGGCTCATCATCACGCGGCTGGGCCGGGCGCCTCAGCCGGGAGACGCGGTCGAGCTGGCCAACGTCCGTCTGGAGGTCGAGCAGGTGGCCGGGTCCCGGGTGAGCTCGGTCATCGTGACCTTGCTCGAGTCCGCCGATGAGACGCCGGAGGGAGCCTCGTGAGCACCGCGGAGATGCTCGGATTCGGGACGCTGACGCTGGTGTCCTTCTTCCTGTCGGCCCTCTACTCGGGTCTGGAGACGGCCGTGTACACGCTCAATCGCGTGCGGCTGACGGTTCGGGCGGGCCGCGGCGACCGGGCGGCCGTGCGGTTGCGTCGGGAGCTGGCGAACCCCAACCGCACGCTCTCCACGCTGCTGATCGGCACCAACGCGAGCAGCTACCTGGCCAGCTTCGCCCTGGCCGCGATCTTCGAGAAGGTGGGGCTCGTCAACTGGACGCTGATCGCGGTGGAGGTGGCCGTCGTCACGCCGCTGCTGTTCGTCTTCGCCGAGACCCTGCCCAAGGATCTGTTCCGCACCCATACCGACCACTGGACCTACCGCTGTTCCGGGTTCCTGGTGGGGTCGAGATGGGTGTTCCTGACCTGCGGGTTGCTGCCGATCGTCCAGCTCGTGGGGACCGCCGTCGGCCGGCTGGTCGGTTCCGGCGGCCCGCCCCCCGACTCGGCCCGGCTGCGCATCAGCCAGCTCATCAAGGAGGGCGTCGGCACGGGCGTCCTCAGCGAATCGCAGACCACGCTCGCCGACCGTGCCCTGGCCATGCGGGGACGCGTCGTGGCGAATGAGATGATCCCCTGGTCCAACGTCATCACCGTTCCCGTCAACGCGAGACGAGCTTCACGTGAGGAGCTGATGCGACGGCACAACTTCACCCGCATGCCCGTCGTGGACGAGGCAGGACACGTCGTCGGGATCGTTGCGATGCTCGACGTCCTTCTGGCGGCGGATGAGCCCACGTCACAGCTCATGGTCGACGTCTTGACGTTCCCGCAGGACACGCCGGTGCGTGACGCCCTCCGCTCGATGCGTCTGGCTCGCCGCAAGATGGCGGTCGTGGTGGCCGCGCGCGGCGGCCCCGCCCGTGGCCTGGTCACGCTCAAGGATCTGGTGGAGCCGGTCACCGGCGAGCTGGGGGCGTGGTAGGAGAGGGGTGAGGGGTTAGGCATCAGCCATGAGGCAGGACAGAGTCCGGGACCACGGGGGCAAGCCTGTTCCGGGGACGCGGGCTTTCCCGAGCAAAGCGAGGGCTCGATGGTGAGGCAGGATGCCGGGCCATCGACATGACGAGTCCGCGGCACGGATGCCGCGGTTGGACCGGCAGGACGCCGAGGGCAGTACGAGAACCACCCGCCGCGCGGGTGCCACCCAATGAAAAACGCCCCGTGACCGGGGCGTCGTTTCGAAAGGAGTGGGCGGTCAGCTCAGTTGCGGCGACGGCGACGAGCGCCGATGGCGCCGAGGCCGAGCAGCAGCAGGCCGCCGGGGGCCGGCGTTACGCGGAACACGCTGGTGACGCCGACCTGATCGTTCTGCGTCACCGAGAAGCTGATCCGGATGCCGATCGTGTCAAGGGCCGGGGGGCCGACGACCGGAACGGGGATTCCAAAGTTCGCCGAGGAGGAGGAGCTGCCGAGTCCGCTGTTGGAAAGCTCAAACGGCGGGAAGAACAGCGCTGCCGAATTGATGGGCGCACCGTCGATGAGCCCCTGCCAGACGGGAGCGCCGCCGATGGAGGCCACCGTGCCACCGCCCGAATCGGTCGTCAGCCCGATGCCGGCCGAGCCGAGCAGCTCGGTTCCGCCGGGAAGCGTCGGGAAGATCGGCAGGACGACTTCGAGGACGACGTCGATCACCGGCATGAACGGGTTTTCGACGACGAGGTTGCCGGCGATCTGGGGATCCGGGTCACCGGTGATGTCCCAGGCCAGCGTCGCAAACGTTCCACTGACCGTGTCAACGAAGCCACCGACGTAGTGATATGTCCCGTTGCCGTTGTCGCTGCCGCCGGGAGTTCCGTCGTAGACAAGGTTGTCGTTGATCCACCAGCGCACTTCCAGCGCCGGGATCCCGGCCTGTGCGGCCTGGACACCAACGCCGAGTGTAACGAGCGTAATCAGCGCAAAGCACTGAACACGTTTCGGGAAGAGCCGCATACCTTCTCCTCCGGCTGCGAGAACCGAACTCCTGCACCGCACCAGATGCGGCGCGCAGTGTCCCCCGCTCTCGCTCTTCCCAGATCTTCAGTTGCCCCCCGTTTATACCACGGCGCGAGGCCGTTGCAAGACTTTATTTAGGTCAACCTTTTCTGCCTATCTTCACAGGACGAACCCTTCCGCCTCGTTCGGGTCATGTCCGGCCGGGTGTCTACTTCCAGAGGCCGAGCAGAACGAGAAAGTCGTTGATGCCGACATCCCCGTCGCAGTCAAGGTCGGACGGACACTCACCTTCGGGCGGGCAGGGCCCCCAGTTTCCGAGCAGGAAGAGGAACTCGGCGATACCGACGAATCCATCGCCGTCAATATCTCCGAGGGTCGTTGCGAGAGAGAGGGTCTCCATGTCCATGACGACCGGCGCGCTGCGGTTGCCGATGGCGGGGTCATCCCACAAGTCGAAGGCGACCTGGCCCCGGTTGTCGGTCACGTTGGAATCGCGAAGGAACGTGATGTACTCGCGGGAGACGAGCTGGTAGTACACGGTCACCACCGCCTCCACCGCACACGGCGGGATCTGGAAGTCGGTGTCGTCCCAGTGCTGGCCGTCGCCGTAGACCGCCCCCACCGGCACCGTCTGGTTCAGCTCGGCTTGGGTGTTCGAGAAGCCGGTGGGTGGGATGCGATTGTCCTTCTCGATCGTGTTGGCCAGGACGAAGTGGAAGGTCTCACCCACCGGCAGTCCCGTCAGCGCTGACTGGGCAGCGTCGACGCCCAGCTTGATCTCGTAGACCTTCGTGTCCTGCGGATTGACGATTTCGCCGGTCCCGAAGTTGAACTCTCCGTGCTCGGTGTCGATCTCCTCGCGCAGATTCATGAACTTGACATTGATCCACATTCGCCGCCCGTCGGGAAAGCCCGTGGGAAGCTTGTGACCCCCCTGGTTGAAGATGCGCACGCGGAGCACACCGTCGACCTGGGTCAGCACGACGTCCGAGGCCTTCTCGAGCATGTCCACGTTTCGGGCGATCATCGCGTTGACACTGTCGTTGGACAGCCCGGTCTGGCTGTCCGGATAGTCAGGCATGAGGTCGCCGTCGTAGTCGACGGCCCGGACCGCCTTGAGGCCCCACGTGTTGGATCCGATGAAGCTGTGCTGCGGCACGTCGGGGCGTGACGGGAATGAAAAGATGATGCACCCGTCGCCCTGCTGGTCGGGCATGTGACAGTCCTGGCACGCGCCCATGACGCCGGTGGGGTGGTTGCCGCCGAATCGGCCGTTGTGCTGCACGCCGCCGGTCGTGAAGTAATAGCTGTTCTTCCACTCGCTGTAGGTCCGGTGCAGCGGGAACATGTCGAACTGGTCGTGGGTGGCGTGCTCGACACCCAGCGTCGCTTCCTCCAGCACGTACGTGCCGTCGGGCTGCCGCATGAAAAGCGGGTTGCTCACATCGTGGCAGGTCCAGCAGAACTCTGCCTTGGAGTGGAACGGCGAGTAGAGCGTGTCGGCGGCGGGGACGTGCGGGTTATTTGTCTCCAGATCCTCGAACGGCCCGCGGCGGGTGTCGATGGGATCGAGAACGAAGCGGCTGTTGGCGCCTTGCGGCGGGAGCAGTCCCAGCACATCCAGATCCGCGAGGATGTCGCTGTCGCTGTCCGGGCCGTCACCGGGCACCGGGAACTCCGGATTCACGAGCCGATGGCAGAAGTGGCAGTTGATGCCCTCCAGGTCCTGGGCCACGAAGCCCGATCCGTCGGTCGGCACCGACCGGCCCTCCAGGTAGGCATTGGGAACGTGGCACCGGATGCAGAACTCGCCGGCGTCAGCCGCGTCCTGGTTCGAGATGGTCAGGCACGCGTAGAACATCGGGTCACGCGCCGCCTGACCCATCATGCTCGCCGCCCACGGCCGATAGGGCTCGACGACCGCGTCGTACCCGCCGTGACAGAACTGGCAGTTGCCCGGCGTGTCGAGAATGGGGTCGGTCAGCGTGTTGGGCTGGGTACCGGGCTGGAAGTAGTCGTCGATCGTGGTGGCAAGACCCGGACCTCCGGCCGAGGCCGGAACCGTGCACAGGCCGACCACCAGCACCAGCATCAACTTCGGATCACATGAACCGCCCGTCCGGAACCGCGAACGCATATCACTCCTCCTCCGACCAGCCCTTTCGACCCGCCCCGGAGGGGCCCCCGAAATCTTCCCTGTGCGATCGCATGACCGTTCAGCGTCGTCGGCGTCGGCCCGCGAGGAAACCGAGTGCCGCCAGGACCGGGAGTCCACCGGGCCCGGGGATCGGCAGGACCTCGAAGATCGCCGTGAACTGCGCCGAATCGCCACCCGTCAGATCGAAATCCAGAAGGATGGAGATGGAGGTGTTCGCCGCGGCCGCATTCGCGGCGACCGGCGCCGGAACACCGAAGTCCTGCGGTCCGACCGTGCTCGTGAACAGCGGACCTCCGGCGTTGGCAGTGAACGGATCCGCCATCAGGAAGCCGGGTGCCTCGGCGACACCGTCGATAAAGGGCGTGTAAATCCGGCCGCCGACGGGGGCCGAGACCGTGGCATCGTCAAGCGTCAGGTCGGTCACCGTACCGACGATTGAGCCCCGCTCAAGCGGCGTGACGAGCGCCCGTCCCACGGGCAGCGTCATCAGCAGGCTGAAATTCTGGACATTGAACTGGTCGTTGTTGGTGACCACGATGTTGGCGGTCACGAACGAGCCGCCGCCGGTGGCCACGCCGCCGACGTCGTTGTTGAACACGCAGTTCCACTGGAGGGACCACTCGTTCTGCGGTCCCGCGAGGTTCCCGGTGTACTGCCATCCCGTCCACGTTTCGTTGGAGTTGGGAATCTTGCTGTACGACCCGAAGACGGGGTTGTCACCAAACTGATTCCAGTTGTAGGTGTTCTCGCCGACCGCGTCACCGGACGCATCCCATGTCATCAGGAAGTCCGGCGGATCCTGGGCCTGGGCGGTGCCGGTCAGAAATGTGGCTGCGCCAAGGACGACCACCGTGCCGGCCACGGAACCGAGAGAAAACCGAGAAGCCATGAACCTTCCTCCTGACTCCTCTCTCTCTCCCCGGCAGGATGTCCAGAATGCCTTGGTGGACCACCCGGAAGCGTCGCGTTTACGCTTCGTCGTTGATGGGGGACCGCGGCAAAAGTACCACAGTTCAGAGGTCATTCAAGACCCTAAATTGAAACTTTGGGCGTATTGCACGGCCGTGCCGGTGGCCGTCCCCTGACAGAAGCCGAGCGGGCGGTAGGATCCCAGGCTCCCGGAGTCGCCTGGTTGCCCCAGGTTGTCAGCGCTGTGGTCGGCGTCGCGCACAGGCACCGGGCCGGCCCCGCGCCGCCGGGAGCGGGTTGAACCGAAACAGTCTGGTGAGCACGGCCGGGTCCGCTCGTCGAAGCAATGAGACGCCATGGGCCGGGGCCGGTGGGTCGAGGCCGGCGTTGCCGGCTCCCCTTCCAGGACGCAATACGGGCCTCTTGCCGACGAGCCCGACCTGATTTGTGGCAGAATGAGGCCCCCCGCGGACGCGGAGGCTCGGATAGTGGGTCAACTGAAGCAGCCGATGCATCGACGTGGCGCAATACAATCGGTCGTGGCGGCCGCCCTGGCGGGCGCGAGCCTGGCCGGCGGCCTGACGAGGCCGGCCGCGGCAGGCCACCCCTGGGGCCCCGTGCGCAATCTCGATCCGCAACCGGCCACCAACCCGGTCCACGAGCAGCGACCCATCCACTACCCGGGGCAGACGACCCGGACCCGTGACGTGCGCGGCAGCGGCGACGCGGTCGACGGGCTGCTCGCTGATTTCTTCGACCTGCACACCACCATGAACTATGAACGGGCGGCGGCGGTGGCCGAGCGGCTCGTGCAGATGGCGCCGGACCGCGCCGAGCTGCATTACAACCTCGCGTGCACCATGGGTCGCCTGCACCGCGCCGATGAGGCCCTGGCGTCACTTGAGCGGGCCGTCGAATGCGGCTGGCGTGACGTCGTGCACCTGTCGATCGATCCCGATCTGGATGCCATCCGGTCGACGCCCCGTTATGAGGCGATCACGCAGAGACTCAAGACGGTGATCGCCACCGAGCACGAGGCAGCGCCGACGCGTCAGCGAGAAGGCTGGAGGCCGCAGCGGCTGCAACGCGACGTCCCGCCCATCCTGGCCCGGTACGGCGTACCCGAAACCACGATCGCGCTGGTCAACGGCGGCCGGATCGCGTGGATCGGCTCGTTCGACGACCGCGGGCGGGTCGTCGCGGCCGCCACCGAGCGGCCGGTCGAGGCCGGCTCGTGCCTGCGTCTGCTCGCTCTGGCCGCGGTGCTTCGGCACGAAGCCGCTTGCGGCGGGGTGGTCACGCGGCAGGTCGCGCCGACCGTGGGATCGTCGCCTGACGAGGCTCCGAGCGTCGCCGAGATCGTCGAGTCGATGACTCAGGAGCCCTTCGTGCCGTGCTGCCGCCGCCATGTGATCACGCCGCTGGCCATGACGGACACCACGCTCGCCCGAGGGGCGGCTGCCGGAGGTCTCGGGTTCGCCTTCCGCACCACGGCGGCGGACCTCGCACGGCTGCTGTCGGCGCTGACCGACCCGCCTTCGGCGTCGTTGCCGCCGGATCGGGCCGCTGACGCCGCCCGCCTGGCGCGGCGGCTGGGCTTCACCACGGCGGCCGGCCGGCGAGGCGAGCTGCAGCTCGCCCACCGCTCGGACGGCGAGCCGGACGCCGCCGACGTGATCGTGCGGTGGCAGCCGCGAAGCGGGCGGGCGGCGGTGGTCGTGACCAACGGCCGCGACGGGGGTCGGGCGGCAGGGCGGATCGCCGGCCTGGCCGTGGGCGACGACACGCAAGGAATCGCGGTTTCCGGGCACACGGGCGTAAACTAAGGCGGTCGATCCCCAATAACACGGTTGAGCACGCGAATCCTCGCCGCGCGGGGGTTCCAGGGACGTGTCGTGCCGACAAGCACAGGGAGCGTTGTCATGAGCCAAGCCCAAGTTGCAGCCTATCCGCACCCGCAGTACGTCATGCTTCCGATCCGCGAGACCAACGGGCTCGGTATCGCCGGGTTCTTCATCGCGATCGTCGGTCTGTTCATCCCCACGGGCATCGTGGCCCTTCTGGGCATGCTGATCAGCCTCGTCGCCCTCGGCAAGGCGCCGCGCGGCTTCGCCGGCATGGGCGTGGTCGTCGGACTCCTGGGCACCGTGCTCTGGCTGGCGATCATGGGGATCGCGATCCTCGGCGCCGTGGCGGTCGGGGTCGTGGCGATGGTCGCCGGCGCCGCCGCCTTCATCCTGACTCAGCCGGAGATCATCGAGGTCACGTCGGACATGCTCAACGTGACCATCGCGGCCGTGGAGTACGAGGACGAGAACAAGACGCTGCCCGAGGAGCTCGACGATCTGGGACTGAGCGTCTCGACCCGTACCGACCCGTGGGGCAACCCGTACCGCTACGTGATCGTGGAGGACGAGCCGGGCTTCGACGTGATCTCGGCCGGCAGCGATGGGATCATGGGCACCGGCGACGACCTCAAGCTCAGCCGGATCGATGAGGTCTGGGAGAACGCCTTCGAGAGCTTCGGCCAGAAGATGGAGGAGTTCGGTCAGAAGATGGAACGTCTCCAGAACCGCAGCGTTCGTTTCCAGCGGGCGTCCCAGCACGGCTGGGGGCAGCTCCGCTTGCCGGGTTGTGATGGCTCGCCGCGACGCAGCGCGCCGGTCCACGCGAACGTGCCCGGCGAGGGTCCGGTGCCCGCCGACGCCCCTGCGGCGGCCGGCGAGCCGTTGGAGGCCCGGATCGCGATGTCCGGGACGCCGGTGGTGCCGGAGCCGCCTGTCCAATAAAGAAGCGACCGCCCCCGCCAAACTGGCAGGCTCTCAACCGCGACGCGACAAGATGATTGATCCGACCGGCCTGGGGCACCTCCCAGGCCGGTTTTCGCTGGCATCGGGCTTGCCCATGCTCTCTTGACGCGCGGTCATCGCGCGGTCTTTCGTCTCTTGCTAGGAAGGTGGATCATGTCAAAGATCATCGGAATTGACCTGGGTACGACCAACTCCGTGGTCGCGGTCATGGAAGGCGCCCAGCCCAAGGTGCTCATCAACTCGACCGGAAACCGCACGACCCCTTCGGTCGTCGCGTTCACCGACAAGGGCGAACGTCTTGTGGGCCAGCCGGCCAAGCACCAGCAGGTCACCAACCCCAAGCACACCGTCTTCTCGATCAAGCGCTTCATGGGCCGTCGCCACAACGAGGTCCAGGAAGAGGAGAAGCTCGTGCCGTACGAGGTGGTCGGCGCCGCCGACGAGCCTGTCAAGGTCAATGTGCGCGACAAGACGTATACGCCGCAGGAGATCTCCGCGATGATCCTGCGCGACCTCAAGAAGACAGCCGAGGACTATCTCGGCGAGAAGATCGAGCGGGCCGTGATCACCGTGCCCGCGTACTTCAACGACTCGCAGCGCACCGCCACCAAGGAAGCGGGTGAGATCGCCGGCCTCAAGGTCGAGCGCATCATCAATGAGCCCACGGCGGCCGCCCTGGCCTATGGCCTGGAGAAGAAAAAGAACGCCAAGATCGCGGTCTTCGACTTCGGCGGCGGCACGTTTGACATCTCGATTCTCGACATCGGAGAAGGGGTTTTCGAGGTGCTGTCCACCCACGGTGACACGCACCTGGGCGGCGACGACCTCGACCAGCGGATCATCGAGCACGTGGCCGAGGAGTTCCGCAAGACCGAGGGGATCGATCTGCGCAGCGACGCCATGGCCCTGCAGCGTCTCAAGGAGGCGGCCGAGAAGGCCAAGTGCGAGCTGAGCCAGCAGATGGAGGCCACGATCAACCTGCCTTTCATCACGGCCGACCAGCAAGGGCCCAAGCACCTGCAGATGACGATCACCCGCGCCAAGTTCGAGAGCCTCTGCGAGGATCTCTTCGATCGCCTGAAGGCCCCGTGCCGGACGGCCCTGTCCGACGCGAAGCTCAAGCCGGGCGACGTGGGGGAGATCGTCATGGTCGGCGGCTCGACCCGCATCCCCAAGGTGCAGGAGATCACCAAGGACATCTTCGAGACCTCCGAGCTCGACAAGTCCATCAACCCCGATGAGGTCGTTGCCATCGGCGCCGCCATCCAGGGCGGGGTGCTCATGGGCGAGGTCAAGGACGTGCTTCTGCTGGACGTGACGCCGCTGTCGCTGGGCGTGGAGACGCTCGGCGGCGTCCTGACCAAGCTGATCGAGAAGAACACGACGATCCCGACGGCCAAGAAGGAGACGTTCTCCACGGCCGCCGACAACCAGACGTCGGTGACCATCCACGTTCTGCAAGGCGAGCGCGAGTTCGCCAAGGACAACCGGTCGCTGGGCCGCTTCGATCTGACCGACATCCCGCCGGCGCCGCGCGGCATGCCGCAGGTCGAAGTCGAGTTCTCGATCGACGCCAACGGGATTCTCAACGTCTCGGCAACCGACAAGGCCACCGGCAAGAGCCAGTCGATCGAGATCACCGGCTCCACCGGTCTCTCGGAATCCGAGGTCGAAAGTATGAAGAAGGAGGCGGAGGAGCACGCCGGCGAGGACAAGGCCCGCCGGGAGCTGGTGGACCTGCGCAACCAGGCCGAGCACATCGTCTATTCGACGAAGAAGGCCCTCGAGGAGCACGGCGACAAGGTGTCTCCGGAGGCCCGCGGCTCGATTGAAAGCGCGATCTCGAATCTCGAGGACAAGGTCAAGGGCGAGGACAAGCCCGCCATCGAGGCCGCGCTCAAGCAGCTCAATGACGCCGCCATCGAGCTTGGGAAGGCCGCTTACGAGGCGACGGCCTCACAGGTCGGCGGCGCTCCTGGAAGCGGCGGCGCTCCCGGCGGTGAGTCCGCGGCGGGAGGCGACGACGACGTCATCGACGCCGAGTACGAGGTCAAGGACGACAAGTAGGCGGCGCTAACGCACGAAGTAAGCCCCGCGGCCTGCGCCGCGGGGCTTTTCTCTTGTCGCTCTGGCGGCGACCCGGCCTCTCACGCCCGCGAGCCGTGTGTCGTGACGCACTTTGGGCCGATCGCACACGTTATACTGCTCAACAGGGTCCGGGCGCCGGGCCAAGTCTGATCAGCACAACACGTGGTGGGAGGTGCCGGATGATGACGCGTACCTTGTCGATGATGGGTCTCGCGATCGCGGTGGGCTTGTCGACCGGAGCTGGGGAGCCGGTCCCGAACCTGGCGATCGGCTACGACCTTGACGTGAAGATGGGGCACCAGGCCCAGTTTGAGGCGGCGATCAAGGAGCAGGTCAGCTGGTATCACCAGAACAGCGAGACGTGGACATGGCACTGCTGGGAGTGGCTCACGGGCGAGAATGTCGGGGGTTACGTGTTTCGGTCGCCCGGCCACACGCTGGCTGACTTCGACGATCGCGGCGAGCGTGCGAGCCGCGCCCGCAAGAACTTCCTCAAGAACGTCGGCCCGCACTTGAACTCGATACAGGGTTCGATGGGGGCGGTGATGATGCCGATCTCCCACTGGCCGCAGGACTTCGGCGAGGTGCCGATGGTGACGGTGTACTCGTTCCACCTGCACTACGGCATGGCCCAGGAGTTCGAGCATGCGATCAAGAGGATCCACGAGGCAATCCAGGCGGCGAACTGGCCCCTCAACTACGCCTGGATCTCCACGATCAGCGGCGGACGGATGCCGGGCTACGCCCTGGTCATCCCCCAGAAGAGCTTCCAGGACATGGCCCCGCCCGACAAGCCGTTCTGGGAGATGCTCGACGAGCAGCTCGGCCGGACCGAGAGCGACGCCCTGCGGGCCGCATTGCTGAGGTGTGTCAGCGAGCATCAGTCGGCCCTGGCCCGGTTTCGCGCGGATCTGAGCTACATGCCGGCGGAGACGCCATAGCCCGACCGCTGTCCCGCGCACGATTGCCGTGAGGCCCCGGCCGCTCACCTATTCCCGTCGACGTCGCTGCGCGGTACTCTGGTGTCACAGCCGCAGAGTCGCGAAGCGGTGGTGAGCGTGAAATCCGCGCGTTTCGCGACCGACTACATCCAAGGAGATTCGTCATGGGAAGCCGCTTGCTCTCGCGTACGCTGCTGACCGGGCTCATCGCCACGGCCGGCTGCGCCACCACCCACACGAGCAACACGGACCGGGTCGCTTCAAAGACTCCGGCTCAGCTCTTCGACGGGATGGGTCCGCACCAGCGCACGATCACGACCGACGTCCCCGAAGCGCAGCACTACTTTGATCAGGGCTTGACGTGGACGTACGCGTTCAACCACGACGAGGCGATCCGCTCGTTCACACGCGCCGCCGAGCTCGACCCGCAGTGCGCCATGGCGTGGTGGGGAGTGGCGCTGTGCGAGGGTCCAAACTACAACGATCCCATCATGACGGATGAGCGCTCCGCGGCCGCCTGGGCCGCGCTTCAGAACGCGCTCGCCCGCATCAACAACGCCTCACCCGTCGAGCGGGCGCTGATCGAGGCCCTGTCACACCGCTACGCCAAGCCCTGGCCGGAGGACCGCATCGGTCTCGAGCAGGCGTATGCCGATGCGATGGCGAACGTGTGGGCGGCGTACCCGGACGATTCGGATGTCGGCACGCTCTATGCCGAGGCGATGATGGTCAAGAGGCCGTGGAAGCTGTACTCGCTCGACTACGAGCCGGCCGAGGACACGGCCACGATCGAGGCCGTCCTCGAACACGTCATGGACTTGGATCCGTACCACCCCGGCGCCAACCACCTGTACATCCACGCGGTTGAGCCAAGTGACGATCCGGATCGGGGTCTGGTTGCGGCCGATCGGCTGAGCGACCTGGTACCCGCCAGCGGGCACTTGCTCCACATGCCCTCTCACATCCACGTGAAAACGGGTCTCTGGGACGAGGCCATCATCCAGAATGAGAAGGCGATGCGTGCCGATGCAACGTACCTCGCGCTCTCGCCGAACCAGCAGATTCAGTACCTGTACATGGTTCACAATGCGCACATGCTCGCGTACGCCGCGATGATGAGCGGCCGCGAGCAGGAGGCGATGGCGGCGGCGCGCGCCATGTGGGAGAACATCCCGGACGATGCCTTGAGGGGGGTCGGCCCGATCTTCGATCGATGGATGAGCTCGGTGTATGACGTCCAGAAGCGATTCGGACGCTGGGATGACATCCTGGCGGAGCCGGCGCCACCGTCCTTCCTGCCCATCACCACGGCCATCTGGCGGGCGCACCGCGCGATCGCCTATGCGGCGAAGCAGGACTTTGCTGACGCCGAGCTCGAGTACGAAGCATTCCGAGCGGTGAGCGCCTCCATCCCGGAGGACCACCTCTCGGGCACCGACCTCGCCCATCGTGTGCTGGAGGTGAGTGACTACTTCATCAGGGGTGAGATCGCGCTGCAGCAAGGTGATCTGGCGCGTGCCGCGGAGCTGCTGGAGCAAGCGGCGGTGGTCGAAGACACGCTGACCTATGGCGAGCCGCCGCAATGGCTCCAGCCGGTGCGTCACACGCTCGGGGCCGTCTATCTCAAGAGCGGGCAGTTCGATCAGGCCGAGCGTGTCTATCGCGAGGACCTGGCGAAATGGCGCAACAACGGCTGGTCGTTGTACGGGCTGAGCCGGGCCTTGTCTGCACAAGGCAAGCTTGCGGAAGCCGGCGAGGTGGAGCACCAGTACCATCGCGCCTGGGCCCGCGCCGACGCGCCGACCACGACGAGCTGCAAGTGCATTCCAAAGACGTAGCGGACCGCTTTGACGGGAGCGGGACCGGCCGACCGCAGGAGGCCCGATGATGTCCGAGAAGACGGCCCGCTGTCCGGCCGCCGAAGTCCTCCAGTTGGGTGACCTCGTCGAGTACGGTGACGGCGCGGTTGTCAGTCGCGCGCTTCTCGCAGGGAAAGCCGGGTCGATCACGCTCTTTGCCTTCGATGCGGATCAGGAGCTCAGCGAGCACACCGCGCCGTTCGACGCCCTCGTGCAGGTCATCGACGGCGACGGCCAGTTCACGATCGGGGGGACGCCGCATCGGCTGCGTGCCGGTGAGGCGATTCTTCTGCCGGCTGATGTGCCGCACGCCGTGCGCGCCGAAGGCCGTCTCAAGATGCTGCTGACGATGCTCCGCTCGTGACCGCTGCCAGGTTCGAAGTGGGGCTCACGTTCGACCGCGAGACAGGTATACTGCACACGGGCGGCGCCAGGCGAGGCGGTATGACCAGGCTCGTGTCCGCGCTTCAGAACCGGGGTCGGTGTGGCTGAAGGCGGTCCACGGAGCGCCTCGTCCGGGACGCGGTCCGAGCCCGAGCCGTCGCGCCGGGCGGTGTTCGAAGCCCGCGGCATCACCAAGGTCTATCACATGGGCGAGGTGGACGTCCACGCGCTGCGGGGCGTCGAGCTGGACCTCTACCAGCACGAGTTCGTCGTGCTGCTGGGGCCCTCGGGCAGCGGCAAGTCCACGCTGCTGAACATTCTCGGGGGTCTGGACGTGCCTACCGCGGGGCGTGTTCGTTACCTCGACCACGATCTGTCCGCGTACGACGACCGCGCACTGACGCTGTACCGGCGTGAGCACGTGGGGTTCGTGTTCCAGTTCTACAACCTGATCCCCAGCCTGACGGCCCTGGAGAACGTGGCGCTGGTGACCGACATCGCCGAGGATCCGATGCCTCCCGAACAGGCGCTGGAGCTGGTGGAGCTGGGCGAGCGCATGAACCACTTTCCGTCGCAGTTGTCCGGCGGCGAGCAGCAACGCATTGCCATCGCCCGCGCTATCGCCAAGCGGCCGGATGTGCTGCTGTGCGACGAGCCGACCGGGGCGTTGGACGTACAGACCGGCATCGTGGTGCTGGAGGCAATCGAGCGTGTGAATCGCGAGCTGGGCACCACGACCGCGGTCATCACGCATAACGCCGTGATCGCCGAAATGGCCGACCGGGTGATCCAGCTCTCCGGCGGTCTGATCGCCCGGATCCGCCACAACGAGCGGAAGATGCCGGCCTCGGAGCTGGCCTGGTGACATGAAAGCCCTCACGAGAAAGATGCTCCGGGACTTGTTGCACATGCGGGGCCAGGCGCTGGCGATCTGCCTGGTCATGGCATCCGGCGTGGCGACCTTCGTGATGTCGCTGAGCACGCTCGACTCGCTGCAGAGCACGCTTGATGCCTACTACGAGCGGTACCGGTTCGCGGAGGTGTTCTCGCATCTGAAGCGGGCGCCGCAGCCGCTTACGGCCCGGATCCGGGAGATTCCGGGCGTGGCGCAGGTTCAGACCCGGATCGTGGAGGCCGTCACCCTGGATATGCCCGGCCTCGCCGAGCCCGCCGTCGGTCAGCTCATCTCCCTCGCCGATCGCGCCGCCGACGGCCTCAACCGCCTGTACCTGCGGAGTGGCCTGTTGGTCGAGCCCGGCTCCGAACGCGAGGTCATCGTGAGCGAGGCTTTCGCCGATGCCCATCGGCTCGTGCCCGGCGACACGGTGCGGGCGGTCATGAATGGCCGGTTCGAGCGGCTCCGCGTGGTGGGGGTGGCGCTCTCCCCGGAGTTCATCTACCAGATTCGGCCGGGTGACATTCTCCCGGACGATCTGCGGTTCGGGGTCTTCTGGATGCACACCGACGATCTCGCCGCGGCCTTTGACATGGAAGGAGCGTTCAACGACGTCGCGCTCACGCTGATGCCGGGGGCGGACGAGGAGGCGGTGATCGATCGTCTCGATCGCCTCACCGAGCGCTACGGCGGGCTGGGCGCCTACGGCCGTGACGACCAGGTGTCGCACAAGTACGTCTCCAACGAGATCAAGGAGCTCCGCGGCATGGTTGCGGTCGTGCCGGTGATTTTCCTGGGGGTGGCCGGGTTTCTGCTCAACGTCGTCCTCTCGCGTCTGATCAGCACCCAGCGCGAGCAGATCGCCGCCCTCAAGGCCATGGGCTACTCCCGGTGGGAGATCGGGCTGCACTACCTCCAGATGGTGCTGATGATGGTCGTGTTCAGCGTGGCTCTCGGCACGGCGGTGGGGGCCTGGATGGGCTCCGGCCTCACGCGGATGTACACGCTGTTCTTCCACTTTCCGGTCTTCGAATACGAACTGGACGTTTCCGTCGTGCTGCTCGCGTTTGCGGTCAGTGCGATTGCCGGGTGCGTGGGCTCCGTTCACGCGGCCCGTCGAGCGGTCCGGCTGCCGCCGGCGGAGGCGATGCGGCCACAGCCGCCGGCGTCGTTCCGGCCGACCGTCGTGGAACGGATCGGGCTGCAGCGGCTCCTTTCCCCGGCGGCGCGGATGATCCTGCGTCAGCTGGAGCGGCAGCCCGCCCGGGCGATGCTCTCGTGCCTCGGCATCGCGCTCGCCGTGGCCATCCTGGTGGTCGGGAATTTCATGGAGGACGCGATCGACTACGGCATGGGCTTCGAGTTCCAGCTGGTTCAGCGCGGCGATGTGACGGTGACGTTCGTCGAGCCGACCTCGCCGACCGCCCTGGCGGAGATCCGGTCGCGGCCCGGCGTCCAGCACGTCGAGCCGTTCCGGGCCGTGTCGGCGCGGCTGCGGGCCGAACACCGCGTCAGACGCAACGCCGTCATGGGGCTCACGCCCGGCGGCGAGCTCTTTCGATTGATGGACATCGACGAGAAGCCGGTCCCGCTGCCGGGCGATGGCCTCGTGCTCTCCCGGAAGCTGGCGCAGCTCCTCGCCGTCGACGTCGGCGACGAGATCACGGTGGAGGTGCTGCAGGAGACGCGGCCGGTGCGTCGGGTGGCGGTGGTCGGCAGCGTCAACGATTTTACAGGCACCAACGCCTACATGCAGTTTGCCGCGCTCAACAGGCTCATGCGACAGGAAGACGTGATGAGCGGGGCATTCCTGTCCATCGATCGCGAGCGCGAAGATGCACTGTACACGTGGCTCAAGAATGCGCCCGGCATCGCCTCGGTCACGGTCAAGAACGCCGCGCTGGACAGCTTCCGCCAGACGATCGCCGAGACCCTGCTTCGCATGAAGACCTTCTACGTGGCGTTCGCGGTGGTCATCGCCTTCGGGGTCGTGTACAACACGGCGCGGATCTCGCTCTCCGAGCGAAGCCGTGACCTGGCGACGCTCCGCGTGGTCGGATTCTCACGCGGCGAGATCTCGCTCATCCAGCTGGGCGAGCTCGCCGTGATCACGGTGATCTCCGTGCCCCTGGGGCTGGTGCTCGGCTACGGGCTGGCCGCTCTGACGTCGCGGGCCTTTGACACGGAGATGTTTCGGATTCCGCTGGTGGTGTATCGATCGACGTACGGGTTTGCCGCCGTGGTCATTACGATCGCGGCGATCTTTTCGGGTCTCGTAGTGCGCCGGATGCTGGACCGGCTCGATCTCGTGGCGGTCCTGAAGACCAGGGAATGACAGGAGACGCGGTGCGATGAGCGTAACGGCGAGGCGGATCCTGATGGGTATCGTGGGGCTGGCGGCGATGGCGGCGATCGTCTACGCCTTTCTCCCGGATCCGGTCCCGGTGGACACCGCCGCCGTGAGCCGCGGTTCGATGCGTGTCACCGTCGAGGAGGAGGGCAAGACCCGCATCAGGGAGCGTTACGTGCTCTCCGCGCCGCTGGCCGGCAGGCTGCGGCGCATCGAGATGGAGCCGGGCGATGCCGTCGACGCTCAGAACACGGTGGTGGCGGTCATCGAGCCGACGGACCCCCAGCTGCTCGACGCCCGGGCGAGGGCCGCCGCGGAGGCCCGCGTCCGGGCGGCGGAAGCGGAGCTCAAGCGGGCGGGTGCGCGGCGGGAGTCGGCCGCCTTCGACCAGGACCTTGCCGAGGAGAACATGGGCCGGGTGGAAGGCGCCTACCGACGCCAGGCGGCGACCGAGCACGAGGCCGAGGAAGCCCGACTCCTGTATCACACCGCGATGCAGATCCACCGCGCCGCACAGTTCGCCGAGGAGATCGCGGCCTTCGAGCTGGAACAGGCGCGAAGCGCCCTGCTGCACACGGATCCCGACACCGAGCCGGGCAACACGGGCGGGCAGTTCTCGATCCGCGCGCCGATCAGCGGGCGGGTGCTGCGGGTGCTTCAGGAGAGCATGGCGGTCGTGCAGCCGGGGGTGCCGCTGCTGGAGATCGGCGACCCCTCGGATCTCGAGGTCGAGATCGAGGTGCTCTCCACGGACGCCGTGCGGATCGAGCCGGGGGCCGCGGTGATCATCGACCACTGGGGCGGCGAGGGGACCCTGCTCGCCTCGGTCCGGCTCGTGGAGCCCTCCGCGTTCACCAAGATCTCCGCCCTGGGGGTGGAGGAGCAACGCGTGAAGGTGATCGCCGACTTCGTGTCGCCGTTCGAGCAGCGGCGGACGCTTGGCGACGGCTATCGGGTCGAGGGAGCCATCGTGCTCTGGGAAGGCGAGGACGTTGTGTCCATCCCGACCAGCGCGCTCTTCCGCCATGGCGGGCAGTGGGCGGTGTTTGTCGTCGAGAGCCGCCGGGCCGTTCGTCGACCCGTCGAGATCGGCCATCGCACCGGTCTCACCACCCAGGTGCTCTCCGGCCTGGAGCCGGGCGAGACCGTGGTCATCCACCCCAGCGACAAAGTAGACGACGGCGTCACCGTCGAGCCACGGGACGTCCTCGGCTGATCGCGGGGTCTAGTGGCCGCCGGTCAGGGTGGGAACGCCGAGAAGGGTCATGGCCGCCTTGACGATGCCGAACAGACCCTCACCGGCGATCAGCCCCGACGCCACCGCGAAGCTGAGCCGCCGGGCGCCCGAGGGGTAGCGGACGCGCCAGAGCACGAGCAACATCGCGCCCAGGCAGATCGTGATCGAGTAAAACGGCGGCACGATGAAGGCGATCCCGAAGGCCAGGCCGCTGGGCACGAACGGGGCGAGGGTCCGGATCCGCCGCAGGACGGGCAGCACCGCCCCGAAGATGACGCCGGCCAGCACCGCCCCCGCCGCCTGGGGCGGCATCGCCTCTAGGCCGCGGGCCAGCAGCTCGGCCATGGCCCGCCAGGCCTGGGCGGCGGGCGCGGGCAGCTGATCGCCGCCGATCTGGTAGGCGCTGGTCACCAGCAGGTACGCCGGGACGCAGAAGAACACGCCGGCACCGATACCCGCGAGCTGGGCGAGGAACTGCTTGCGCGGCGACGCCCCCAGCAGCCGGCCGGACTTGAGGTCGTGCATGATGTCGCCGGACTGCGACGCGCCGGCACCCGTGATGCCCGCCGCCATCAGGTTGGTCACGACGTTGCCCGGGGCGATGGCACCGTACACGAGCTGCGTGACCTTCCCCATGCCGCCCACGGGGTTGATGTCGGTCTCGCCGGTGGATCGCACCGCCACGACGGCCAGCACCGACGACAAGGCGATGGCGATGATCGTCATGAACGGCGGGATGTCGAAGACGAACCAGGCCACGAGGATCGTCCCGAGCGAGGCGATCGCCAGCCCGCCCATCCACCACGCGTTGGGGATGCCACGCTCGCCGCTCTCGGATCCGACGCGGCCCGCCGCGGCCGTGCCGCGCAGCGCGCGCACGAACGTCCGCCAGCTCAGCGCGAGCGCCGTCAGCGCCTCCGACACCATGATGGCCACGCCCGGCCACAGCAACCAGCCGCGCGGGCCGTCCGCGAAGCTCATCACCGCGCCGGGGGCCCACCCCGCATCCTGCACCAGCGGTCCGGTGACTCCCCAGGCGACGATCGCACCGGCGAGCAGCGAGATGCCGACACGCGGACCCACGAGGATGCCCGCACCGAACAGCAGCGGTCCGAGGTAGAGCGAGAAGCCCCAGGCGGCGGCGGTGGTCAGCGCTGCGATGCCGAGCACCTCCAGGGGCGGCGCCTCGATCTGCGGCACGAAGTAGGTCACGAGGGTGAACAGCCCGGCGGCCAGTCCGACGTAGACGAGGACCTTCGCCTTGACGACCGCCTCGCCCGCCTCGGCGAACATCGCCATGATCGTCTGCGCCGTGGCCGTCCCGGTGGGAAAGCGCAGCTTCTCGACCTCCACGAACTGCCGCCGCAACGGGACGGCGAACATCACGCCGACGAACGCGACTGACAGGGCCCACAGAAAGAGGGCGGGGATCGGAATCTCGTGGCCCAGCATCGACATCGCCGGGATCGGCGCCAGCAGACCACCCGCCGATGCCATGGACCCGGCGGCCGACCCGGTGGTCTGCGTGATGTTGCACTCCAGCACCGACAGCGACTGCCGCATCGCCGCGAACAGGGCGAAGCCGAGGATGGCCGCGATGAGCGAACCGCCCTCCGACCAGCCGATCTTCAGGCCCATATAGATGTTCGTGCACGACACGATTCCGCCGAGGCAGCAGCCGGCCACGACGGCGCGGATGCTGAGCTGCCGCTCGCCCGGATGCGGCGTGTACAGCTGCTCCGAAGGCGTCTCGTCGGGAGGCTGCTCGCTCAGTTCCGGCAGCACGCCGGAGTTTCCGGTGGTCATGGACGGTCCTCGCGTGGGGGGCCGAAGACTACCACGTCGGCCGCGTCACGGGCAACGCGCCGCATCATCCGGCTCGTCTCGAAGAGAGCACCTCGACGATTCGCACGCCTTGCTTGTCGATTCCGGCCGTGGATCGGAGCTTTCGCGCAGCGACGTCGTCCGGGTTCATGCCCGCGATCGCAACGACAATCGGGGCGTTTTCCCAATGGTGAGCTCGCGCAGATTATGGCAGTGTACCGGCACACGCTTCTCCGGTCGGGGCAGCGACGGTCAAGGCGACGAGCCTTGATTCCGGAACGTCAAATCATGCAGAAAGGAGCGAGCGAATGTTCAGAGAGACTGCAGTCACATTCTCACTGCTGCTCATCGGAGTGTCTCCGGCCGCGGCCCAGGGGCTCACCACGCTCGAGCAGCTTGGCAAGAACCTCTTCTTCGACAAGATCTCGCAGCCCGCGAGAAACATGTCCTGTGCCACCTGCCACGGTCCCGACGTGGGCTGGACGGGGCCGGTCGCGGGAGTCAACCTGCACGGCGCGGTCTACCGCGGCGCCGTCCCGACCCGCTTCGGCAACCGCAAGCCGCCGAGCTCCGCCTACGCGACGTTCAGCCCCGTCTTCTACTTCGATGAGGATCTTGAGCAGTTCTTCGGCGGCAACTTCTGGGACGGCCGCGCCACCGGCGAGGAGCTCGGCAACCCCGCCGCCGACCAGGCGCTCGGTCCGTTTCTGAACCCGGTCGAGCAGAACATGCCCAGCAAGGTCGCAGTGTGCGAGAAGGTGGCCGACTCAGCCTACGCCGATCTGTTCGAAGAGGTCTGGGGCATCGGTTCGCTGGACTGCAGCGAGGGCGCCGTGGACGAGACGTACGACCTCATCGCGCATTCGATCGAGGCCTACGAGGCTTCGCCGGAGGTCAACTCGTTCACCTCCCGGTTCGACCTGTACTGGTGCACCTGCCTGGAGGCGGACAACGAGCCGGAGGAGTGCGGGCTGGCCGAGGGACCCCAGGCGGTTCTCGACCCCTTCGGAATCCTGACCGCCCAGGAGTTCGACGGCCTGATCGAGTTCGGCGAGTACTGCGCGCCGTGCCACATCAGCCACGTGCCGGGGCCCGGCGGCGTGCCGCCGCTGTTCACCGACTTCAGCTTCGAGAACATCGGCGTGCCGAGGAACCCCGAGAATTCATTCTACGACATGGACGACGTGTTCCTCGATGACGGCACGCCGATCAATCCGCTCGGCGAGAGCTTCGTGGACCTTGGCCTCGGCGCCTTCCTGGCGACGAGGGTCGAGTGGTCCGACCTGGCCTTCGAGAACGAGGGCAAGTTCAAGGTGCCGACGGTCAGAAACGTGGATCTGCGCACCGGCAACGGCTTCCCCAAGGCATACATGCACAATGGCGTGTTCAAGTCTCTGGCCGAGGTCGTGCACTTCTACAACACGCGCGACATCGCCTCGGAGAACTGGCCGCCGCCCGAGGTGCCGTACAACCTCAACGACGAGTTCTTCGAGGGCTTCCAGATCGGCGATCTTCAGCTGGGCGCCGACGACGAGGCGGCGATCGTCGCGTTTCTCAAGACGCTCTCCGACGGCTTCCTCGACGAGCCGGTGGTCTGCGACGGCGAATAAACCGATCAGGGGACCGCGTCCGAGCGCTGATCCGCACGCGCCGGCCCGCGTCAAACAACCGGGGGGACGCGGGTCGGCCGTCGTGGCGGGGCCCGGCGGCCGGGCCGGGTGTCGGCCGCGGTAGAATCGACCGCGTCATGGACGATGGTCAGCCCAGGCCGCTCGAGATCTCCGTCGAGGACGTGCACAAGGCGTTCGACGACAACATCGTCCTGCGCGGCGTGGACCTGGAGATCGCGCGGGGAGACATCGTGGCCATCGTCGGGAGCTCCGGCTGCGGCAAGACCGTCCTGCTCGACCTCATGACGGGTCAGCTGTCGCCAGATCAGGGCCGGGTGCTGGTGGCCAACCACGAGCAGTCCGGCGCCCCTCAGATGGACCTGGCGCTGCTCGACGAGGAGGAGATGCAGCAGATCCAGCGTCACTGGGCGATCGTCTTCCAGCGCAACGCGCTGCTGTCCGGCACCGTCTACGACAACATCGCCCTGTGGCTCAGCGAGGTCCACAACCTGGACGATGGGACCATCATGCGGCGCGCCCGCGCCGCCCTCGAGGCCGTCGGCCTCGATCCCGACGCGACCCTCGATGAGAACCGCGACGAGCTGTCGGGGGGCATGGCCAAGCGGGTCGCGATCGCCCGGGCAATCGCGCTGGACCCGGTGCTCGTCTTCTATGACGAGCCCACGACGGGGCTCGACCCGCAGCATGCCGTTCGCATTCACGATCTCATCTTCAACATCCACCATGACCCGGGAATCCGCGGCGTCGAGCGATCGACGGTCGTGATCACGCACGACAAGGACCTCCTGCGCCGGCTGCGGCCGCGGATCGTCATGCTGCACGAAGGCAAGGTGTTCTTCGACGGGCCGCACGCGGCCTTTGCCGAGTCGCAGTCGCCCGTCATCCGGCCCTACTTCGAGCAGATGCCCGTGCTGCAGCGCGTCACAGGCAGGTGAGCTTCGTGAACGGCGGCGAGCGGTGCCGCTCAGGACTCCTCGTCACCAGAAGCCGCGGGCTCGGCGTCACGGGCCACGTCTTCGAGCTTGGCGAACGGGAAGGAGTATTGCTGCCGCAGCCCCGCCACGTTGGAGACGTGCCGCACCGCCTTGCGGACCTCGCCGTAGAGCTGCGAGAGAATGACCCCCTCCTCGACATCGCCTTCCTCCCGCACGGCCAGCAGGCGGTGCATCGCGTAGATGCCGAAAAGCACCGCGATGACGAACAGGAAGTCGAGGCCCTTGAGGCTGAGCGCCGAAAGATCGAGCACCGTCTCCGCCCCCTCGGCCGACGTCCATCGAAGCACCAGCGCCATCTCCTGCGTGGCGAACCCGTCGGCGGCGAGACCGGCCACGATGGGGGCCACCGTCGCAGCCACCCCGTTGACCAGCGCGTTGGACGCCAGGTACGCGGTGGCCTTGCCCTGCGGGGCGGCCTTGAGCGCGATGTTCCCCGCGCACAGGCTGATGCCGGCGGTGGAGATTCCGGCGAGGATGTGGATCGCGACGAGGAGCGGAAGCGTCAGCACGTGCTTCTCCGGCATCGTCAGGAACGGCCACATGAGAATGCTCACGATGAACATCCAGCCGGAGACGCCGAGCACCGACTTGTTGCTGAAGCGATCGGCCAGGCGTCCCCAGATCCGAACGAACAGAACGTTCGTGATCTGGCTCAGCACCGACAAACCGAGCACCAGTCCGAGCGACATGCCGAGCCGCGTGACCATGTAGACGACAAAGAACGGCGCCGCCAGGTTGACCGCGAAGTTCCAGCTGCCCAGGAACATCAGGAGCCGCCGGAAGCCGAACTCGCGGAACGGCTCTGACAGGACCGTGAGCACGCCCCGAGGGACGTGTGGAGCCATCTTGGGCTCCGGGATCCGGGCGAGGAAATAGACGCCGGCCAGCCCTGCGACACCGCCGAGAACGAAGAGGATGCTGAACGGCGCATAGGCATCGGTCAGCACACGCCTGCCGACCTCGATGCCCAGGCCCGCCAGCAGCGTCAGCACGGCCCCGGTGGCGGTGGCGATCGCCATCCGCTTGCCGAAGTAGCTGCCCATGATGCTCTGGGGCACGAAATCGCGCATCCATGAGTTGAACGCGCACCCTGAAACCGTCCCGAGCCCGAAGTACAGAAACAGGCAGATCAGCAGCACGGGGACACGCTGCTCGGCCGGGACGATCCACGGCAGCGCGGCGACCGCCAGCCAGCACAGCCGGCTGAAGAACGAGTTCAGCACGACGAGCACCTTGCGAAGTCCCATGCGGTCCACGAGAAAGATCGCGGGAATCTGCAGGATCTGCGTGAGCGGCCCGACCGCCGCGAGCAATCCGATGACCACGTTGGAGGCCCCCAGAAGCAGCGCGAATGCCACGAGAAAGGCGCCACCGGTGAAGACCCCCATGACCTGCGAGCAGACACCGTCGTAAAGCAGGGCCTGCAGCCCGTTCTGGACCTCCGATTCGTCGATCCGCACCTTTGGACGAAGGAACCTGATCATCTTGTTCTTCTCGCCCCGGTCAGGGCCGCGGTCGTGCTGCGTATCCTGAAACGAGCCTGACCATGACCACTCTCGTTTGGATCGGCTTTTTCGTCTTCGTCGTCGCCATGGTCGCGCTTGATCTGGGCGTCTTTCACCGACAGGCTCGCCTGGTCACGATCAAGGAAGCCCTCGCCTGGTCCGCCCTTTGGGTCGTCCTGGCCATGGCGTTCAACGTGCTCGTGTACTTCCTTTATCGTGGCAACTGGTTCGACTGGAGCCACGATCTTACAGGCACCCAGGCGGCAGTTCAGTTCTTCACCGGTTACGTGGTTGAGAAGTCTTTGTCGATCGACAATGTCTTTGTCATCGCCATGATCTTCGCCTCGCTCGGCGTTCCGGCGGCCCAGCAGCACCGGGTCCTCGTCTTCGGGATTCTCGGCGCGGTGATCCTTCGCGGTCTCATGATCCTGGGAGGAGCCGTCCTCATCCAACGATTCGACTGGGTGACGTATGTCTTCGGAGGCCTTCTCATCCTCACGGCCGCCCGCCTGCTCGTCGTTCGGCACGACACCATCGACTCGCGGAAGCACCCTTTGACACGCCTGGTCCGACGGTTCTTTCCCGTCAGCGAGTATGAAGGGTCGCGGTTCTTCGTCCGATTGCAGGGCCGGCTGGCTGTGACACCGTTGTTCCTGGCGCTCGTGCTTGTCGAGGGCAGCGATGCGCTGTTTGCCGTGGATTCGATTCCCGCGATCTTCGCGATCACCCAGGACCCCTTTCTGGTCTTGACATCAAATGTCTTCGCGATCCTCGGCCTGCGCTCGCTTTACTTTGCGCTGGCGGGCCTGATGCACCGGTTCCGCTATCTCAAGATGAGTCTTGTCTTCGTGCTCGCGTATGTCGGCGTGAAGATGATGCTCACCCACCATCATCCGATCCCGAACCTCGTCTCCCTGGCGATCATTGGTGGTGTGCTGGCGGTCGGCATCCTCGCCTCGTTCTCGGCGACTGCAGACACGGCAAAGCTCATGTCACCGCTCGCTCATGAGCTGGAGCATCTGGTCGTCGTCACCTACCGGCAGGCACGGCGCGTCGTGATCCTTCTGATTGGTTCGTCGGTGATTCTCGTCGGCGTCGCCATGATCGTGACGCCGGGTCCCGCCATTCTCGTGATCCCACTGGGTCTCGCAATCCTGGCCCTTGAGTTCGCCTGGGCACGACTCTGGCTGCGCCGGGTTCGAAACACCGCCGCCGCCGTGCGCCGGCGAATGGAGAAGGCAGTGGGATACAAGCCGGGCGGCTCGGCCGACCGACAGGATGACTGACGACGGGGCGAACGAGCCGGGCGTGCCCTGACGATCCAGGGGGTGGCGGTCTCGTCGAGCGAGTCAATACTCGTTGTAGGGCGTACCGGTGACATCGACCTCGCCGTCTCCGGCGTTAGCCACGATGGTGCCGTCGGTCTCGTCGTAGACCCAGCCGTACGGGCCGAGGCCATCGGCGGGGGGACCCTTCACGGCGCTCAGGCCGGCGTTCGGCCCGCCCGGCAGGGGCGGTACGGCGCGGAGGTAGGGCCCGTAGATGTAGGCGCCGCCCATGTTGACGGAGGTGTCACCGGAGAGGTCGGAGTACTCGGTCATCTGGCTCTCGAAGGACGCGAGCGTCGGATACGACCCGACATGCTCGGTGACGTAGAGGTCAATGGCCTTGCGCATGACCGCGAGGTCTCCCCGCAGCGCCGACTCGATCGCACCCTCTGAACCGCGGCTGAGCCGGGGGATCGCGATGGCTGCGATGACCCCGAGAATGACCACGACGATCACCAGCTCGATGAGGCTGAATGCCCCGCGGTGTTGTCTCTCGCCCGCAGCCATGTCCGTCTGTCCCCGATCGCCCCGCAGCGTGTCTCCGGCCCTGACTTGATCGACTGTCGCCGGTCCTGACTTGAAGCCCCGGTGCTGGGCGGCCACTGGCCGGAGGACTATTCTCCGCGCAAGAAAAGGAGCCGGGACGTGAGTCCCGGCTCCGGTGCGATCGCTTCGTCATCGACGGGATCAGTCCTGTGTGGCACCGTCGAAGTCGGGCACCTGGAAGGACCCGTAGAACTTGTACTTCAGGGCAAGCACGTTGCTCTCACCCGCGATCTCGATGTCGACGAACATCTGGCCGCTCTGGGAGTTCCCGGTGTACGGGTACTCGACACCATCGATGAAGTAGCTGGCGAGCTTCCAGGTCGGGAAGGCGCTGGGCGTCACCGGCACCGACAGGAACACGGTCGTGCTCTGCGGGAAGGACCGGTTGAACGACGTGAAACCGCCCTCGTCGAGCTGCTCGTCCAGCGGATAGAGATCGACCCAGATGTTGGGCAGGTTCGACCCGACCAGCAGCACGCCCGGCGGGGTGCCGGGCGGCACCAGCCGGATGCAGTCGCTGCCCTCGAACGCCGTGCCGTCGAGCAGCGTGCCGCTGAGCACCAGCTCGATCAGGGCCCCGTTGGGCTCGCCGTCGAGCTCCAGCAGGTCCACGACCTCCTGGGACTTGAACTTCATCGACACGTCGTCGATGCCGTCACCGGTGAGCTCGTGGCAGTCGCACGGCTCGCCGGGGAACGGCGTGGCCACGTCGTCGATGGTCGTGTGCGGTCCGGGCGGACCCTCGTTCGGGGACACGCTCCCGCCGACACCGTCGGCACGCGACAGCGTCAGGCTGGAGATGTCGACGAGATTCGCATCGAGATCGTCCGTCCCGACAAGAGCCACCGGCAGAACGCCGTTGCTGTTGCGATTGAACGAGTTCGGGCACGATCCCGGCTTGATGTCGACCGAGGCATCGATGCCGGTCGGGCACACGAAGCCGCCGATCTGCTCGGGGCAGAGTCTCAGGCAGTCACCGGCGCCCACCACGGGACCGAAGCCGCCGGGGTAGCCGTCCGTGCCGTCCTGGTTCTCCACGCCGACTGTCGGCGAGTCGTAGTTCAAGGGGCCGTACCTGAACTCGATGCAGTTGGATCCCTCGAACAGGACCGCCTGAAACGTGCTCGAGCCTCCCGAGTTGAAGTGCGGTACGCCCTCCCACTGGGCGATGAACCGCTGCGAGCCTGCAGCGCCCAGCGTCTGGTAGTAGACCGTCCCGGCCTGGTTCGGGCTCCAGTCATCCCACAGCGGGAAGATCCCGTCGTTGGGATCTGTAACGGTCGGGACCGGGTCGTTGGTGAAGTCACTGAGATCCGAGCCGAAGGTCAGGTAGCCGTTGGAGCAGACTCCGATCGTATCGTGAGTGTCCTTGAAGAAGTCAAAGGTGAACCCGATCGGAACGACATCTCCGGCGTCATCGATGTTGCTCGCACTCGGCGCCACGATGCCCGTACCGGAGATGTCCTCGAAGGGACTCGTGCATTCCTCGACGTTGAAGACGTGCTCGCCCTCGCAGGCGGTCCCGTCGCCCTGGTACTCGCCGTCTGCATCGAGGCAGTTAGCCTCGGTCAGGGTCTGGCAGTCGCCGTCGGGGAGACAGCAGGCACCCAACTCTGCACACGGATTGGTCGGGGTGCACGGGATGCCGTCGTCGGAGACCTCCAGGACGAAGTCACCCTGCCCGGAGGAGAAGCCGTGGACAAAGATCAGGTACTCCGCACCATCCGTGGTGCACCAGGAGACGGTTGAGAGCAGTCCGCTGGCACCGTCGGGACAGTTGTCGTCGTTGCCCGTGACGCACCGCTTCTCGTCGCAGCCGAAGCAGAAGACGCTGAGCTTCGTGTCGTAGTCGAAAAAGTCGGTGCACGTGGTCGCGGTGAGCGTGTTGCCCGTGCCCGTGACGCTGTACCAGACGCCTCCGACAGTCACCGACGTGCCGCAGAAGCTCTGCCCGTCGTCCGTCGCGCCCTCGGTCGTACCTTCTGTCGAGGACGGGACGTCGATCGGGATGGCGTTCGCACAGTCGTCGTTCGCCGGCCCCCCGACCAGGCACAGGTCGCCGCAGAGGTCCTCCGCCTCACCGGCGCAGAGGCCATCCCAGGACACGTCGCAGCAGAACGGATCGATCGCGCACACGAGATTGCAGCAGTCCACGTCGTCGCAGCCGGGGGTGCCGTTGGCCAGGCAGCAGTCGCCGTCGCCGGGGCACGTGCCCGCGACGG
>JBFGEG010000006.1:0-58347 GCA_041580235.1 Phycisphaerales bacterium
CGGCCGATCGGCAACGCCGATCGGCGGACCAGCTCAAGAAAGCCGTCAAGCTGCTGGAGTCCCTGCCGCCCAAGCAGGCCAAGCTCAACATCGTTGATCTGGTCCAGTCCGGGCGGAAGGAGCAGGCCGTCGCATACCTCAACGCCATGAACCAGCGGGCGGCGGGGAAGATCCTCGGCCAGTTCAAGACGCCCGACGAGAGCAAGCTGGCAACGGAATTGCTGGAGCGTATCAGGACGCTTGGTCTGCCCGCCGGTGAAGCGGGCACGGCCGGCGCCGGTTCGGATGCCAGCAATGCCGTCAACCCTTCCAACACTGGCTAGCCCCCCGCCCCCGCCGGCGCCCGAGATCCGCCCGAAACCGGCACGGCGGACCGAGACGCCGGATCCCGCATTTGACCGGGAATTGAGCCGCAAACGGCAGGTCGAGCAGGATCGCCGCGCGGCCGAGGCCGCCGAGCGACCTGATCGCGACCCCGACGTGACGGCCGCTGAGACACCCGAAACCGCCCGCGACGAGGCCGATACGCGGCCCGCCGGCGGAGGTGCCGCGGAGAGCAGAGAGCGTGACGGCGGGGCGCAATCACCGGACCGCGAAGCGCAAAGCGTGCCGTCCGGGGCGGCCAAGAAGGACGACGACGCGGGCACCGCCACCACGGTCGCCGGAGAAATTCTCGCGGCCCTGCAGAACGCCTCGAGCACGCGCCCCGTCAGCGTCCCCGCCGATGCCGAGGCCGACGGCCGCCAGCAGCCGGCGTCGTCGTCCGACCAGGCGGCACCGGGCAACGTCACCCCGCCCGTCTTCGTGACCGAGACGACCGACCGCCACCCCGTCACCCAGACCGTGAGCCGGGTCACGGAGGGCGCGCAGCCGCGGCCGGCCGATGCCGCCGTGCAGCCGCCGCCGACGCCGGGCGGCGCATCGGCCACGGCCGTTACCGCCGGTCCCGCGCCGGCGCCCGCCGCCACCGGTGACGGAGGCGAGTCGCAGGCCGACGGCAACAACGCCGATGCCCGCAGCCAGAACATGCCCGGTGAGGCACGGCACGCGGCGATGAGCCGGGCCCTGCAGATCCAGGCCGGTGTCCACCTCCAGAACCTCACGGGCCAGGGGCCGGTCCAGGACCTGACGGGCGCCGGCCGCGTCACGACGCAGGCCGCCACGACCGGCGGCGAGACCCAGACCCCGCTTCCGTCGGCGATCAGCCCTGAAAGTGACGCCAACCCGACAACCGCCCGCGTGCTGCGGGGGCTCTCCGCCGTGATCAATCAGCGGGGCGGGGTGATGAGCATGCGTCTCGATCCACCGGACCTCGGGCAGCTTCGGATCCAGATGACGATCGCTCGCGGCGTGGTGACCGCCCAGTTCCAGGCCACGACCGCCGAGGCTCAGGCCCTGCTCGACCGATCGCTCGCGACGCTCAGGACGGCGCTGGAGTCGCACGGCCTGACCGTTGAGCGGTTGACCGTGCACGCCACCCAGGCTCCCGGCTCCCAGGGCATGCGCGAGCACGCCTCCGACGAGCAATCACCGCAGCAGCGTGACCATGGCGACGCGGGCGACGGCCGCAGCCGCGGCCGCAACGACGACCCCAACGGCGAAGAGCCTCACCGTTTCGCCTCGATGTTCGACGACGAGTTCCAGATGCCGGATGCGACCGGTGCCCCAGGAGCTGAAGCAGCATGAGCCAGATACCCGCCTTCGACGCCACGGACACGGCGCTGCGAACGACGACCCCCAACGGTTTCAGCTCGCTCAAGAGCGAGGACTTCATCCGCATCATCTTCACCGAGCTTGCCAACCAGGATCCCTTTCAGCCCAACGACTCCTCCGCGCTGCTCGAGCAGATGAACTCCATCCGCTCGATCGAGTCGGATATTGATCTGATGGATCGCCTGGAGTCGCTGGTCTTCGAGAACAAGCTGGCGGCGGGAGCCAACCTCATCGGCAAGGTGGTACAGGGACTGACCACGACCAATGACCGGGTCGCCGGCGCCGTCATGTCGGTGACCCGCGACGGGGAGTCGCTGACCCTGACCCTGGACAACGGCATGCGGATGCCGCTGGACAACGTCGAGACCATCTTCGACCTGCCGGGTGACGCCGGAGCGGGGCCCACACCCTGATCGCAGCTTCATGACGTCCGATCCCCTCCAACTCCTCAAGCAGCTCGAGCCGATCGTGCGGCCCGCCTATGCGGGAGGACCCGGCCCGCAGCCGACACGCGGCCTCGAGCACGAGCAGTTCGACGAGCTGCTCGCCCGCGCGCGGCAGGGCACGATCGAGAGCGGCCGGACGGTCTCGGCCGGTCTCCTTCAGGCGGGCGAGCCGCTGAGCCGCGGACAGCTGTCACGACTGTCGGCGGCGGCGGATCTCGCCGAAGCGTCGGGCGCCGAGCGGGCCATGCTGCTCATGGACGGCCGTGGCCTGATCCTCGACGTCGCGGCCCGCACCCTGACCGGTGAGCTCTCGCCCGACTCCGAAGCACGCGTCGTCCGCCTCGACGCCGCCGTGCATGTGCCGGGCGAGGGGGATGAGGCGGGCGCGGCCCCCGTGGCCCCGCCAACCGGCGTGGCGCCGCCCGGCGTCGCCGAGCAGATCGAAGCCGCCGAGCGCCGGCAGACGGCCGCCTGATCGCAAGGAGACTCTTCATGGCTTCCACCACCGCGCTGTTCACTGGTCTGTCCGGTCTCGCCGTGAATGCCCGGCGGCTCGACGTCATCGGTAACAACATCGCCAACGTCAACACGATCGCGTTCAAGTCCAACCGGATGGTGCTGTCGCCTTCGTTCAGCCGCAACTTCTCGCTCGGCAGCGCGCCCAGCGCGCAGACCGGCGGCACCAACCCCGGCCAGATCGGCCTGGGTGCGGTGACGGCCGGCACGCAGCGAAACTTCAACGACGGGTCGATCAGCGCCACGGGCGTCGCGACCGACGTGGCCATCGAGGGCGACGGATTCTTCATCGTGGATTTCTCGGGCGAGCAGCTCTACACCCGCGCGGGAGCATTCCAGCTCAACTCGAACAACGATCTCGTGACCATCTCCGGAGCAGCGGTGCAAGGCTACGGTGTGGACCCGCAGTTCAACCTCATCACGGGCACGCTGGTGGATCTCAACATCCCGCTGGGCACCCTCACGCTGGCCGAGGCCAGCCGCAACGTGAACTTCAACGGCAACCTCAACGCGTCCGGCGTGGTGGCGTCGACGGGCTCCACCCTTGAATCGCGTGCGTTCTTCACGGACGCCCTGCTCACGCCGGGTATGGAGATGACGGGCACCGAGGACCTCACGGTTCTCGGCACCGACCTGTACATCGACGACGGGGCGGGCGGATCCTTCCTGGCCATCGAGGGCGGGCGGCAGGCGACGCTGACGATCACCGCCGTCGAGAAGGGCGGCAAGGACCTCGGCACGCACACCTTCGGGTTCATGACCGCCGTCGAGGCCGCCGCGGCCGGCGTGACGAACTTCGGTGCGGACATGAACAGCTTCCTGGCCTTCATGGACGAGATCTTCGGTCTCGACGCGACGGTCATCAGCGGTCAGAACCTCGGCGGCGGGATCACGGTGGGAGCCGGCGCCGATGCCGGCAAGGTCATGATCACCGGCAACGAGGGCACCGTGCAGGACATCGATATCGACACCGGCGACATCCAGGTCACCTACGGCGACCCGCTTGGCATGGGCATCAACCAGCCCTTCGTCATGACCAAGACCGGCAGCGCCGACGGCGAGTCGGTGCGGACGAGCTTCGTCGTCTTCGACTCCCTCGGCACGCCGCTGACGGTGGACCTGAGCTTTGTCCTGCAGCAGACGACGCCCGGCGCCGGCTCGACGTGGGAGTTCATCGCCGAGAGCTCCGACAACGACGCGGTGGACCGCATCATCGGCCTGGGCGTGGTAAATTTCGACGCCAACGGCCGCTTCGTCGCCGCCACCAACCAGCAGTTCTCGCTGGCCCGCAACAACGGCTCCGTGAGCCCGCTCACGGTCAACATGAACTTTGACAACGGCACCGACGCCATCTCGGCCATGTCGGACACGATGAGCAACCTCGCCGTCGTGTTTCAGGACGGCTCGCCGATCGGCACGCTGAGCCAGTTCTCGATCGGTGACGACGGCGTGATCGCGGGGGCCTTCACCAACGGTCTCACCCGCGACATCGGCCAGATCGCCCTTGCCAAGTTCTCCAACAACGCCGGTCTCGTGGACGCGGGTAACAACCTCTTTCGTGTCGGCCCCAACTCGGGCACGGCCCTGATCACGGCGCCGCTGGACTTCGGGACGGGCCGGCTCATCGGGGCGGCCCTGGAGCTCTCCAACGTCGATCTCTCCCAGGAGTTCATCAACATGATCCTGACGTCGACGGGCTACACCGCCTCCAGCCGGGTCATCACGGTGACCGACGAGCTCATCGACCAGCTCCTGCTGCTGGTCCGTTAGCGCCCTGTCTTCTCCTCGCTCATGGCTCATGGCGGGCCATTGGCTTTCTCCCATGATCACCGTCACCCGACTCAACGGAAAGCCCATCGTGGTCAACGCGGACCTCATTCGCAGCGTTGAGGAGAACCCCGACACCACGATCACGCTCATCAACGGTGATCACATCATCGTGCAGGAGCCGATGACGTCCGTGGTCGACAAGGCCGTCGACTACGGCCGCACCCTCCGCCGTATGCTTCCGCCCGATTGACTACCTCGCACCACGCCAGCCGGTCGGTTTCAGCTCCAGGGCGTCGGCGTAGCGTGAAAGTGCCGAGCAAGCGGCGTCCCCGTCGCGTGCGTGGGCGGGGCGAGCGTTGCCCGTCCCCTCGAATCGGCAGGAGAGGACACGCAGCGTGCCGTTGCGGCGCTGCGCCTTGAGGTCGAAGCGGGCGACGAGACGCTCGCCGGCAAGCACGGGCAGGCAGTAGTAGCCGTAGACTCGCTGGGCCGCGGGCTTGAAGATCTCCAGGACCTGGTCGAAGTCGAAGAGCCGCCTGACCCGCGCGCGGTCCCACAGCAGCGGATCGAACGGCGACAGCAGCACGCCGCGGTCACCGCGCGGCCGTACGGCGCCGAGCCGCTCGGCGAGCTGCAGGTCCGGCGGCCGGATCCATCCGGGCGTCGGCCGGCCGTCGGGGTTGTCCAGGGCGCACGGCAGCACCTCGCCCCGCTCGGCGAGGCGGTCGAGCGCCGATGTGATCTCCTTCTTGTGGTTGTTCAGACGCCAGGTTGACGCGATCGTCCCCGTCGTCGCCCAGCCGTGTCCGTCCAGGGCCTTGAGCAGCAACCGCTCGAGCCCGTCGCGTTTCGAGAGCGGGCGCTGCCGCACGTCGTCGGGGATGACCCGCGGGGCAAGGTCATAGGACCGCTGGAAGTTACGCCGCTCCCGGATGGCGAGCTCGCCGCTGGACCACAACGCCGTGGCGACCCGCTTGGCGATCTTGAGGTCCCACCACCCGCGGCTGCCCCGTCCCTCCATGTCGAGGGAGCGCAGCGGTCCCTCCTCGCGGATACGGCGACGGAGCTTTCGCGCGACGTCGGGGTGCTCGCCCACGAGGTCGCCCCACCACGGGTGACGCCGAAACGCGCGCCGGCGGAACTCGAACGCGGGATACAGCTCGATCGGCATCCAGCTCGCCTCGTGGCCCCAGTACTCGAACAGCGACGCGCCGGGCTGGAGAAGCTCCTCGCCCAGGGCGGGATCAAGACCGTCGAGCCTGGACATCAGAACGATCGCGTGGCTTCGCGCGCCGGCGATCGAGACCGTGTCGAGCTGCAGGTAACCGAAGCGCCGGATCACCGCGCCGGCCGCGTCGCGAGCGCGTTTGCCGCGGCCGGCAGCGCGGCGCGGCAGGCCGGTCCACTCGGGCTTCAGGAGGCCGGCGCGTGCCAGGGCCAGCCGGCGGGCTTCTCGTACGGTCAGCGTCGCCATCAGACCTGCTCGCTGCCCTCGGCTTCGGTCGTCGGGGACGGCGGCACGCGATAGAAGGCGATCGTCACGCGTATCACGAGCATACCGTAGCACACGGCCAGCACGGTCATGGGGACGGCCGCGATCAACGTGTAGAGGACGCCGTTATCCCCGATGTCGAAACGGAGAGCCGTCAGGTACATCAGCACTGAGAAGAGAAACGGAAACGAGATGAGCCACGTGCCCAGGACGGCCAGCGCCGAGGGTCGTCTTTCCAGAAGCCGGTTGATGAGCCACCCGAACGACCAGACCTGCTCCAGCGGCCCGATCGTCGAATGGGACGAGATCGGCATCCCGCACGCCGCGCAGAAGTGAGACGACAAACCAACCGTGCCCAGGCACTTCGGGCAATGAAGGATCGGCTCATCGGGACCCGTGGTCATGTGAGCGGCTCGCGGCGGTCCATTCTATCAGCCGCGCTGGTCGCTCGGCTCCTGAACTCGACGCCCTCGCCCCTCACGTGCGGGCGAAGGTGATGCGGGTCATCATGAGCTCGAGCGTCTGGCTGACGAGGTCCACCTCGCGCTCGGTGAGACGCGTGAAAAACGGCAGGGCCAGCGTGCGTTGGCTCACGGACTCGGCGAAGGGAAAGTCCCCCAGTCCGTACCCGAACAGCCGGCGGTAGAAGGGCAGGAGAGGAATCGGCGGAAAGTAGTTGCTCGCCCCCACGTCGTGGCGTCGGAGACCCTCGATGATGTAGTCACGATCATCGGCGGTGAAGCGGTCGCTGAGACGCACGACGTAGACGAACCAGCTCATGAACGTGTCGCGCTCGACGGTGGGCAGGATGATGTCCACGTTGCCCATGAGTCGGCGTGTGTAGGCCGCGGCGACCCGCTGCCTCGCCTCGATCAGCTCGTCCAGGCGGCGCATCTGGGCCACCCCGAGGGCTGCATTGATCTCGCTGGCGCGGTAGTTGAAGCCGAGACGCTCGTGGCCCAGCCACGAGCCGAGACCCTGGCCGGCCTCCGTCGAGCCGGCGGGCCGGCCCTGGTTGCGCATCGACCGGCAGAGATTGGCAAGGTGATCGTCGTGGGTGACGATCATGCCGCCTTCGCCGGTCGTGATCTGCTTGTTCGGATAGAAGCCGAACACGGCAAGCTGACCGAACCGCCCGATCGGCTCGTCGCGGTAGCGGCCCCCGAGCCCTTCGCACGCATCCTCGATGAGCGGGATCTCGTACTTGGTCGAGAGGGCGGCCAGGTCGGCCATCCCGGCGGGATTGCCGAACACCTCAACCCCGATGATGGCCTTGGTCTTGTCGGTGATCTTCCTCTCGACCTCCTCGGCGCAGATATTCAACGTTCGCGGGTCGCAATCCACGAAGACGGGCGTCGCTCCCACATACAGAATGCAGTTGGCCGAAGCCACGAAGCTGAAGGCGGGCGTGATGACCTCGTCGCCGGGGCCGATGCCCAGGGCCGCGAGGCACAGGTGAAGGGCCGCAGTCCCCGAGCTCACGCCGATGCCGTACTCACGGCCCGTCCGCTGGGCCACGAGACGCTCGAACTCCTGCATCCGCGGTCCCATCGACAGCTGGCCGCTGCGCAGGGTCTGCACGACGCTGCGCACCTCGGCGTCGGTGATGTCCGGCTGGCTGAGCGGGATCGCGTTCACGATACGTCGTCAGGGAGTCGGGGGGTCGGCGAAGGTCACGGCCAGGGCCTGCTCAATCTTCGCGGCGTGCTTGAGGTAGAGCCATGCCGCCTGGGCCTCGAGCGTGGGGACGACCAGGCCGCCGCCGGAGGCGATGACTCCCAGCTGCTGCAGCTGCTCGGGGCTGATCTGTTCGGCGTGCTTGGCGATGAGAATCAGCGCCAGCGAGTCCGCCCGGCTGAAGCCGATACGCTTGATACCCTCGGCCACTCGGCCGGCGGTCGGCAGGTTGGACTCCAGCAGCCCCAGCAGGATCGCCTGCTGCTCGATCCCGTCGTCCTCGGCGGCGTCGAGCCGGGCGATCACGGCGCCGGGGTCGATCTGGAACAGCTTGGAGACGGCGATGAACGCCACGGCGGCGCGGGCGTCGGGTCTGTCCTTGTCGGCCCCGGAAACAGCGTCGATCAGATGCGTGTACACGCCGGCCGCCTGGTCGTGGTCAAGCTCGCCCGCCGCGGCCATCACCCAGCTGATCGAGGCCGGGTGGCCGAGGTCTGCGAGGGCGTTGAGCGCCGCCACGACGTCCTGCCCCGTGCACACGGCCTTGCCGGCCCGCGACATGCCGTCGAGCAGCGGGTCGCCGCCGGGCAGCCTGTCGAAGGCGGCGGCACCGACCTCCGGGGCCGCGGCGAGCAGCATCAACCCATACCGCAGGCTTGCGCTGTAGGTCGGCTCGGCGCCGAGAGCCCGCGCCCAGAGGGCCACGCCCCGTTCGGGCTCGAGACCGAGGACGGTGGCGATCCCCACGGCGCGCGTGTCCGGGTCCAGCTCGCCTTGCTGAATCGTGTCCGCGATCCAGTCGAGCAGTGTGGTCAGCTCGTAGCGGGACACGTCGGCGAAGAGCGTTCGCAGCAGCACGACGGCTTGGCTGCGAGGTGCGGCCTCCAGGCGGGACCGGAAGGTGCTGAGGGCATCCCCGTGACCGAGCTGGCTCAGCACACCCGCGGCCAGACCCGCCACCCTGAGACGCTCATGCCCGGCAAGCGTTTCGAGGGCCGGCTGGTCGATCGGCTCGCCCCGAATCAGAAGTTCCGCCAGCAGCAGGACCCGCGCTTCGGGCTCGAGATCGTCCCAGCCCAGCAGCTCCTTGATCTGCGGGGTGTCAATGAGATCGAGCTGCAGGGCATTGTCGATCGTCGCGTACCGGGCGGCGGGCGAGTCGAGCTGGCTCACGAGCCAGGGGTCGATGTGCCCCGACGAGTCGATCTCCGCCAGCCCCAGGATCGCATGAATCTGGGACCCCGGCTCGCCGTGATGGGCGAGCTGCAGATAGAAGGATCGCAGCGACGGATCACGCAGCTGCCGCAGTGATGAGAGCAGCAGCAGGTGGCCCCCGTCACTGCGTCCTGCCACCGCCGCGCGAAGCTGGCGGATGGAGGTGTCGAAGGCGCGATCGGAAGACGGCGCGGCCGCCGGCAGCACGAGGATCGGGATCAGGGCCAGAAAACAAAGCCCGCGGCGGCGCATGGCCGTAAGTGTAGCGGGGGGAAGGCACAAAGGCACGAAGGCACAACGGGATCCCCCGGACCCTCGGTGTCTTTTCTTCGTGCCTACGTGCCTCCGTGCCGCCGACCCTTGCCCTTCACAATCTCATGGCGGAGCTGGTCGATGAGGTCGCACAGCGTCACCGAATCGCCGTTCTCACCGACCTCGACGCGGTGCTGCTCGCCCAGCTGCTTCGTCACGCGTCCCACGGCGGTGTGGACGGTCGAATGGTGCTTGCGGCCCAACGACTGTGCAATCTCGGGATAGCTCAGCGTCGTCAGGGCCCGCGCCAGATACGCCACCAGCCCCCTCGCCGCCACCACCCGACGGTGCCGCCCCGATCCCATCAGATCTGCACGGCTCACCACCAGGCGGTCGCACACGGCCTCGATGACGTCGTTGACATGAAGCGGCGTCTTGGGTCGCCAGCTGCCGTTGCAGAACACCTGCTCGACGAGCACGAGCCCGACCTCGGCGGTCTCGGACTTCGGGCCCACCAGCTGCAGAGCGGCAAGCTTGTTGACGGCACCCTCCAGCTCGCGCACCGAGCCCACGCACCTGGAGGCGATGGCCTGGGCCGCAACCTCCGCCACGGCGAGGCCGCGCGAATCGGCGAGCCGTTGAACGATGCGGATTCTCGTCTCGCGATCGGGTCGCTCGATGCGGGCCACCATGCCCGCCACAAAACGGCTGCTGAGCGCCTGGCTGAGGCCGAGCTGCAGCGGATGATCATTGGAGGCGAGCATGATCCTGCCCCCCGCAAGGTCGATGGCGTCAATCGTGTGCAGAAACTCCCGTTGGGTGGCGGTCTTGTTACACAGAAAGTGGACGTCGTCGATGGCCAGCAAGTCGAGCTTGCGGATCCGCTTGCGAAAATCGCCGATCGTGTTGGCTCGGACCGCGTTGATGTACTCGTTGGTGAACTGTTCGGCCGAGAGATAGCGGGCGGTCGCGGCGGGGCCGCCCGACTGACGCCGTCCCTGGGTCTCGTTGCGGGTCCGGTGGGCGGTGCCCTGCAGCAGGTGGGTCTTCCCCACGCCGCACTCGCCGTGGATAAGCAGCGGCGAGCTGCCGCCCACTCGGCCGGCGATCCGCTCGGCGGCGGTGAAGGCGAGCCGGTTGGAAGCTCCAACCACGAAGTCGTCGAGCCGCCGCAGCTCGGGACCCGGCGCCCGCTCGGCCCGTCTCGCCTCGCGGCCAGGCCGCCAGACCGCCTCCGGCAGGCCGGGATCGCCGTGCCTCGAAGCCGCGGGCGCGGCGGCGTCGTCCTCGAAGAGGCCCGGCGCGACCCGCAGCTGCACCTGGGCCCGCTCCCCCAGCGCCTCGCGGGCGGCCCGGTCGAGGTCGGCGCGGAAGTGGTCGTCGATCCAGTCGGCCACGAAGCGGCTCTCGGCCGCGACACGCACGCACGAGCCCTCCACCTTGAGCCTCGTCGTGTTGCCGAACCACATGTCGTAGGTGTGATCACCGATGCGCCGGGCCAGGTGCTGGCCGATCTTCCGTGACGCCGCCGATCCGTTGTCTGCCATGGTTCAGGTGGCCTCGGTGTGCTCGATCCGTACGGTGGTCGGCAAATCTTCCTCCCATCGCCACGAGGCTTCCGCCAGCCTCACCGCCGCGTATCGCCGGTCCTCCGGAAATAATTAATGCACGTCCTTGTGCGTCACCGGGTTGTGCGCGAGGCGCCGACCGGTGCGTTCATCCCTGAACGGAGCGGCAAGGTACGGTGCTCGCCGGCGCGTTACAAGACCGAAAATGGCACCAGCGCCGATGCGGTGGGCGGAATGCCCGGCGCCGTCGCGAAGATCGACGGGGAAATTTTTTTCTCCACCGCTTCCCGCGTGGCCGTGGACAACATTGGGACAATCAGTCGCCGGCCGGGATGCCGCGAAGCGAACGGATCAGCGCGACCCGCTGCACGATGGGGCGCAGCCCTTCCGCCTCGTACAGCGAAAGCGCCGGCGAGTTGCGCTGATCGACGGCGAGCGTGAGGCTGCGCTCGCGGCGGCCATGCAGAAGAGAGAGGCCGTGCCGCAGCAGCTGCCGCCCCAGCCCGCGGCCGCGGGCGGGTGGAGCCAGGCCCAGGTAGACCAGCTCGACCGTCTTGTGCGCGGGAAAGGCATTGAGCAGGATCGCGCCGGCGGGCCGGTCGTCGAACCACAGCAGCGTCCAGAGCTTCGGGTCGAACCGGCCCGTGGCCTTGTGCCCCGCCACGATGTCCTCGGTGCGGCGAAGGCCGTAGAGCCCGGGGCAGTCAAGGGTCTGTTCGTAGCTGTGCTCGAGGATCTGCAGCAGCACCGGGTGGAGGTCGTCGCGGTAGGGCTCGATCCGCGCGGTGGGGGGCCACTGAGGCGGGGGGGCGGGGTTGGTCCGCGACAGGGGGCGCTCCAGGTAGCTCAGCCGGGCGAGCTCCGAGAAGCCGGCCTCCAGAAAGGCGGTCCGCTCCAGCGTCTCGGAGGGTTCCAGCAGGGACTGGGCAAGCTCGACGTCCCAGCCCGCCACCTGCCTGCACGCGTGGTCGATGAGGCCGGCGACCGGGCCGGTGTCCTGCTCCCGGCGGGGGTGGCTGGCGAAGACCATGGCCGTCCGGCCCTGGCTGGGCACCGCCAGGACGGTGAAGGTCAGCCGGTCCCCGGGGGTGAGCAGGGCCCACAGCCCGTCAAGACGGACGGCGTTGGTCCTCGCGTAGTGCAGGAACCGCTCGGCTGCGGCCCGGTCCGGGTCCCGGCCCGTGCTGACGAGCCGCTCGATGGCCTCCGCCCGCCGGGCGGGCCCGATCTGCACGATGGTGCCCGGGTTATCGTCCTCCGGAGGACGCAACTGGTCGGGGTTGGCCTGCGAAATCGTCATGGAGCGGCGTCTTTGACCTGCCCGTCGTCGGTCATAGAATAGCCGCTTCGCGACCGGTGAGGAGTTTCCCGATGCCGTCGATGCGTACAGCACAACGAGTCGCCCTCGCGGCCCTGGCCATCATGGCTGCCGTCGGCAGCGCGCTGGCCTACCCCAAGCCCGCTGCGGTCTCGCCGCGCTGGGAGCTGGAGTTCGAGCCGGGCGCCCTGCGTCTCTACGTCGACGACTTCGGCGGCCAGGTCTACTGGTACTTCACCTACCTGGTGACCAACCGCACCGGCCGCGAGCAGATCTGGGCTCCGAGCTTCACGCTGTTCACGGACGCCGGCGAGATCGTTGCGTCCGGCCGCGACGTGCCGAGCCGGATCGCGGAGGATCTGCGGGAGCTTCTGGGCAACCCGCTGCTGGAGAACCAGAACGAGGTGATCGGCGAGATCTTCCACGGGCGCGAGCACGCCAAGGAGGGGCTCGTGATCTGGCCGGCGGGCAGTCTCGAGGTCAACGAGCTGTCGATGTTCATCGCCGGGCTCAGTGGCGAGACGGCCGCGGTCGAGCACCCGATCACCGGCTACGAGGTCGTGCTCCGCAAGACGCTGCAGCGCGATTACCTCATTCCGGGAGACTCGTTGGCCCGCGGCAGCAAGCCGATCGATCTGGTCGATCAACACTGGGTGATGAGATAAACGGATAGAGCTCAATGGCGCACAAAAAAGGACAGGGTTCGAGCAAGAACGGCCGCGACTCAAACGCCCAGTATCGGGGCGTGAAGCTCTATGGCGGTGAAGCCGCCAAGGCGGGCGCGATCATCGTGCGTCAGTGCGGAACGAAGTTCAAGCCCGGCTATCTCGTCCGTCGCGGCAGCGACGACACGCTGTACGCCACCGCGCCGGGCACCGTCAACTTCCGCGGTCGATTCATCGACATCATCCCCGCCGACCCCGCGGTCCCCCGCTACGCCGCCGCCGACCGCGTCAAGAAGACCGCCTGATCGCCCCTCCCCGACCAGCAGTCCTCGTGGCTCAACCCCCACCCGGGGTCCCGCCGCGCTCCGCCCCTGACCCCTAACCTCTCTCCATGCTCATCGACCGCGCCACCATCTTCGTCAAGGCGGGAAAGGGAGGTGACGGCTGTGTCAGCCTTCGACGGGAGAAGTACGTCCCCAAGGGAGGCCCCGACGGGGGTGACGGGGGCAAGGGCGGCAGCGTCGTGCTCGTGGGCGATCCGAGCCTCGACACGCTTCTGGGCTTTACCTACTCCCCGCACTTCAAGGCGCCCAAGGGCCTCCAGGGCAAGGGCAAGTCGATGACGGGCGCTGACGGTGAGGATTGCATCATCGCCGTCCCGCTGGGCACGGTGGTGTACGAGAAGGACTCCGGAGCAGTGCTCGTGGACATCGATGAGCCCGGGCAGCGCTTCTGCGTTGCTCGTGGTGGTCGCGGCGGCTTCGGCAACGAGCACTTCAAGACCGCCACCAACCAGACGCCGCGTGAGGCCACGCCGGGCGAGCCCGGCGAGGAGCGCACGCTGAGACTGGAGCTCAAGCTCATCGCCGACGTGGGGCTCATCGGCAAGCCCAACGCCGGCAAGTCCACCATGCTGCGGGCGGTCAGCAAGGCGACGCCCAAGGTGGCCGACTACCCCTTCACGACTCGATCCCCCAACCTGGGAATCGCCGAGCTGCCCGGCGAGGGTGCCGAACGCCGTCTCGTCCTGGCGGACATCCCCGGGCTCATCGAGGGGGCCTCGCAGGGCGCCGGTCTCGGCCACGAGTTCCTGCGTCACATCGAGCGGACCACGGTGCTCGTTCACCTCGTGGACCTCGCGCCCGGCGACGCCACGGACCCGGTCGAGAATTACCGGGCGATCCGCCGCGAGCTGGCCGAGTACTCGCAGGCCCTCGCCGCCAAGCCCGAGATCATCGCCCTCAATAAGATCGACCTCGTCGCCGAAGCCGACCGCGACGACCTGGTCGAGCTGGTCAGGGCCGAGCTGGGGGCGACGGACGCCGCCGAGACGATCGTCACGAGCGGGGCGACGCACCTGGGCGTCCGCGAGCTGCTCGAGGCGTGCTGGCGCGCGGTGGGCAAGGGCGACCGGCCGTCGGCCGCCTGGGGGGCCGCGTCCTAGGTCGGCGCGTGCGGCGAGACCTGCCGCGTGAGCTGGGCGGCGGCGGTGACGTCAAAGGCGGCGGCGACCTCGGGACGCGTCAGGACCCACAGGGACCAGACGCCGGCGATGATCCCAATGGGGAAGCACACGGACAGCGGGATGATGGCGACGATCGCGCCGGCGATGGCGAGCCCGCGTGACTCCAGACGCTTCATCTTGACGGCGCCGAAGATCGTGATGATGCCCAGCAGGTTCGCCGAAAGGAGGGCCAGGATGGCGGAGATGAACAGCCAATTGGCCGGTGACTGCACACGCTGGTAGGCGCGCTGCATGTCGGCCGCGCTGAACATCCCCGACACCATCGCCGGGTCCGCGGCCGGTGTCTCGACGGGCAGGGCGTGAGGGGGTGTTGCCTGGTCGAGCAACGGGGCGGGCGCTGGAATCGTCATGCTCGACGGCGCCTCCCCGGTCCCGGAGAGCACCGAGTGCACGGCGGTCTTGATCTCGCTCGCCCGCTGGTAACGCCGTTCGGGGTTCTTGTCGAGGGCGCGGATGACGATGTCATCGAGATCCCGGCCGCCGCGGCCCATCTCCGAGGGCAGCGGGAAGCGCCCCAGCGGCAGCTCGCCCGTGAGCATCTCGTAGAAGACCACGCCCACCGCGTAGATGTCGGCGCGGTGGTCTACAGACAGAGGTTTCTCCGTCTGCTCCGGGGCCATGTAATGGGGCGTGCCCAGCAGCTGCTGGGGCGAGCTGATCGTGAGCCGCGAGCCCTTCCCGTCGTTGCCGCCCAGCAGCTTGGCCAGGCCGAAATCGGCGATCTTCACGCGGCCCTTTGTGTCGAGCAGGATGTTCTCGGGCTTGATGTCCCGGTGGATGACGCCCTCGTCGTGGGCGTACTCCAGGGCGTCGCACACCGAGCCGACGATGTGCAATGCCTTTGGGGGCTCGACGGTGCCGTTGCTGCGGTGGAGGAGCTCCCGCAGGTTGAGCCCGTCGACGAACTCCATGATGAAGTAGTAATGGCCGCCGACCTGGCCGGAGTCGTGGATCATCACGATGCTGGGGTGACTGAGCCTGGCCAGGGCCCGAGCCTCCCGCGCGAAGCGCTCGGCGAAGTTGCCGTCCGTGCTGATCTCCTGCGGAAGGAGCTTGAGGGCCACGAGGCGGTCGAGGCCTCGCTGCCGGGCCTTGTAGACGTAGCCCATCCCGCCCTGGCCGAGCAGCTCGATGATCTCCAGCTGCGGAAACGTCCCGGCAAGCTGGTCGGGCTTCGGGGGCCCGGGCGCCGGTCTGGTCTTGAGCGTCTCCCAGTCGGCCTGCTTCTTGTCACCGTCCTCGGCCATCGACGTCCCCGCTGACCCCGGACTTATAGAAAGGAGGATACCAGTCATTACGACGCCCCCGGCCGCGATTTCGGGGAGCCTGCGTTCAGGCGGTGCCGAAGGACGTCGCGCTCGCGGCCTCCCAGTACGGCTGGAGCTCGCCGCCGGCCCGTCCGTCGAGCAGCTGGCCGGGCTCGTAGAAGCTGTAGAGGTGCTCGAAGGAGTGGATCTCGGTGGGGCTGGTGCGCTCGAATACGTGCCGCGGCGAGAGCTCGCGGGGGTGCTCCAGCCCTACGGCGGCGACCACCTCCGCCAGCGACTCCACCGTCCGCCGATGGAAGTTGTAGACACGCTGTGCCTTGTCTTCGACGACCAGCGCCCGCTCGAGCCGGCGCTTCTGCGTGGCCACGCCCACCGGGCAGGCGTTGGTGTGGCATGACTGCGCCTGGATGCAGCCGACGGCGAACATGAAGCTCCGCGCCGCGTTGCACAGATCGGCTCCCAGCGCCATGGCCGCCGCGATGTCGAAGCCGCTGATGAGCTTGCCGGCGGCGACGATCCGTATTGACTCACGCAGGTTGGTGCCGACCAGCGCATTGTGGACAAGGACGAGGCCCTCCTTCACGGGCACACCGATGTGGTCGGAGAACTCGATCGGGGCGGCGCCGGTCCCTCCTTCGCCGCCGTCCACGGAGATGAAATCCGGCCGCAGGCCCGTTTCAAGCATCGCCTTGCAGACGCCGAAGAGCTCGTCGGGGCGGCCCACGCACAGCTTGATGCCGACCGGCTTGCCCCCCGCCAGCTCGCGCAGCCGCGCCGTGAACTCGAGAAGCCCCACGGGCGTGGAGAAGACGCGATGATACGGCGGCGAGATGCAGTCGACGCCGGGGTCCACCTTCCGGGCGGCCGCGATCTCGCGTGTCACCTTCACACCCGGCAGAATGCCCCCATGGCCCGGCTTGGCCCCCTGGGAGAGCTTGAGCTCGATCATCTTGATCTGCTTGTCGCGAGCCTGCTCGGCGAACATGTCGGGATCGAAACCACCGTCATCGGCGCGGCAGCCGAAGTAGCCCGTCCCGATCTGCCAGATGAGGTCGCCCCCGAACTCGCGATGATGGCGGGAGACGCCGCCCTCACCCGTGTTGTGGGCGAAGTTGCCCAGGGCCGCCCCCTTGTTCATGGCCCGGATCGCGTTGCCGCTGAGGGAGCCGAAGCTCATCGCCGAGACGTTGTAGATCGAAGCCGAGTAGGGCCGATCGCACGCGTCACCGCCGATCGTGACGCGAAAGGCCTCGTCGGGGTGCTTGACCACCGGCTTGGGGGCCATGGAATGGGCCAGCCATGCGTAGCCTTCCGCGTAGACCGGCTGCTCCGTGCCGAAGGGCTTCTTGTCGCTCACCCCCTTGGCCCGCTGGTACATGAGCGAGCGCTGGTCCCGGTTGAAGGGCTTGCCCTCGGTGTTGCTCTCGACGATGTACTGCCGCAGCTCGGCGCCGGTGTCCTCGATCAGGTAACGCAGGTGGCCGACGATCGGGTAGTTGCGCAGCAGGTTGTGACGTCTCTGCAGGAGGTCCCAGACGCCCAGGGCCACCAGCGGCAGGGTGATCGCGAGTCCCCACCGGAAACCGGGGATCCAGTTTCCCGCCAGCACCAGGATCGCCGAGAGGGCGATCAGACCGTAGAAGATCTGGGTGCGGATCTTGCGGATCATGGGGTGGCGCCGCGACGGTGCGGCCCCGAGCATATCGGCGCCGTTCCACCGTCACAACCTCTTTCCGGACCACCCTAGCTCCACGATCCCAGCAGGATCAGGAAGTCGTTGATCCCCACCTCGCCGTCGCCGTCGAGATCGGCCGGGCAATCGGCGGGCGGGTCGCACGGCCCCCACGATCCCAGCAGGATCAGGAAGTCGTTGATTCCCACGATGCCGTCGCCGTCGATGTCGCCGATCGTGGCATAGGTCACCGTCACCGAGACGTAGTCGTGGAACGATTCCTGCGATGACCGTTCGCCGTAGAGCAGCATCGTGAACAGGCCGCCGGCGTCGAGATACCGCTCGAAGTCGTCACGAACGTGGCCATGCAGACCGGCGTCGATGTTGCCGGCGAAATTGTCCATGAAACGGTTCTCACCAAAGAGGCCGGTGCCGTCACCCCAGTTGCCTTCGACGGTGTCCCAGACGTACAGCTCCATCTGAAGGCAGGCGTCACCGTAGCCCTCCCACACGACGCCGATGTCCAGGATCGAGTCGGGCTCCTCGGTGATGACGAACTCGAAGATGTGGGTCGTCTCACGGCCGGATGACGGTGACGGGGCGCGGTACCGGTTGACGTCGGTGTCGCCGCCGTCCGCATCGGACATCGCGATCTTCGCGTAGGCCCCGGCCTGGAGACTCTCGATCTCGACCGATGCTTCGGCGGGACGACGCACGCTCTGCAGGGACGACCAGTTCAGTGTCTGGTAGCCCCAGCCCCACTTGTCGACGCCGGCGCCGGAGCTGAAGTCGTACACCGTCTGGGGGGCGGCGCTGATGGCGAGCGAGGCGGCGCTGATCGCCTCCCCCGAGTTGCCGTCGTCATCGTGGGCGACAGCCCGCACCACCGCCTCGCCGGTGACCGTGCCCGGGACCGTCCAGTCAAAGTGCCCGTCGTTGGCTTCATCGGACGCGATCGTGTAGGGGAACGTGACGCCGCCGTCGATGGAGTAGGACAGGTCGACGGTCGTCACGTCGACGTCGTCGCTGGCCGTCCAGGCGAGGTCGTACACGGTGTCGGTGACCAGCAGCTCGTCGCCATCCGGCGCGACCACGTGCGCGGCGGGGACCGCATCCTCGAACTGCGGGACCTGCATGACGATGCAGTGGATCGCGCCGGCGGCCCAGATGATGTCATAGCTGTCGATGGGGATGATCTTCACGCCGGGCGCGGCGGCTTCCCAGGTGGCCTTTGCCTCGGCATCTCGCGCCAGGTGCGTCGCGTTGCCCTGCCCGTAGGAGGGGATGAAGATCCGGTCGTTGACGCGAAACGCGTTCGTGTACGTGTAGTGGCACTGGGGGTCATACGGGTGATACCCGTTGTGGTCGGGGACCCTGAAGACCTCATAGCCCAGGCCTTCCATGTAAACGGTCGCGTTTTCCGTGATCTGGATCGCCGTCGGGTTGGAGCCGGGCAGGAACTCGGAGATGATCACCGTGTCCTCATCGACGAGATAGAACCACATGTCGATGTGCCCGGTGGCGTCGACACTGGACGGCAGCCGCGGCATGATGTGCAGCGTGTCGATGCCCTGGTACGTCTGGTAGAGCTCGCCGATGAAGGCGTCGCCGAAGCCCGGGTTGTCCTGGTGGATGAGGGTGGTGATGTAGCCCGATCCGTCGGCGGCGGGCTGGAAGTTCCCGCCGGAGTAGTACAGCCCGATGTCGTAGGACGGGATACGCAGCGCGTCGTCGGCGACGAGCGTGGGGATGAAGTTGTCCAGCGGGCGGGTGGGGTAATAGTGGCTGTCCACGATGGCCTGCGGGCCGGATTGCCAGATGAAGTGAGGTCCGTAATCGCGCAGCCAGATGGAGTTGCTGGGCATGATCATGAACTGAACCTTGCTCATGTCCGCACCGGCCGCGACAAAGTCGGCGGTTGCCGCCGACTGCTGTGACGCGCCGGAGACGACGACCCAGGCGATCTCGTCGAGGTTGGGGTCTCTCGTCAGCTGCATCACGCACTCGGAGACCACTTCGGGCCACGCGCCGGTGCTGTAGCGGAACAGCACGCCGGCACTGGGGGCGTACTCCGGCGGCGAGGCGACGACACCGGCCGTCGGCGCCTGCTCGGCCGCGACGACCGCGTACGGCTGCAGCGGCTGATCCGCGGGCACGGGTGGTGTCCCGCCTTCCCTCCAGCGGGGCAACGGCCCGTCCAGCTGCTCATCCCACTGCGGCGGGTCGGCGTCAACAGGACGCGTCTCAGGCCACGCCTCGGCGGATCCGGTCCAGGCGAAGACGGTCAGGCCCAGCAGCACTGTTTCAATCCGGTTGCGCATGCCACGACTCCTGTTGTGGGGTTGCGACGCCGCACTTTGATGCGCAGGGTGTTCCCCCGAAACGGCGAGCCGAGGCACAGCCCAAGACCCTGCCCGACCGTTCTCGCCGGCGCCGCCGTCTTGATAGCAGATCACCGTTTGACCGCTATGGGGAATCCGACCCGATTGAGAGGCGGGTCAGTCGTGGTCCGTCCCGGCCGCGGACGCGGCCCGCGAGCGGGCGGCCTTGTCCGGCTTGTCCCAGGCGTCGTAGAGCACGGCAAGGGCCTCGAAGACGTCACGCTGCTGCTGGAGATCGACGTCCGGCGGCGCCCGGTCGAGCACGGCGTGCGCCTCCAGAAGGACCGCCTCGGCCTCCTCGAACCGCTGCTGGCTCATGTAGAGATCGGCCAGGCTGTTGAGGGCGGAGACGAGCGTCGGGTGCTCCTTGCCGAGGCGGCGCAGGAGATCGACCACCGTCAGCAGCATCTCTTCGGCGTCCCCGGCGCTCTCCTGGCGGCTGTGCCGCGCTTCGTAGAGCAGGGCGACCGCCTCCACCGCGTCGGCCCGCGCGCGGGCCTGCCCGATGGCGAATGTCGTCGAGACCACGATGCCCGCGAGCAGGGCGAAGACGACGATGCTGGTCGCCAGGGCTCCGACCGTGTGCCGGGCCACGAACTTCTTGAGCCAGTAGCGGGCGCTGGGCGGCCCGGCGAGAACGGGGATGTCGTTGAGGTAGCGGCGGGCGTCGGCGGCGAACTCCGAAGCCGAGGAGTATCGACGCGTGCGGTCTTTGTCCAGGGCCTTGATGGTGATCCAGTCGAGGTCGCCCTGGAGCTTTGGCAGCATCGTCCTGACGTCGCAGCGGCGCTTGTCGGCGATCACTCTGCCCTCGCCCGCCAGCATGAGCAGGCGCACGCTGGGCGTGTCGGGCTCCTCCTCGCGGACGATGCGTTGGATCTCCGGGTAGCCCGCCCACCGCAGCTTGCTCGTGTCGAACGGTAATACGCCGACGAGCAGCTCATAGAGCAGCACACCCAGTGAGTAGATGTCCGTGCGGGTATCGACATCGAGCCCGGTCATCTCCGCCTGCTCCGGGCTCATGTACTCCGGTGTGCCGATCACCTGGCCGTGCTCCGTGTACACGGTCTTCTCCGTCAGGCGGTGGCTGATCGCCTTGGCCACGCCGAAATCGATCACCTTGACCTCGGGCGTGCCGTCCTTGACCGTGACCAGCACGTTGGAGGGCTTGATGTCGCGGTGGATGATGCCCTTCTGGTGGGCGTGCTGGACGGCCTCGCACGCCTGGATGAACAGGCTCAGCCGCTCGCCGATGGTCAGGCGGTGACGCTCGCAGTACTCCGTGATGGATTCGCCCGGCACGTACTCCATGGCGAAGAACGGCCGGCCCTCCTTGGACGCTCCGGCGTCAAAGACCTTGGCCACGTTGGGGTGATCCATCATGGCCAGGGCCTGCCGCTCGGCCTCGAAACGGGCGATCACCTGACGGGTGTCCATGCCCAGCTTGATGAGCTTCAGGGCGACCCGCCGCAGGGGCTGCTGCTGCTCGGCCACGAACACGACCGCGAAGCCGCCCTCTCCGATAACCTCCCGGATGATGTACTTGTCGACGCGATCGCCCGGCTGCAGCTCGCAGTCGCCCCGCGGCCCGGCCTGGTTCGGCGGCGGGCCCAGGCCGACGGTGGTCGCGTCCCTGGTGTTCATGGGTCCGGGCATTCCTGGTTCATCAGTCGTTCGGCCAGGGGGTCGGGTTGAGCCAAAGTTGAACGTCCTCAATATGACGAAGAATTTCGTCACTTTGACGAACTTCTTCGTCGACATGACGAAGACCTTCGTGTATTGTCCGATCAAGAGACACGGAGCCGCCGTGAGCAGACGAACCGACAGGAGACCGACCGACGCCGAGCTGGAGATCCTGCGGGTTCTCTGGGAGCGGGGGCCAAGCACCGTCCGCGAAGTCTTCGGCGAGCTGAGCCGGACCCGTGATCTCGGCTACACGACGGTCCTCAAGCTCATGCAGATCATGACGGACAAGGGCCTGGTCCGCCGCGACGAAAACGTCCGTCCCCAGATCTACCAGGTCAGCCAGCCCCGACATCAGACGCAGCGACAGCTTCTCAAGCATCTGCTCGACCGGGCCTTCAGCGGGTCGCCGGGCAACCTCGTGCTTCAGGCACTCTCCACCAGGAAGACGACCCCCCAGGAGCGTCGCCAGATCCGACAGATGCTGGACCAGCTTGAAGGGGATTCCGAATGAGCGCCCTTCTCGAGACCGCCGTGTCCGGACCCGTCATGACCGCCGTGGGCTGGACGCTTGTGCACTTCACCTGGCAGGGAGCCGTGATCGCGGCGGGCCTGGGGATTGCCCTGGCGGTGCTGAGCCGCTCGACCCCCAACGCCCGTTACGTCGCCTGTTGCGCGGCTCTGGGGCTGATGGTGCTTGCACCACCGGTCACGTTCGTCACGGTGCTCTGGCTGCAGCAGACGCCGACGGCGCTGCCGGCGGCGTTCATGTCGATCGAGACGTCGTCTTCACTGATACGCGACCGGCTCGCGGCCGTGCTGCCGCAGCTCACGCTCGTGTGGCTGACCGGCGTCGTGCTGTTCCAGATACGGCTGCTGCTGCAATGGGTCCGCGCTCAGCGTCTCAAGAGATGCGGCACGCTGCCGGCACCGGCGATCTGGCAGGGCATCGTGGACGAGCTGGCCCGCCGCCTCGGCATCGTCCCCACCGTGCGTCTCTGCGAATCGACACTCGCCCGCGTCCCGATGCTCATCGGCTGGCTGCGCCCCGTCATCCTCGTGCCCGCCGGCATGGTGACCGGCCTGACCCCCGCCCAGCTTCGGGCTGTCCTCGCCCACGAGCTGGCCCACGTCCGCCGCCACGACTACCTCGTGAACCTCGTCCAGTCGGTGATGGAATCCGTGCTCTTCTATCACCCCGCCGTGTGGTGGCTTTCGAGCCGCCTGAGAGTGGAGCGCGAGTACTGCTGCGACGACGTCGCCGTCAGCCTCGGTGGCGACGCGCTCTGTTATGCGCAGGCGCTGTCATGGCTCGACGCGTTTCGCGACGTTGACTGTCAACCCGCCCTGGCCTCTACCGGAGGACCGCTCATGAACCGCATTCAACGACTTCTCGGTGTCAAGGTCCGCCCCGCCGGCTCCCGCGGTGCCTGGATCACGCCGCTGGCGATCACCCTCGCCATGATCACGGCCGTGTCGGCCCTGGCCCTGGCACGACCCGCCGAGATCCGGGAGCGTCACCCGCACCCCGATCACGACTTGGCTCTCGTCGGCGACCGCGACGTGATCGAGCAGATCGATCTCGTGGCCATCCTCGAGCGGATCGACGCCGAGGAGACGGCCCTGTTCTCGCTGCTGCGCGAAGCCGGCCTGGACAACCATGAGCTCCTGATCGTCCTGGAAGGGCTCAGCCCCGGCCGGCGCGTGGCCAATGCCATCGAGCACGCCATGCATGAGGCTCGCTTCGTCAAGTCCAAGATGCACGAGTCGCGGGCCTACGTGCAGCAGGAGGTCGCGGCCGGGCGGATGAGCGAGGCCGACGCCCGGGAGCACCTCGAGCTGGTGAAGGTCAAGCTTGAGAAGCACTTCGCGAAGATGGCCGAGCAGCGGCACAACCGCATGATCGTCGACGATGCCGTCCACGATCGCATGCACCGGCTGCACGACACGATCAGGGCCGACCTCACCGCCGGGCTGATCACCGAGCAGCAAGCGACAGCGCGACTCCAGGAGGCCGAGCAGGAGTTGCACGAGTGGATGCGTCATCGCCGCAACGCGACCCACGAGATCCTGGCCGGCTTCAAGCGCGAGATGCAACGCGTCCACGAGCAGGTTGATGCCGCTCTCGAGGCCGGGCTCATCACGGAGGACGAGGCGGCGGATCGCCTTCGTCAGGCCGCCGAGACACTGCACTTCAAGGCGATGAAGCTCGTCGAGGCGGGCGGCGCTGAGAAGCTCCACGCCGTCGGCGATCAGCTCAAGGCGGATGTCAAGGCCGGGCTGATCACCGAGGAGGAAGCCTGGGAGCTGTTTCACCAGGCGAAGCGCCAGATGGACGACGGCCGGCGGATGCGGCATGAGATGGGGGCCGCCATGGAGTTCGTCGAGGCGAACATGAGGGCGATCCACGACCAGGTCAAGGCGGACCTCGCCGCGGGGCGTCTCACGGCATCCGAGGCCGAAAAGCGGCTTCAGATGGCAAGGATCGCGTTCCACGAGCAGTGGATGCGCGGGAAGCAGCGTCGCACCAACGCTCGCGACGGCGAGGGCCACGAGCACCCGCACGGCGGCCATGATCACGGTGATCACCCCGATCACGACGGGCACGGGCACGACGGAGACCGCGGCCGCGACAACGACCACGACTGACCCGGACGGCTCACTCGCCTTGACGACGGTGATCGCGTTGACCGATCATGACCGGCGATGCTGGCGGTCCGCAATCTCGCGCGGCGCAAGATCCGAACGACCCTGACCGTGCTCGGCGTCGCCATCGGCATCGCCGCCGTCGTGGCCCTCATCGCCGTGGCCCGGGGGATCCGCGAGCAGTTCAACGACTTCTTCGTGGCCGGTGACGCCCACCTCGTGCTCACCCGCGCGGGCGCCGCCGACCCGTTCATCTCATACCTGCCCGACACGCTCATCGCCGCCCTGGAGCAGACCGACGGCGTGGCCGCCGCCCATCCGTTCCTGTTCGCCGCCCGGCAGATCCCGCGACAGCCGTTTTTCTTCTTCTACGGGACCACCGAGGCAAGCCCCTTCATGCAGCAGATCCGCGTCGTCGAGGGACGCGGCCTGTTCGACGTCACCAACCCGTCGCGCCGCATCGTGGTGGGGCGGACCATCGCCGAGTATCTGCAGGTCCGCGTGGGCGAGATGCTTCAGCTCGGCCGCGACGAATTCGAGGTCGTTGGTCTCTTCGAGTCCCAGACGCCGCTCATGGAGGCCGGGGGGCTGCTGCCCTTCGAGGACGCCCAGCGGGTGGCCGGACTGGAGGGCAAGAAGAGCTCGGCCCTCGTGCAGCTCGACGACGTCAGGTCGGTGGCGGAGCTGGAGGCCGCCCTCGAGCGGGCCTTTCCCGACGTTGCCGCCACCGCGCCGGCGGCGTTCTCCCACACCTTCGACGAGTTCGACCTGCTCGATCAGGGCGTGACCGTCTTCACGGTGCTGGCGGTGTTCGTGGGGGGTATCGGCGTCATGAACACCATGCTCATGAGCGTCTTCGAGCGGACCCGCGAGATCGGCATCCTGCGGGCCATCGGCTGGAGCCGGGCGATGATCCTGCGGCAGGTGCTCGTCGAGGGGCTGATCGTGTGCATCGTGGCGGGGCCGGTGGGGATCGGCCTCGGCGTCGCCGCCCTCGGAGTCATCGGCTCGATCGGCGAGCTGGGGTGGGTGTCGGGCGACTACGGGGGCACGGTCTTTGCCCAGGCCCTGGGCGTCGCCGTGGGCATGGCGTTCATCGGTGCGATCTACCCGGCGCTGCGGGCGATCCGGATCACTTCCATCGAGGCCCTGCGGTACGAATGAGCGGTGCGATCCTCGTCGCCGACGATCTGGTCAAGACCTACGACGGAGGCCGGGTGCGCGCGCTGGACGGCGTGGATCTCGAGCTCCAGCGGGGCGAGTTCGTCTCCATCGTCGGGCCGTCGGGTAGCGGCAAGAGCACCCTGCTGCACATGCTCGGCGCCCTGGATCGCCCCGACTCGGGCCGGGTGCTGCTGGATGGAGAGGACCTGGCAGGCCGCCGGCGGCTGGACCGGGTGCGGGCCCGATCGATCGGGTTCGTCTTTCAGCTGCACAACCTGCTGCCGGCGCTGACGGCCCAGGAGAACGTCGAGCTGCCGCTGCGGGCGCTGCGTGTCGGCGGGGCCGAGCGCCGGCGGCGGGCGGAGGCGGCGCTGGCGGCCGTCGGGCTCGCCGATCGCGGCGGGCACACGCCCACCGAGCTCTCCGGCGGAGAGCGCCAACGGGTCGCCGTCGCCCGGGCCCTGGTCAACGAGCCCAAGGTCGTCCTCGCCGACGAGCCGACCGGTGACCTCGATCATGAAGCGGGGCTCCAGGTGATGCGGCAGCTGCGGCAGCTCCGCGACCGCCACGGGCTGACCCTCGTGCTGGTCACCCACGACCGCGAGCTCGCCGCCACGGCCGGACGGACGATCCGGATCCTCGACGGCAAGGTTGTCGATGACGCGAAAGTCTGACGTGGCCTCTCCCAAAAAGGAGCAGGAGGTCCGCTTATGCAGAGTCGCCTGACCATGATCGCCGCGGTCGGATTGTTGACGGGGTCGCTGACGGCCTGCCACAGCGGTCCGCCCGTCGGTGCCCGCGCGCCGGCGTTCTCGGCGTATGACGACCGCGGCGCGGAGGCCTCGCTGGCGGCCTACGAGGGCAAGGTCGTCGTGCTCGATTTCTGGGCCACGTGGTGTGCGCCGTGTCTGCCCGCGAGCCCCTCGATCCAGGCGCTGCACGAGCGGTTTGCGGGCAGCGGCGACGTCGTCGTGCTCGGAGTGCACTACGACGACCGGGGCGACCCCGCCGCGTACATGGTCGAGCACGGGTACACGTTTCCCGTGGTCCTCGACGGCACCGAGGTCGTCGAGGCGTTCGGCATCTCGCAGATCCCGACCTTTCTCGTGATCGACCGTCACGGTACCGTGGTGTACAGCCAGACCGGTTTCGCGCCGTCGGTCGCGCAAGCGATTGCCGATGCCGTGAGCGAACACCGAAGTGGAGAATCCTGAGATCGTTGGTCATGGAAGCCGAGCGCGTTGCATTGCAGCTGGAGGAGCGGGCATTCATCGATCTGATCGAGGACATTCTCCGTTCGACGCCGGGGCTCCGCTATCAACTGCGCATCGCTGATCCGAGTGAACGCGACGACGACGGGGCCTACGCGGTGTTCATGATCGAGACGAATGCAGCCTACGAGCTGGAGGTCTCGATCGAGCTGCTGGGCGACGACTTCCGGCTGCGCGTCAACGGCGAGGAGTTCTCGCTACCGCTCGACAATCGTCGACGCATCGACCGCTGGATCGCACGCCGATGCCGCGACGTCGAACAACTGGTCAAGGGCGATCTCAAGATCGAGGTGGAGACGATCTTCGGTCACTATCTTTCATCCGGTATCTTCGGGGGAAGCGACGATCGCTGGGTCGAGATCGCCGATCGCGACGAGGGTTGGGGATGGATCGGGCTGGCGGCGTGGTTTGTTCCCTTCGCGCTGATGCTTCTGAAGAGCCGCGAGACCGAATACCGGGGCTGGTTCAGGGCGGATTGAACGAACCGCGTCTTCGTGCTTTCTTCTCACTCCCACCGGGCCATCTCACGTTCGGCTGCGACGCGGATCGCCTCCCACGGCTCGTTGTCGGGCACCTTCGCACCTTCGTTGTCGCAGAGCCGGATGACGACCTCCAGCTGCGGTCGCGGGTCGTCGCCGCCGGCCCGGCTGTGGCGGGCCAGCTCCAGGTTCGCAGTGGCCGAGAGCAGGTTGAGCCGGTTGGGGCAGCCGTCCAGCGATCGGGCCCCCCGCAGGAGATCGATGGCCGCGATGAACCGGCTGCCGTCTCCGGTCAGGCGGCCCTTCTCGATGGTGATCTCCGCCAGGGTGACCACGGCGTCGTAGTTGCGGGGGTCCAGCTCGACGGCCTCCTCGGCGTAGCCGAGGCCCCTCTCCAGCGCGTCGATGCCGGCGCCGTCGCGGGCTTCGACCAGGTACGTCCGCGCCAGAAGCGCCACCGCATCGACGTACTGCGGGTGAATCTCGCGGGCCCGCTGCAGCGCGTCGCGGGCCGCAACCAGGTCGCCCCGCGCCATCAGCGCGTCGGCCTTGCCCAGCAGCGCTTCGAAGTACGAGCGCCGCACCTCCAGCGCACGATCGTAGCTGTCGAGGGGATCATCGCCGGCCAGGTGCTGGGCGTCGCCGCGCAACTTCCACACGCCCTCGATGTCGGGGTCCTCGTCGAGGATGCGGTCGCAGATCTCCACGCAGCCGTGGTAGTCCGACTTTGAGAGACGCGACACGGCCTCGGCGCAGTCGTCCAGCCACGGCGGCAGATCCCCGCCGAGACGCTGCGCCTCGCGGAACGCGACAAGAGCCTGCTCGAGCCGGCTCCGCGTCGAGGACAGACCCTGGGTCACGCCGACGTGCGAAAGGTGCTTGCGGGCGATGTGCTGGTCACGAAGGTGAAGCGCGATGTAGAGCCGGCCCAGCTCGAAGTACGCCCCCGCGAGGTTGCTCACCCGATCGATGGCCCGTTCCATCTCCTCCAGCGCCTCGTCGAGCAGGCCCCGCCGGAACAGCGCCACGCCCCGGTAGAACCGCGCCCAGGCGGTCTCGGGACGTTCCCGGATGATCTCGTCGAGACGGCCTCGGATCGTGTCGAGCCGCTTGAACGATCGGGTCAGCGACCCCGACGCCCGGTACAGCTCGGCGTCCCACGACGCGATCTCGCGCACCACTTCCAGCCCCTGCGTCCAGTAGGGATCGGCCTGGAGATCCTCGACCGCGGCCGGCTCGGCCTCCCTGATCAGTCGCCGGAACCACGCCGACGACTCGGCGCCGATCTGGGCCCCGCTCAGAAAGCGCTCGAAGTCCTCGATGACCTCCTCGGCGCGCTGGTAGCGCTCCTCGCGGGCCTTCTGCATGCACTTGACGGCGATGGCCTCCAGGCTCCGCGGCACGGAGGCGTTGCGTGATCGCAGCAGCGGCGGCGGCTCGTGGATCACCGCGTGAAGGACGTCGACGACGTTCGTTGCGTCGAAGGGATAGTGGCCGGTCAGCAGCAGGTACAGCGTGGCCCCCAGCGCGTAGATGTCGCTGCGGGCGTCGATGGCATGGACTTCGCCGCGTGCCTGCTCCGGCGGCATGAGACCGGGCGTGCCCATGATCTGGCCTTCGCTGGAGATCGTCTCGGCGAGGCTTCCGTGAAGGTTGCGGGCGATGCCGAAGTCCGTCAGGTACGCGCGGCCGTCGCGGTCGAGCAGGATGTTCTCCGGCTTGATGTCGCGGTGGACGATCCCTTCGGCGTGGGCGTAGCTCAGGGCCCGCGCGACGTCACGCAGCACCCGGACCACACCGGGGACGTCGAGCCTGGCGCCGGCGAGGTTGCCGCCGTCGATGTACTGCATCGCGATGAACGGGAACTCGCCGGTCTCGCCGAGCTCGTAGATCTGAACGATGGCCGGATTGTTGAGCCTCGCCGTGAACCGCGCTTCGCGGCGGAAGCGCTCCACGTCGGCGGCCCCAACGTCGTTGAGGAACTTGATCGCCACGGGGCGTTCCAGCCTCGTGTCGCGGGCGAGGTAGACGATGCCGCAGCCGCCGCGTCCCCGCCGGCGGCGCAGCTCGTAGCCCGGGGGCGCCGCCGGCTCCGGCGGCTCGAAGACGTTGTCAAAACCAAGCAGGTCCTCTTCGACCGCCCGCCGGGCCAGGATGCGGGTTGACGTCGGCTGCTCGTCCATCGGCGCTCCGGGACCATCTTAGACGCGCTGCGGGGACCCTCGCCGCCGGGGCCGCGGAGCCGCGAGTACACTTCTGTCGTGTTTCCGACGACCATCTGGACCACCATTCACCAGGCCGGCGAGCACGACGCGGTGGCACTGCAGGACGTCGCCCAGCAGTACCGCCAGCCCGTTCTGGAGTATGTGCGGCGTCGCGGCTTCCAGGGCAACGACGCCGAGGACATCTGCCAGGACGTCTTTGTGCGCGTGCTGCAGGGCGGGGTGCTTGCCAAGGCGGACCGGCAGCGTGGCCGGTTCCGCAGCCTCCTGCTCTCCGTGACCACCCACGTGATTCTGGACCGGCTCCGCAAACGCCGGGAGACGCCCGTCGAGGATCTCGAAACCGAGTCCCGCGAGAGCGAGCGGGAGTTCAACCAGGAATGGGCCCTGCACCTGACCGAGCGCGCCCTGGATCGGATGCGCGACGAGGGCTCCCCGTACTTCGACGTGCTGCAAGGGCACCTCTCCGGGCAGCCCCAGAACCGCAACAAGCTCTGGATCGCCCGCAAGAAGCTGGCATCGCAGATCCGCCGGGAGGTGGCCTACACGTGCGCGACGCCGATCGACGTCGAGCAGGAGATGGCCTATCTGAGCCGTTACCTGCGGCCCCGAGAGGCGAGGGCCGGAAGGGACAACGCGGTGGAGGTCAAAAAGGTTTAGACGAATCGGCCGTCCGTGCGAAGCACGGAAGGCCGGGGGGCACGCGGGGGTGCAACACAGGAGACAACCCAATGGGTGTGACGGCCCTCGTGGGCACCGACAAGGCGGGCTTCCTGATGCGATCCGACGACCGCAGGTCCTGGCGGATCGAGGAGCCGCTGTTCAAGGGGTGGAAGGTCACCGCGTCGGCCCGTGACGCCGGCGGCCGTTTCTTCGCAGCCACGGCCAGCCAGGTCTACGGCCCGGCGATCCACGTCAGCGACGACCTCAAGAGCTGGCGGCAGATCGAGAAGGGTCCGGCGTGGCCAAAGGGCAGCGACCGCAAGCTCAACCAGATCTGGACCATCGTGCCGGGTCCCGACCGGATCTACGCCGGGGTGGACGAGGCGGGGCTCTTCGCCAGCGACGACCGCGGCGAGACGTGGCTGCCCGTCGACGCCCTCAACGAGCACGCCACCCGCTCGGCGTGGTTCCCCGGTGCCGGCGGGCTGTGCCTGCACGCGATCCTGATCGACCCCAGGAACCCCAAGCGTGTCTGGTGCGGGATCTCCGCCGTCGGCGTCTTTCGGACCGACGACGGCGGGGCCACGTGGCACCTCAAAAACGGCGGCATCCCCGCCGTGATCGAGGACAAGGACCACAAGGAGCTGGGCCGCTGCGTCCACGGGCTGGCGGCCGATCCCGACAACGCCGACGTGATCTACCGGCGCGAGCACATCGGGATGTTCAGAAGCCGCGACGGCGGCGAAAGCTGGCAGCGCATCGAAAACGGCCTCGCCTCGTGGTTCGGCTTCCCCATCGTCATGGAGCGGGCGACCAAGACATTGTGGGTCGTGCCCCTGGAGAGCGACGAGTACCGCACGCCCAAGAATGGTGCGCTGGAGGTCTACCGCAGCCGCGACGGCGGCGACTCGTGGGAGTCGACGAGCCGGGGCCTGCCCGACCACAACGCCTACATGGGGGTCCTCCGCGGTGCGATGACCGCCGATCAGCTGAGCCCCTGCGGCGTCTACATCGGCACCACGGCGGGGACGGTTCACGTCTCGAGCGACGGCGGCGACTCCTGGACCCAGCTTCCCTGCACGCTTCCCCGTGTCCTGTCGATGTCGGTGTTCCCCGATGCCTGAGGTCACCGTCGAGCTTCCGAGCCTGCTCGACCACGTCGTCAACGGCAGTCGCTCGATCGCCGTCGAGGCGGACTCCCTGCGCGGCGCGATCGAAGCGCTCGTCGAGCGGCACCCGGCGCTGGCCGTGCACCTCTTCGACGAGACGGGTGATTTCCGGCAGCACGTGCTGTGCTTTCACAACCAGACCAACACGCGGTGGATGGCGTCGATCGACGTGCCCGTGTCCGAGGGCGACACGATCACGATCATCCAGGCGGTCTCCGGAGGATGAGCCCATGAGCCATCGCGAGCCGATCGATGTTCTGTCCGAGACACCCCAGCTGCTGGCGAAGATCGTCAAGGAGCACGACGCCGCGCATTTGAGAGCCCGGCCCCACGAGAACAAGTGGACGCCGCTGGAGATCATCGGCCACTTCACCGACGCCGAGTGGGCGTTCGGCTGGCGCACCCGCGTCACCCTGGGCGACGATCAAGGCGAGATCCCCCACTGGGATCAGGACGCCTGGGTCGCCAACCAGCACCACAACGACCGCGACCCCGCCGAGCTTGTGGAGACCTTCACGCAGCTTCGCCGCGCCAACCTGACCACGTGGAGACGCCTGACGCCGCAGGATCTCGACCGCGTGGCCGTGAGCCCAAGACAGGGCCCCATGACACTGGCGACGCTCCTGCAGACTTTCGCCGGCCACGACCTGCACCACCTCGACCAGCTCACGCGCTACCTCCAGGCGATCAAGGCCTGCCCCGCGTAGAGGCATGCCCGGCCCGGCCGAGAGAGGATCCGGTGTCGTGCCGGCCGCGGCCCATGTCGCTCATCCGCCAGGGACGTCACCACTGACCTGGACGGCAATCCCCTTCTCGCCGATGTCCGACATGCGTCGCGTGACCCATCCGTTGATCCGGTGAAAGGAAGGTCAGGGGCGCGGCGTGATTTGGATCCACTCCGCGACGCGCTGGCGGGTGCGGTCCACGACGAGCCTCAGGACGTCGGGGCGGGCGTAGTGGCCGCTGGGGTCGAAGTTCTGACGCTCTCCCAGGACACGCCGGTGGTCAAGCTCGACGACCTGCAGTGTCTCGCGGTCCGTGACGGGCTCCATGAGCCACCGGCCGTCCGGGGCGGCGACGGCGGAGCCCCCGTCGAGAATGACCTCGCCGGGGTTGGGGGCGATGCGGTCGCGGTGGGGCAGGTCACCGGGAATGTCGGTTTCGCGAAGCAGACCGGACACGGACACGACGTACGACCGCGCCTCGCGGGCGATGAAACGCGTGATGTCCGCCGTGTTGCGCACGGCGCCGGGCCACAGGGCGACGTGCAGGTCCTCGCCGGCGGCGTACAGGGCGGCGCGGGCCAGCGGCATCCAGTTCTCCCAGCAGTTCAGGGCGCCGACGGTGAAGGGGCCGACGGGGTGAACGACGAGCCCCGCCCCGTCGCCGGTGGCCCAGGTGAGACGCTCCTCGTGGGTGGGCATGAGCTTGCGGTGGACCGAGCCGATCGTTCCCTCGGCGTCGATGAACACACGCGAGCAGTAGATGCTGTGGCCGCCGCGGTCGGCGGCCCGCTCGATCGTGCCGAGGATCACGGCGATGCTGCCTTCATGGGCCGCGGCGCAGACGTCGTCGAGGTGGCCCGCCTCCGGCTGGACGGCCTGGCTGACGTACAACGCGTGCAGTGCCTTCTGGTCGCCGCTGTCGAAGCGGGCGCCGTCGGTGCGCTCCAGCCAGACGGGGTAGCCCGGCACCAGGGCCTCGCCGAAGCAGACGAGGCGGCAGCCGAAGTCGGCCGCTTCCCGGATGCGCTCGACGACCTTGACGAGGGTTGCCTCGCGATCAAGAAGCACGGGGGCGATCTGCGCGACGCCGACCTTGAGCATCGTCTCATGGTACCGAAGGACCGCCCGGGCATACCATCGGATGACCGTCACCCCCGAAGAGATCACGATGACCGAGAAGATACGAAAGACCGACGACGAATGGCAGCGGCAGCTCACGCCGGAGCAGTACCGCATCGCCCGGCAGGGCGGCACCGAGCGGGCGTTCACCGGCGAGTACCACGACGCGAAGGCCGCGGGCACGTACACGTGCGTGTGCTGCGGCCATCCGCTGTTCAGCTCCGACGCCAAGTACGACTCCGGCAGCGGCTGGCCGAGCTTCTACGAGCCGGTCGATGGCGAGCACGTGGACGAGCAGTCCGACCGCAGCCACGGGATGGTCCGCACCGAGGTCCGCTGCAGCCGCTGCGACGCCCACCTGGGGCACGTGTTCGATGACGGCCCGAAGCCGACCGGGCAGCGCTACTGCATCAATTCAGCTTCGCTGAAGCTCGAGAGCGAAAAGAGCTCGAAGCCTCAGTGAGACTCTTCCCACAGACGCGGCAGCGACTCGATCCGCTTCCAGCCGTCGCCCTTGCTGACGGTCTGCACGCTCACGTCGGTGAAGAACTCATCGAGAACCGCGGCGCGTTCCATCTTCAGAGGCGGCCGGCAGAAATCGACCTCTTCCCAGACGACACGGCCGTCGCGCCCGCGTCGCGCATGGAGCAGCGAGTGATGAAGCGCCTTGCCGAAGGGCTGCAGGGCCCGGATCTCGCCGTCGTCGAGACGGCGACGCAGCTCGTCGAGCGTTCCGGTGACCGGTCTGGCCTGGACGAGATAATGGGCCATCAGCGGCACAGCTCCAGGTACGTCCGGAAGAACTCGCGCAGGGCGTTCTGGAAGCGATCACCGAGGGTGAGCCCGGCGATCTCCACGATGAGCGAATCGCCCTCACCCTCCGGCAGCGACACGCATCGTCCCCGGCCGGCGGCCGCAATCTCCGGGAAGTGCTTGACGCTCTTGCGATCGGCCTCGATCACGTGGGTGGTCACGCCCGCCGCCGCCGCCTGCTCGGCCATCTGCACGCACCGCGTGCCCAGGCCCACGTGGGGCGGGGCATCACCGACCAGCACGACCACGCCGGCGCGGTTCAGGTTCCAGCCGAGCTTGGCGTAGGCCATGCGAAGGGCCGGGTAGACGGCCTCCGGGGTGTCGCCGCCGCCGGCGGCCATGAGCGACCACAGCCGCCGGCGGGCGAGGTCGATGTCGTCGGTGAACTCCCAGCCCTTGGTCTCGAACTCGTCACGTCGATCGCGATAGCCCACGATCGCGACCCGCATGGACTTCACGACATCGCCGCCGAAGAGCATGAGGTCATCGATGCCGCCCTGGGCGCCGGCGAGCTCCGCCGACATGCTGGCCGTGCAGTCCAGGCAGATCGCCAGGTCCACGGAGCGCCGACTGAGGTCGTCGATGTACACCTCCAGGTCGGCGAACTGCTGCGTTGAAAGGGCCGCGAGCAGCCCCGGCGCGATGTCGTCGTCGGTAAGCACCGGCCGCCCGAACGCCGGCAGCAGCACGTAATGGCGACCGGCCTTGCGCAGCCATTTCCGCCAGCGGTAGTGGCGGCGCACGTCCGGCTGGCCGGTGACGGCGGCGAGACGCGGTGAGAGCGACCCCGCCTCGATCCGTCCCATCCTCAGGATGATCGTGCGGACCGACTCCCAGGCGGCCTCGGCCATCGCCCGGTCGCCGCTGGCCACGGCCAGCTCGACCCCGAGCATCTTGTCCTCGAGGTTTTCCGAGCGATCAAGGAACCGCACGCCGCGGCCGAGCCGCTCCAGGTCGGTGGCGTACCCGTACCGCAGGACCGCCCGCAGGACCCGCGGCTCCTGCTCGTCGTCGAAGCTGGCTTCGGCCAGCCACGCCCGTCGGCGACCGAGGCTGCGCACGGCAAAGGCCCGGACCTGCCACGCCTGATCCCGGCTCAGCCCGTCCAGGAGCTCACGGCTTTCGTCGCAGCGGAACCGCTCCAGTCGCATGGCGGCCACGGCACGCCGCGGCCACGTGTCGCCGCCGAGCAGCCGGTCGAGCGTCTGTCGCTCAAGCGGGGGGGCCCCGGCCAGCGATCGCACGCTGGAGTCCGGCGGCTCGTCAGCCGACGGCAAGCGTGACGCCGCGTCCTCGCCGCGTGTCGCGCCCGCAAGTGTGAGCAGGGCACCGGCCACGGTGAGCCATCGGCGGTGTGCGAATCGGGTGACGGTCACGACGCTAAGTGTACGCACCCCCGGCGGCGTCCCCCGAGGGCCTTGGGGTCGTGAAGCCGGGTCTCGGATTTTCCCAAAAACCTCTTCACACGCCCCGGATCCGGCGCATACTATGCGGTACATAGTATACCACCGTCGAGGAGTCACCATGCGGGTCGAGCGGGAACTGATGCGCGGGGCGGGGCCGTTTGCGGTCATGAAGCTGTTGCGCAAACGCGAGATGTATGGCTACGAGCTGGTGGAGGCGCTCTCGGAGCACACCGACGGCGTGCTCGCCATGGGCCAGTCGACCCTCTACCCCATGCTCTACAACCTGGAGGCCAAGGGGTACATCGCCAGCCGCTGGCGTAAGGCCGAGAGCGGTCGCCGCCGCAAGTACTACGCGCTCACCCGCGAGGGCCGCCAGCGTCTGGCGATGGAGACCAGGCAGTGGCAGTCGCTGGTGAACGCGATCGCCGCGCTCGGCGTCGTGGCGGAGCCGGCCGCCGAGACCGCGGCCATGTCGGAGGTCCCGGCATGACCCAGGAGTCCTCCACCCCCGAACCCCGCGAGGAGCCGGTGGAGCCCCGCCAGCCGCCGCCGCCGAAGGCTCCGCCGCCGGCCAAGGTCCGCAAGCCCCGCGAGCCCAGGCAGGGGGCGATCCGGCGTGTCATCGACACGCCGCTGCGGGATCTCGCCCGTGGGCAGGCCACCGGCGCCTGCAACCTGCGCTACCAGCTGCACACGTCTGAGCTGCCGGCTCAGCTGCGCACGATCGTGGCCGACGTCGTGCGCCGCACGCGGCTCTGGCGAAGCGAGCGGGCCGACGTCTCGACCGAGCTGATCGCGCATTTCCGCGACGGCCTCGAGGCCGGCGAGAAAAGCGAAGCCCTTGCCGTCGCGTTCGGGCCCGTGCGCCGGGCGGCAAAGCTGATCCGGCGAGCCAAGAAACGCAACCGATCCCTGCTCTGGAAATCGACGCTGCGCACCGCGCAGGTCGTGGGTCTGCTCCTGGCGATTGTGGTCGGCGTGTACCTGGTGGCGACGGTACGACTGTTTACGGGCACGCCCACCGACCAGCCGCATGACTATCTGGCCGACCTCAATGCGATGGCGCTGGCCGTCCCCGCCGAGCAGCGGGCCTGGCCGCGGTATCGCGAGGCGCTGGTTCAGCTGGAGCTCTCGCAGCTGTCGCCGGAGCGACGTGACGTCACCGCCCGGCCCGGCGATGCGAGCTGGTATGCCGTCGCCGACTTTCTTGAGGAGCACCAGGACGCGCTGGCGCTGGTGCGCGACGCGTCGCGCCGCCCGGGCCTCGGCTATGTGGCGGGTTACGAGATCGATCCGGACGATCTCGTCCTGTGGCCCGAGCTGGAAGCCGAGACTGCGCCTCGTTCATTCGGCTTGGCGAGCATGCTCCTGCCGTACCTGGCCGAGCTGCGCGGCTTGAGCCAGGTCCTCGCCCTGGATGCACACCGGGCGGCCGCCGCCGCGGACGGCGCGGTGACCGCCGCCGACATCTCGGCCATTCTGAGCATCGCCGAGCAGGTGCGCGAGGTGCCGATTCTGCTCAATGACCTCGTGTCGGTGAGCGCGATCACCATCGGCGTCACGACGCTGGGGGAGATTCTCACCAGTCAGCCGGAGATCTTCACCGACGAGCAGCTTCAGGCGTTGGCCCACCAGCTCGCGGCGCTGCATGGCGGACGAATCGAGATCCGCCTGGACTCCGAGCGCATGTGGTTCCAGGATATCGTGCAGCGGCTGTATACCGATGACGGTGACGGCGACGGCCGCCTGACGGCGAGCGGGCTCGAGTCGCTGAGCGCCATTGACGGCGGCCGGGCGTTCCAGGTGGGACCGCTGGCGCCGATGCTGGGGCTTGTGATCGCCGGCCGGCGCGACATGACCGAGGAGTTCACGAAGTGGATCTCGCGGGTGGAGGCCGAGAACGCCAAGCCCCTGTGGCGGCAGGACTCCATGCGTCTGGAGGGCGAGCTTGCGCGGCTCAGCGAGTCGAAGCTGTATACCGCCCGCTACCTGCCGGTCGTCCTGCTGACGCCGGCGCTGGGAAGGGCGGGCCGCAACGCGGAGGTCGTCGCCCAGCAACGCGACGCGCTGTGTGTCGCCATCGCGATGGAGCTCTATCGCCGCACCAACGGCGGCTGGCCGGAGACACTCGCCGAGCTGGTCCCGCAGCAGCTGCCGAGGATCCCGCTCGATCGGCTCGACGGCCGGCCGCTGCGGTATCGCCCCGGCGAGCCCACACCGGTGCTCTATTCCGTCGGGGCGGATCGAGACGACGACGAGGGCCGCGAGGCGCGCGATCCTGCGGGACGGACCGGCACCCGGCTCGCCGGCTTCTGGGGCGGGGACCCCATCGACGGCGACTGGGTCCTGTTCCCGGTGAAACGCTCGGTCGCGAGGGTCGGCGATCCCAGCGGTCGCGCCGAGACGCCCGAGACGCCCGATCCGGCCGAGAGCTGAATCAGTCGCCGTGCGTCTTGCGGAGCCGCGGGCTGAGACGCAGGAGCAGCTCGACACGCTCGAAGAAGTCCAGCACCTCCCGGAGCACCTCGCGGACCGGGTCGGCCGGCGGCGGGGCGAGCACGTTGGCCTGGTCGGGGGGAAGCTGCTTGCGGGCGATCGAGCGGTAACGGCTCAGCGTCCGGTCGCCGAAGACCGCCACGGGCTCGAAGTCCTCGGCCATGAACCACGTCACGGGCACCCGGAACCCGCCGTTGATCGGCGCTCGCGTCACGAGGTCGGCGTGCTCCTCGCAACGCAGCAGGAACCTCAGGTCGATCGCCGGGCACGCGTCGGCCACGCGGGCCATGGCCGACCCCTGCAACGCGCAGTCGCCACACCAGGTCCCCGTCAGGCACAGGACCTTCATGGGGCGGGAGAACGACTCGGCGAGCGACCGCTGCGGCCTTTCGAGCTCGAGCTGACCGTACCGCTGATCCCACGGCGGGCGGTGCCCCTCCGGCTCCCCCAGCGCCACGAAGTCTCCATACCCGAGCCCCTGCTCGAACTTGTTTCGTAGAAAATCAGCGTTGAGCAACATGGGGCAGGCCTCAGTCCCCGTGCTGCTGACGCAGCCTCGCGCTGGTGCGCAGCAGCAGGTGCACCCGCTCGACCTCGTCGAGCCAGTCCTGCAGGGTCCCGGCAAGCTCGTCATCGGGAACGGGCGCGCCGGGCAACGGGCACGCGCCGGCGAGCTGTCTGGCCGCCAGCGCGCGGTAACGGGTCAGCGTCCGGTCGCCGAAGATCGAGACCGGCTCGAAATCCTCGGCCATGAAGACGACCAGGGGAACCCGCAGCCCCGCGTTGATCTTGATCTGCTCGGCGAGATCCAAGTGCTCGTCGCGGTCCACCCAGCGAAGATCGATCAGGGGGCTCACCTCGGCGATCCGCTGAATGAGCGGTCCCTGCTGGACGCAGTCCCCGCACCAGATGCCCGACACGCACAACGCCTTGACCTGCCGCGTGAAGCCCGAGACCAGCCGCCGCTGCTCGTCGGTGAGGGCCACCTGGTCGTAGATCGTCCGCCAGTCGGCCGCCTTGTCGGCGTCGGTCGCCAGGTAGGCGTCCCAGTCGAGCGCGGCGTCGAACTTGGACTTGAGAAACGTCGCCTTCAGGCATGGTGTCGTCGTCGTCGGCATGACCTTGAAGGTTACCCGACTGACTGATCTCCGGCAAAGGATCGGGGATATCCTTGTCGGGATGAGTGTGCTGCGATGGCTCGCGGTTGGAATCGTGCTGATGACGCCGGTCGCCCCGGCCCAGGCCGACGACGTGACCGAAGCGCGGCAGGCCGTGGAGGCCCTCGACCTGCACGTCCGCGGCGACTCGATCGTGATGGCCTCGGAGGCGGCGCTGGCCCGTGGGCTCCAGGCGGCCAAGAAGGCCAGGATGGAGTTCACCAGGCTGACCCGTGACGTCGAGAAACTGGACGAGACCCGGAGGGACGAGGCCGCGGAGATCGTGCGGCTCAAGCAGCGGTGGGTCAGCCGCAACGCCGCGCTGGCCCGCGGAGACGCCAGGGCCAGCAACCGGCTGGTGGGGGAGCTCAATGCCATTCTCGGCAGGGTCAGTCTTCTCGAGGACCGCCAGAAGCTCCTGTCCGAGCAGCTCGAGCTGGAGCACAAGGACGTCGCCGCCGCTCGCGATGCCTACCTTCAATCGGTGCTCGAGATGCGCGGGCTCGCCGACGGACTCACCGCCGCCTACGAGCACAAGGCCGCTGACCCGGCGGTCCGCGACGCGATCGACCGGCTCGGCCGCGCGGCGGGAAAGACCTACAAGCTCGCCCCGTCGGCGTCCTTTCGCAGCGCGGTGCGCCGGCTGGAGTCCTACGAGGAGGTCGTGCTGTCTGACTCGATTCCGCTGCGAAGCGCCGGCGGCGTCATGGTCGCCTCGGTCATTCTCAACGACAGTCACCCGCAGGAGTTCGCCGTAGACTCCGGGGCCGCGTTTGTCTGTCTTTCGGAGGCGCTGGCCGCCAGGGCCGGCCTCCGGATCGGCGCGTCCGATCGAGACATCATTCTGCGCACGGCCGACGGCCGTAACGTGCCGGCCAAGCTCACCACGCTCCGATCGGTGCGGCTCGGCAAGTTCACGGTCGAGAACGTCGAGTGCGCCGTGCTCGGAGCCGAGGCGCCCAACGCCGAGGCCCTGCTGGGGATGAGCTTCCTGCGGCGGTTTCAGTTCCGCATCGACACCCAGGCCGGCACCATCAGCCTCACGAAGCTCGAAATCCCGGACGCGAAGTCCCGGCGGCGACGGTGAGGGCTGGACTGTCTGGAGCGCTCCGTGGCGGCCTGGGGCCGCACACTCGCTCTCGCACGGCCCGCCGAATTTCATTCAACGGGCCTGAGCAACGCGAGACCGGGGGCGACAGGTCCACGCGGCCTCGGCCTTCTCCGGGGACATCTGACGCATCTGCGGCCTGCGACCACCGTCGCCGCCCCGACCCCGCTGGGCCCAGGCCGGCGAGCCGAGTGCGACAACGCACAGCGAGAGCACCGCGAGAGCCCTTGACGACCTCACGAAAAAGCTCCTTGGGGGGTCGCCACGGCGGCCCCGGCCGCCGCGGGTTGACCGGCGTTACGAGCGTAGGCGGCCCGGGCATCCCCGCCAGGGCGGAGTCTGTAGCGGCAACCGTCGCTCAGCCGGGCGGGGCGGCCAGGCGGTGGCTCAGGCCCCCTTCGGCGAGAACCGTCTTGAGCGGCTCGAGATGCCTCTCAAAGTTCCGGTAGCGGCCGACGGAGCTGCGGTAGATCGGCCGGTTGACCTGGTCGTAGCTGGCGGTGCGAAACACCCGGCCGGTGTCGTAGAAGCGAAGGCAGCGGTCGTCCCATTCGAGGCCGCAGAACTCGATGATGTCCCGGCTGAGCCGCTCCTGATCGGCGACGAGCTGCTCGTACTGCACGTCCAGGATGGGAATGGTCAGGACCTCACGCCAGTGGGCCATGATCCGCTCGTACGTCACGTAGACGAGCCCGAGCCGCTTCAGGTCCGTCGTGTACGGGTGGGCAGCGGGAAACAGCGTCTCGCAGAAGCACGACAGGCACGTGTCCAGGGGGTGGCGGCGGCAGTGGATCACCCGGGCGGCGGGAAAGAGCAACTCGATGAGGCCGAGCTGGCGGTAGTTGGGCAGGAACTTGTCGGCGATGCGGTCGGCCGCGGTGTCCACCGCCGTGAGCCGGTCGAGGTACGCCCGGGCGAGCTCGTCGACGTCCTCCTGCGCGAAGTCCTCGACGCACGCGGGCCAGGGCAGCATCGAGCCGATCTGCAGGGCGATCCCGTTGACGATCTCCGGCAGGGCCGTGAACTCCCCGGCGGTGTGCACGCGGGGGTGGGCATCGAGGATGGACTCGATGAGCGTCGAGCCCGACCGCGGCATGCCGACGATGAAGACGGGAAGTTGTGAGTCGTTGGCCGCCCGGGGCAGCGTCGGCAGCCGCTCGGCCGAGAAGGCCGCGATGAGGTCGTCGGCGCGTTGCCGCCATGACTCGGCGTTGAAGGGGGACGGCACGGTGCGGTTGCCTTGTTCGTAGGCGTCGAAGGCCTCCTCGAACCGGCCGCTTCGCTCCAGCGCCTTGCCCAGCAGCGAGTAGAGGTGCCACAGCGTGAAGGGCGCAATCTCGCCGCGGTGGATGTGGCGGTTCACAAGATCGACGAGATCGTCGAAGTTGCGGGCGCTCAGCTCCAGGCGGGCCTGGACGATCGCCATCTCCGGCGTGTCCTGGCCGTCCTCGACAAACGGCGCGAGCACGGCCCGCGCCTTGTCGCGCTGACCCGACTTCTCGTACGCGTCCGCCTTGCCCGCGATGGCCCGCGGGTGGTTGGGCTCCAGCCGCAGCACCTTGCCGTAGCGGCCCAGCGCCTCGCGGTACTGCCCCTGATAGGACTTCACCTCCCCGAGCACCAGGTGCGAGCGGGCATCCCGGGGCTGAATCGTGACGGCCTTGAGCAGCTGGGTCTCGGCCTCGCCGTAATCGCCGCGGGCGAACGCGATCTGGCCCAGGAGATTGAGGGCGAGGTTGTGACGACCGTTGAGCTGCAGGATCTGCTCACAGATCGCGCTCGCCCGGCTCAGCTCGTTGGCGTTGAACGCGTCCTGCGCCTGCCGCAGCAGGGTGTCGATCCGGATTCGCCCCATGGCGTGTGTTCCCCGTGAGCGTATGCCGTCGAGCTCTGGCGATCGAACACGAGCCGTGGGCGGCCCGGCTAATGGCGTTCCTCCGCCTCTTCCCGGAGCTTGCGGAGCACGTCGAATGCCTCCAGCGGTGAGAGGCTCGTGATGTCGAGCGCGCGAAGCGCGTTCACGACCGGGTGCTCGATGTACTCGGTGAACAGCGAAAGCTGACCGGCTCGCGGCGGCGGCGAGCCAGGGACGTGGGGAGACTCGGTCTGGACGGCCAGAGTCTCGAGCAGCTGCGCGGCGCGGTCGATCGTGGGCCCGGGCACGCCGGCGATCTTGGCCACGTGGATCCCGTAACTGCGGTCCGTGCGGCCCGGGACGATGCGGTAGACAAAGATGATCTGATCGCCCCACTCGCGGACGGACACGTGCAGGTTGGTCACGGCCTCGAGGTCGTCGGCCAGCGTCGTCAATTCGTGGTAGTGCGTGGCGAAGAGCGTGCGGCTGCCGCGGGCCGCGAGAGCCTCGGTGATGGCCCAGGCGAGTGACAGGCCGTCGAGGGTGCTCGTGCCCCGGCCGATCTCGTCGAGAATGACCACGCTGCGATCGGTGGCGTGGTGGAGGATATTGGCGGTCTCGGTCATCTCCACCATGAACGTCGACCGTCCCGCATGCAGCTCGTCGGCGGCGCCGATGCGTGTGAAGATGCGATCCGTCAGGCCGATGCGGGCGGCTTCTGCGGGCACGAAGCAACCGGCGTGAGCGAGCAGCACGATCAGCGCGACCTGGCGGATGTAGGTGCTCTTGCCGGCCATGTTCGGGCCGGTGATCAGGGCGAGGCTCGGCGCGCCCGGATGTGTGCTGGATTCGTCATGACCCCCGAGCGAGCAGTCGTTGGGCACGAAGCGCTCGCCCAGCGTGCGGTCGAGGACCGGGTGGCGGCCCTGGCGGATGTCCAGGATCGGCGCGTCCACCAGATCCGGGCGCGCGTAGCCATACCGCCGCGCGGCGTCGGCGAAGCACGCCAGCACGTCCAGCTCCGCCGTGACGTCGCCGAACTCCGCGATCTCCGGGGCCCGGGACGCCGCCGCGGTGCACAGCTGCTCGAACAGGACCTTCTCTCGCTCGATCGCGACCGACTCGGCGGTGGTGACCTTGTCCTCGAAGGTCTTGAGCTCGGGCGTGATGTACCGCTCGGCGTTCTTGAGCGTCTGCTTGCGGGTGAAGGCATCGGGGACTCTGTCCGCGTGGGCGTGCGTCACCTCGATGTAGTAGCCGAACACCTTGTTGTAGCCCACCTTCAGGGAGTTGATGCCGCTGTGCTCGATGAGCTGCTTCTGGTATCCCGCCAGCCAGCCTGTGGCGTCACGTCGCAGCGTGCGGGCCTCGTCCAGCCCGGCATCGACGCCGTCACGGAAGAGCCCGCCCTCACGCAGGTGGGCAGGGGGGTCGTCCACGCACCGCGACTCGATCGTCTCGGCGAGCGACGCGAGCGGCCCGGCCACGGCGGCCAGACGCGCGGCGTGGGCCGCGAACGCGGGCCGGTCCTCGAGCAGGCGGCCGACGGCAGGCAGCGTACCGATCGACCGGCCCAGGGCGACGAGGTCGCGCGGGGTCGCCCGCCGCATTGACACCCGACCGACGATGCGGGCCACGTCCTGGACTCCCGCCAGGTGGCCGCTCAGCTCGACGGCGCACGTCTCGTCGGCGAGCAGGGCGGACACCGCGTCATGGCGGGCCGTGATCGCCTCCGGCTCGCGCAGGGGAAAGCACAGCCACTCGCGCAACCGGCGGCGACCCATGCCGGTGCGGCAGCCCCCGAAGATCGACAGCAGCGAGCCGGCGACCGTTCCGCTGCGCATGGTGCGCTCGATCTCGAGGTTGTAGAGCGTCGTCGCATCGATCGTCACGTAGCGGCCGGCCGGGTCCCGTCGGGGCGGCCGCAGGTGCCCCAGCCGGCCTGCGGAATCGTCAGGGGCCTGGGTCTCCTGGAGGTACCGCAGCACCGCGCCGGCGGCGGCCAGGGCGGGATCCTCGTCGTCGAGTCCGAAGCCGGCCAGGGTGGCGACCCCGAAGTGCGACCTCAGTGCCTCGCCCGCCTCGGCCGGGCGAAACGTCCACGGCGGGCGGCTCGTCAGAGCGCAGCCCGCGGCGGCGCGGATCGACTCCACCACCTCCGGCACCCCGCCGCCGGCGGGCTCGGCGTAGAGCAGCTCCGACGGGCCCGACCGCACGACCTCGTCCACGAGCCGGTCGGCGGGCAGATCACGCAGGCGAAAGGTCCCCGTCGAGAGCTCGACCACGGCCAGGGTGCCGCCGCCCGTCTCGCCCCGCAGGTCGAGAGCGGCCACGTGGTTGGTCCGTCCCTCGTCAAGAAGGGCCTCGTCCACCAGCGTGCCGGGTGTGAGCACTCGCGTCACGGCCCGGTCCACGATGCCCTTGGCTTCACTGGCGTCCTGGATCTGGTCGCAGACGGCGACGCGGTGGCCCGCCTCGATCATGCGACGCAGGTAGCCCTCCACGGCGTGGTGCGGCACGCCCGCCATGGGAATGCCCTCGGTCCGCTGGGTGAGTGTGATGCCCAGCGTCTTGTGGGCAAGCACCGCGTCCTCCTCGAACATCTCGTAGAAATCCCCCATCCGGAAAAACAGCACGCACTCCGGGTGCTGCGTCTTGAACCGGGCGAATTGACGCATGGCGGGCGTCGCGCGAGGTCCGGCGCGGCCGGAAGCTGGGGAATCTGCGAGCCGTCCTGGCGGACCGGGGGACGATGTCATCTGGCCCCTATTGTAGAAAAAGCCCGGGGATGGCTATCCCAGGGCCTTTTGGTGACGTGGAGCAGATGAGATTCGAACTCACAACCTCCTCGATGCGACCGAGGCGCTCTCCCAATTGAGCTACTGCCCCAAGTGTTAAGACAGGCAGGAGTCCACCCGCCGGGCATCATACCGGTCCGTCACGGACCCGGCCACCTGTGCTTTGCATTGTCGGCCCGGGCAGGTACATTGGTGATCCCTTTGGGGCTCTCGAGCTGCACGCATTTCGGAGGTGTGAGATCGATGGTCGAAGAGCCTGCCGCGGAGGCTGTCTCCGCCGGAAACGTCGTCGGGATGCTTCGCACGCTGTCGGATCCGACGCGACTGCGCTTGCTGTCGGTCCTGCGGCACGGCGAGTTCAGCGTCACCGCGCTCTGCGATGAGCTTCAGCTCGCCCAGCCGACGGTGAGCCACCACCTCGGGCGCTTGCGCTCGGCGCGGCTGGTCGCCAATCGTCGCGATGGCAAGCAGGTGTTCTACTCGCTCAACCAGGAGGTCGTCACTCAGCCCGGCGGGCATGACGGCCTCACCATCGCCTCGGGGGCGCTGCAGCTGCACATCAGCCACAGCCCGTCCAACGGCAGCTACGGCATCAACGGCGATTCCATCTGACCGACGGGCCGGTCGCCCCACGGACGCCGCGATCCTGCGATACTCCACCGCGTGAAGGAGGTGGCGTGTCGTGTCACCGGTCGCCGTGCTCGCGGTCCAATGCCTGCTGATCATCGCGGCCTCCCTGGCGGGGGGATGGATCCCGATGCTGGTGCGGCTCACCCATCGGCGGCTGGAGATGCTTGTCAGCTTCGTATCGGGCGTCATGCTGGGCGTGGCGCTGCTCCACCTGCTTCCCCATGCCTGGATGGAGCACGCGGCGTGGCGTGCGGCCCACGGCGGCGGCGCGGCGGCGGGGCACGGGTCGCTGACGCCCGTCGTCGCGTGGATGCTCGGGGGCTTTCTCGCCATGTTCTTCATCGAACGGTTCTTCCGATTCCACCACCACGACGCGACCTCTCCACGCGACGGGCCCGACGGCGACGCCCACGGTCACCAGCACCCTCACCAGCTCACCTGGGCAGGGGCGGCGGTCGGTCTCACGCTGCACAGCCTCACGGCGGGTGTGGCGCTGGGGGCCGCGGTGATGGCGGAGATGCCGGCGGCGGGCGCCGTCACGTGGACGGCCGGGCTCGGCGCGTTCCTGGCCATCGCCCTGCACAAGCCGTTCGACGCGATGACGCTGGGCACGCTGCTGGCGGCGGGTCACGGTTCGCCGCGTCTGCGTCATATCGTCAACGCCGCCTTCGGCCTGGTCGTTCCCGTCGGCGTGGTGCTCTTTTTCATGGGGGCACAGGCGGTTGGCGAGGCAAGCCCCAGGGTCCTGGCCGCCGCGTTGTCGTTCTCCGCGGGCACCTTCCTGTGCATCTCGCTCAGCGACCTGCTGCCGGAACTTCAATTCCACCGCCACGACCGGATCGCGTTGTCGGCGTCCCTGCTTCTGGGCGTGGCCGTGGCGTGGGGCGCGTCCACGCTGGAAACACGGCTTCACGAGCCCCATGCCTCCGGGCCGGGCTCGATTTTTTCAACCCTTGACGGCCCGCGGCCGATGGATATCCTCATCCGACCATGCACGCACGAGCCGGCTCCATCACGATCGTCATTACCCGGCCCCGCTGAGGGCAGGCCGCGATCGGTGCACCGCAACCTGATCTCCACCATCGGCCTCGCTCTCGGCGGGGCCGATGTCATCGGAAGGGGTTGGCGGTTCGGGGTTCGGGGTTCGGTATGAGGGGCTGGCATCGTGGGTGAGACGACGAGCACCAATTACAAGAAGACGTTGAACCTGCCGAAGACGGGGTTCGCGATGCGGGCGGGGCTCACCCAGAACGAGCCCAGGTCATTGGCCCGCTGGGAGCAGCAGGATCTCTATGAGAGCGTCATCGCGGCCCGCGCCGGCGCCGAGCCGTTCACGTTCCACGACGGCCCGCCCTATGCCAGCGGCCCTCTTCACGTGGGGCACCTGCTCAACAAGGTGCTCAAGGACTTCGTGGTGCGCAGCCGCCTGATGGCCGGCCGCCGGTGCGCCTACATTCCCGGCTGGGACTGCCACGGGCTGCCCATCGAGCACAAGGTCATGACCGGGCTGGTGGAGTCCGGCCGGATCGCGAAGCTCAACGAGCTGAGCGACGACCAGCGACGCATGGCGATTCGCCGCCAGTGCGTGGAGTACGCCCACAAGTTCGTGAAGCTCCAGGCCGGCCAGATGAAGCGTCTGCTGACCCTCGCCGACTACAAGCACCCTTATCTCACGCTCACGCACGATTACGAGCAGGCGGTGCTGGAGGTCTTTGCCGAGCTCGTGGAGCAGGGGCTCGTCTACCGCGCGCTGAAGTCGGTGCACTGGTCGATCGAGAACCAGACCGCGCTGGCCGAGGCCGAGCTGGAGTACCACGACAAGCAGGACACCGCGGTTTTCGTGGACTTCGAGGCGGCGGACCGCGACGCGGTGGCCCGTGTCTTCGGCGTCGAGCTCGACCAGACGCCGTCGTTCATGATCTGGACGACCACGCCGTGGACGTTGCCGGCCAACCTGGCCATCGCCGTGCACGAGCGGTTCCGCTACGCCCTGGTCAAAGTGGACGGCAACATCACGGTCGTCGCCACCGAGCTGGTGGAGACGGTCACCAAGGCGGCCGGCAGCGTTGCCGTGGACGTGCTCGGCGAGACGGAGGGCCGGTCGCTGGTGGGGCTGACCTACCGCCAGCCGCTGACGGGCGCGGCCTGCCCCATCGTCAAGGCGGATTACGTCACGCTCGAGGACGGCACGGGTCTGGTCCACACCGCGCCGGGCCACGGCGAGGAGGACAACCTGACGGCTCTCCGCGAGGGCCTGGAGGTCTACTGCCCCGTCCGGGCCGACGGCACGTACGACGACACCGTTCCCCAGTGGCTCCGGGGCATGTCGATCTGGGAAGCGAACACGAAGGTCGTCGAGCACCTGCGCGAGACGGGCAACCTGTTTTACGATCACCGCTTCGTTCACAGCTATCCCCACGACTGGCGCTCAAAGAAACCGGTCATCTTCCGGGCCACCGAGCAGTGGTTCATCGGCGTCGACCGTCCGACGGTCCGCGACGGGCGGAGCCTTCGCGAGCTCGCCCTGGACGCCACCGCGTCGGAGATCGCGTTCATTCCGGAGTGGGGCCGCAACCGCATGCGCGGCATGCTGGAGACGCGCCCCGACTGGTGTCTGTCGCGTCAGCGGTCGTGGGGGCTGCCCATCCCCGCCTTCGAGCTGCCCGACGGGTCGATCCTGCTCACGGCGGCGTCGGTGCGGGCGGTGGCCGCGGTCTTCGCGGGCCACGGCAGCGATTCGTGGTTCACCGAGCCTCCGGAGGTCCTGCTCGCCGGCTACGATCCGGCCGCCGACCCCGACGCGCCCGCGGGGCTTGCGCATGACTTCTCGAGCCTTCGCAAGATGCGCGACATCTTCGACGTCTGGTTCGAGTCCGGGTCATCATGGCATGCCGTGATGCGCACACGCGATCTCGGCTTCCCGATCGACCTGTACCTGGAGGGCTCCGACCAGCACCGGGGCTGGTTCCAGCTGTCGTTGCTGCCCGGTCTCGGCGTGACCGGCCATTCGCCCTTCCGGGCGCTTCTGACCCACGGCTTCACCGTGGACAAGGACAGCCGCAAGATGTCAAAGAGCATCGGCAACACCCTCGATGTTGACGATCTGCTCAAGACCTACGGTGCCGACGTCTGCCGGTGGTGGGTGAGCTCGCTGGCGTTCGAGAACGACGTCAAGATGGACATCGAGTTCTTTGACCAGGCCGGCGAGACGTACCGCAAGGTTCGCAACACCCTGCGCTTTCTGCTGAGCAACCTGTCCGACTGCGAGCCGCCGGCTTCCGGCGACGCGGCCGTCGCCGGCGTCGAGCCGGCCTCCATCCACGCCTGCGTCCTGGGTGAGGCCGCCGCGACCCAGACGGGGATTCTGGCCGCCTACGAGAGCTACGCCTTCCGCCGTGCCCACCAGCTTCTGTATGACTTCTGCAACGAGACGCTGTCCGCCTTCTACTGCGCGGCGGTCAAGGACCGGCTTTACTGCGACAGGCCCGATTCGCCGCGGCGCCGCACGACCCAGCGGGTCATGTGGGAGCTCGTGGAACGGCTGTGCCGTCTGCTGGCCCCGATCCTCCCTCACACGGCCGACGAGGCGTATCGCTCGCTGTGGCGGTGCGAGGCCGATGATGCACGCACGGTGCACCTGGAGAGCTTCCTGAACACGAGCGACGCCGCCGTGGACGAAGACTGGCCGAAGGTGATGCAGCTGCGGGATACCGTGCTCAAGACGCTGGAGGACGCCAAGACACGCGGCATCGAGAACGCGTTGGACGCGGAGATCGTGGTGGCCGACCCCGATGGGCGTCTTGGCCGCTTCGAGGCGGACCTGGCGGACATGTTTGGCGTGTCCCGCGTGCAGTGCACCGGGCAGGGCGACGAGGTCCTCGTCAACGACCTGCGGGGCGAGCCGCGGTGCGATCGCTGCTGGCGGCGCGACGAGACCAGCGCGGTCCGAAGCGACGGCGGCATGCTGTGCGACCGCTGCGCCGAAGCGGTCGGGGTCTAGAATCGAGCCTGGAGGAAACCCCCATGTCCGACGCCGCTCCCACCACCGTCAAGCCGGAGATCTCGTTCGATGAGTTCACGAAGCTTGATCTGCGTGTGGCCACGGTCACCGCCGCCGAGAGCCATCCTGCCGCGGACCGGCTGCTCAAGATCCAGCTGGACGACGGCACCGGCGCCCCACGTCAGGTGTGCGCCGGGATCAAGGCATGGTACGACCCGCAGGATCTGGTGGGTCGCCAGGTCGTGATCGTCGCCAACCTGGCGCCGCGCAAGCTCCGCGGCGAGATGAGCGAGGGCATGATTCTCTGCGCGACCGGTGCCGACGCCGAGGGGCACGATGACGTGGTCTGCCTCAACGTCGATCGCCCCGTCCGTGCCGGCTCGGCGGTGAGCTAGGGCGCGGAGGGAGGCACGGAGGGGGGTGGGCCGCTTCGGCCCGGGATGACCTTAGCCCTGATCGCCGAGGGCTGACAGCTCTTGGGTGTCCGGGTCGGTTGCGTCGGGCTGGGTCGTGGCCCGGTCCCCGGCGGTCAGCTCGAAGTGGTGCCGCGCGGCCAGGGCCTCGTAGCTGAAGGGGCCGGCGGTCAGGTCCTCGCCGGCAAGCTCCTGGTCCACGAGCTTGCTCTGGACGATCCCGAACTGCATGTAGCTGCGAAAGGTCTCTTCGGTCAGCGGCGTCTGACCGGTCAGCCGCGCGACGAGCAGGCTGAGCTTGTCCTGGACCGGAATCACCAGGATTCGCTGCTCCTCGCTGAGCTCCTTCACCGGCACGTCGCGCGGCAGCGCCATGGCGTAGTCGACGAGCTTCTCGATCGTCTCGTCCTGCTGACCGAGCTTTGGGAGCTGGGCGGGAAAGCCCAGCGACACGCTGACGGGAGACGCGATCTCGCTGTTGTAGCGAAGGGCCGCCGAAAGCAGGCCTTCGTCGGCGGCAAGCGTGCGGATGTCGTCGCCCGCCTCCACGAGCTGACGGTAGTGGGTCAGCCGGTTCAGGTCGGCGACCACCTTGTCGCGGACCTCGTCGATCGACTCCGGCGGCCTCGAGGCGTCGGTGTCGATGATATTGAACAGGTAGATGCTGCCGTCATCACCCCGCAGGGCGGGCCCCGGGATGCCCCGCTGCGCGAGGATCGTCGTCGAGCCCTCCAGCTCCCTGGCAGCCATCACGAGGTCGGCCAGAACGATCGGCGTCTCGCCGAACTTGCTGGTGGTCGCCGTCCCGATGCCCGGAAGCTCGCCGATGTCCTCGGCCGTGAGCCACCGATCGCCGAGGCCGTGGTACGCCGGCAGGGCAATGCCGTGCTCCGACTGCAGCTCCAGGGCCAGGTCCTTGAGGCTCAGCCCCGCCCACCCGTCGGGGACCTCGAAGTAGCCGCCGCGACGATTGAGGCTGCGCTGGGCGAACCGCAGCCGGTCGCTGGCCTCGCGTGCGATCTCGTCGAGGGCGGCCGCGGTCAGCTTGTCAACCAGGTCCTCTCGGACGGTGTCGGGGATCTCGGCCGCCGGGTCCGGGTCGCCGAACATCACCGCGTTGCTCCGCCAGTGCTTGCGAAGCTCGATGGGATTGACCCGGTCGCTCGACGCGATCATCGCGCGCACGCTCTCGGCGGGAATGTCGATCCACTCCAGCTTGGCCCGGTGAGGCAGCCGGTAGCCGAAGCCCATCTCGCCCTCGCCCGGCGCGACGTCGGCGTATTGCTCCATCTGGTCGAGGAGCTGACGCTCGGTGTAGGCCGGCGGCTCCGCGGGACTCGAGGCCTCGATGACCACCGGTTGCGCCGTCACGCGGTGGAACATCCGGCGGGCCTGCTCCTTGAGGCGGCGATCGGAGTATTTGCCGCTGTCCAGGTAGAGGTCCATGAGCCGCTCCACGCCCTGGATGTTGGCGATGGTCGCTCGGATGAACGGCACGCTCTCGCCGGTGATGGCGGCCAGCAGCCCCATCTGCTGGATCTCCTGCTCCGTCTGGCCGACGGCCTCGGCCGCCGGGACCAGGCCCGCGTCGTGCGCCTCACGCACGAGCAGGTACCAGTATTCCGGACGGTCGACGACGTTGGGCAGGCGAACCTGCGGGCCAAGCACCTGCAGCAGCCTCAGCTGCCGCTGGATGTTGGCCAGCTCGGTGACCGTGACCTTCTGGCTCTTCTCGGTTCCCACGCTGGCCCAGGAGGCCCGCCCCGCCCCCACGCCCTGGAGCAGGTTCGTGAACGCGAACGGGATCAGGAACGTGATCAGCAGCAGCGTCCCGCCCACGGCGAGAATGTACTTGTTGTACTTGCGGAGGAACTTGAACATGAGATGAGGGACGAAGGCACGTAGGCACGAAGTGCCGAGTGCCGAGATCTCACTTCGTGCCTTCTTACCTGTAGAACTCGACGATCAGGTTCGTGTTGACGTCGAAGGGAATCTCTTCGCGCGTCGGCGGTGCGACCATGCGGATCGACAGCTCGGCCGGGTTGACGTTCATCCAGCCCGGCACGATGTGACCGGCCATCGACTCCATATTGTCCTTGGCGAGATTGGAGATGCGCTGTTTCAGTATCACGACGTCGGTCGGCTGCACGCTGTAGCTCGGCCGGTCGACCCGGTGGCCGCTGACCTCGACGTGGCCGTGCACGACCATCTGCCTGGCCGCCCAGATGGTGCGGGTGAAGCCCGCCCGCCGGATCACGTTGTCGAGCCGCCGCTCCAGCATTTGCAGGAGCACCTCGCCGGTATTGCCCTTTCGCCGCGCTGCCTCGTGGACGTACCGCCGGAACTGCTTTTCGAGCACGCCGTAGTGGTACCGCAGCTTCTGCTTCTCGTTGAGGCGGACGCCGTAGTCACGCAGCCGCCGGCCGCGGTAGCCGTGCATGCCCGGCGGCGTGAGCTGCCGCTTGGCGGTGTGCTTGGGAATGTCGGCGATGGGAACGCCGACGCGTCGTGAAAGCTTGACCTTGGGACCAAGGTATCGGGCCATGGGGTGGTTCCGTGTTGGACAAGGCGGTCCCCAGGCGGGGCCCGCCGGGGGGGAAACCGGCAATTTCAGCAGGCTGAGGGGCTCAGGTCAAGCCGGGACGGGAAATGGCTGCGCCTTTAGGCCGCAACGCCGGTCGAGGCGGGCGGGGCGAGCGTATCGGTCAGGGGGGCGTGGACCCCCGCGGCGTCATCCTCGGCGAGGGCGCCGACCTGCTCGCACACGGCGAGGTGACGATGGATCTCCCCCCGCTCGGCCCGGGGCAGGGACTGGCCCGCCGCGACCAGATCGTCGTGCATGACCGTGGCCGCGTCCTGCAGCAGCAGCCGAAGCCGTCCCGTGTGGGGATCGGAGCCCGCCTTGCGGGCACTGCACTGATCCAGCAGCAGCCGCCCCATCAGGCCCCGGCACCACGCCTCGGCCACGTTCTTGCGGTCCACGGGCTCGGTGATCCGGCGCAGACGGCTCAGGGCCCGCCGCGCGAGGCGGGGCCGGTTCATCATGGCGCCGGCGACCATGAGAACGGTCAGGGCCGATGCGCGAGATCCCTCCACCCTGGCCAGGCTCGCCATACGGACCGCCGCGGTGTGAAACGCTCCCATGGCCAGCCACGCCGTGCCGGCTCGCGCCAGGATTGCGGGGCGATGCAGGCTCAGCGGCGCCAGCAGCCGGCGGAGACGCTGGAGGTCGGCGGTCTCCTCCAGCAGGTCGATCAGGGTGCACATGACCGCGTCGTGCTGGTCGCCCGTCGTCTGGCGTCGAGCGCGGTCGAGCAGCTCGGTCGCCTCCAGGAGCCGCCCCTCGGCCCGCAGCACGCGAGCCCGCAGCAGCACCGACGGTGATTTCATGCGCCTGAGCACCTTGCGGGCCATCCGGGTCCGGCCTGCGTCGAGCCAGGCGCCGGCGACCAGGCCCCTGATTGCATCGTCGGGCCGACGTCGCTCGCCCCGCTCGAAGAGCCCGACGGCGCGAAGCGGCCGGCCCAGCGCCAGCGCCACCCGACCCGCCAGCTCCAGGGCACCGCGATGCTCGGGCCGGCGGGCCAGCACGAGACGCAGTTCGCGGTTCGCCGAGTCATACGACTCCTGCTCGAACAGACTGCGCGCGCGAAGCAGGCTCAGCGACGCGTCCGTCGGCCGCCGACGCAGCCCGCGGGCGAGCAGCGCATCGGCCGCCTCGTAGTTTCCGGCACGCAGCAGCTGCTCGATCCGCAGCCGTCGCGTCGCCCGGCTGTCGGGCATCACCGAGAAGGCCCATTCCACCGCGTCGTCGTTCTCCGGAGCACCGCGTGCCGTCCGCAGCAGACGCGCCGCGTGTTCGCGGTCGATCGCGGTCGGTCCGAAGGGCACGTCATGCGGCGGTTGCGCGGCGCTCATGCGGCCTTCTCCAGCGGCACGTCGTGGTCGGTCGGGTGCGGTGAGACGGCGGCCGGCTCCGGGGGTGTGGGATCTCCGAGCTCCTGCAGCAGCAGCGCCAGGGGGGCCGACATGGGGTTGGCGGCGAGGCCGCGCTCGGCGAAGGCCCGGGCCGCGGTCTGATCACCGAGTTGAAGCGACAGCCGCGCCATCGCGTGCAGGGCGGCCGCGGGGTCGGCGAGATCGGGCAGAGCCTGCTCGATCGCGCGACGCAGCAGCCGCGCCGTGGGCACGTGCAGACGACGCCGCTGGGCCTCGACGAGGGTCTCGATGGCCGGCTCGAAGGTGATCAGCTCCATGGTCAGGGCGTTGACCTGCTCGGGCGTGGGCTCCGCGTCGGCGCGAATGCCCGACATGCCCAGCGACTGGAGCATGAGATCCGCCTCGGGCCCCCATGATTCCGTGCAGCAGCCCTGCAGGCGGGCGGCCCAGGTCTCCGCCTGCTCGCGACGGCCGCGCTGGACGCTCAGCAGCAGCAGAGCCTGGATCGTCCGCGGGTCCTCCAGGTGCTTGAGATTGCGTTGCAGCACCTGGATGGCGGCGGTGTCGTCGCCGTGACGATCGAGCAGGCCCAGCAGCAGGCGGGCGTCGATCGGGGCGGAGGCCTTGGCGGACCACCGCAGGAGGTCGATGTTCGCTTCGGCCCGTGCCCCCAGAGACAGCAGGCACACGGCCCGCAGCATGCGCAGCGATGCCGGAGGGGTGCGGCAGGTGTCGATGATGCTCAGGGCGGTCTCGGCGTCCCCCTGGGCGAGCCGCAGACGCGCCAGCGGCTCGGCCAGCCGGGCGTACCCCGACGCCAGGGGCGCCGCGGTCCGCGCGAGCCGCTCGGCGTGATCCCACAGGCCCAGGGCCAGGGCGCGATCGATGGCGTCGGCCAGCCGGCGGGCGAGCTGCCGGGAACCGAGGCGGAGCGGCTCGGGCCGGGGCCCGGTCGAGGCCGTCGAGGTCCAGCGGCGCAGAGGTCTGAGAATCGGGGTGAGAATGCCCGGCATGGTGGCGGCGTTCCAGGGTGCCCGCCGTTCTGGCGGGGGGCGCTCCCTGGCGTATCGGACGCCCGGGCCGGGCAGTTGAGGGCAATACCGGACTTTGCGACGGCCTGGAGAGCGGCTCAGGGACCGAGACCGGGCTCGGCGATCGGCAGCAGCTTCTCCGGGGTTGCGGCCGGCAGCTCGTAGGCGCGATCGTCGCACGCCCGCCGCCAGTTCAAGTAGGACCGGTTGAGCACCTTGTAGCCGCCGGGGGTCGGGTACTCGCCCGTGAAGTACCAGACGCCCGTGTGGTCGGGGATCGCGCTGCGAAGACCGTCGACGGACTGGTAGATGATCTCGACGTCGCCCTTCCAGTCCAGGTCGTCGGGTCGCACGAGCTGCGCAATCTTCGCGGAGAGCTCCTCGAGGTCGAACGGCTCGTAGACGGCCGCGACGTGGTTGACCATCCGGTGCGGCTCGACATCCGCCTGGGCCTGGCAGCGCTGTTCGACCTCATCGAGCACGCTCGACTCGCCGCTCTCGCGCTGCAGGGCCACGGCAGCCTCGAAGGCGATGAACCGGCCGAGCTGGCTCATGTCGATGCCGTAGCAGTCCGGATACATGATCGGCGGGGCGGAGCTGACGATGATGATGCGACGCGGGTTGAGCCGGCTGAGCATCGTGATGATCGATTCCCGAAGCGTCGTGCCCCGCACGATCGAGTCGTCGACGATGACCAGCGTGTCCTGGGGGTTCAGCACGCCGCGGGTGATGTCGTAAATGTGCCCGACCAGGTCGCGCCGCCCCGCGTCGTGGGTGATGAACGTTCGCAGCCTCTGATCCTTGTGCGCGACCTTCTCAGTGCGCAGGCGGCCGTCGAGCAGCCGCTCGAGATCGGCGCGGGTGGCCGCGCCCTTCTCGATTCGACGCCACAGGTCCTCGATGCGGCGACTGCGTGTCAGGCGGTCGATCTCCTCCACCAGGCCGACGTACGCCGGTTCGGCGGTGTTGGGGATGTAGCTGAAGACCGCGTGCTCCAGGTCGTTGCCCAGCGCCGACAGCACGCGCGGAGCCAGGTTGCGTCCCAGCGCCTTGCGCTCCTGGTAGATGGCCGGGTCGCTGCCGCGGCTGAAGTAGATTCGTTCGAAGGTGCAGGACCGCACGGGCCGCTCATGGGTGAACGGCTGGTGGTCGATACGCCCGTCGCGCTTGATCACGAGCACGTGGCCGGGGGCGATCGGCTCGACCCGGTCGGGGTCCACGTCGAACACGTTGGCCAGCGCGGACCGCTCGGACGCGGCCGCGACGACCTCCTCATCGATGTAGTAATACGCGGGGCGGATGCCCGCGGGGTCCCGGCAGACAAAGGCGTCACCGTTGCCGATGAGGCCCATGAACACGTAGCCGCCGTCCCAGTCCTCGGAGGCCTTGCCCAGGACCCGCACGATGTCGATCTCGCGCGAGATCTCCCGGGCCAGGGCCCGGCCTTCCAGGCCCACGAACGACTCGGGCCCCATCGCCGCGTTGAGGTGGTCGTGCTCCTTGTCCAGACAGTAGCTGATTCGCTCCAGGATCACCTGCGTGTCCGAATCGCCGGTCGGGTTGAGGCCGAACTCCAGGAGCTGCTCGAACAGCTCCCGGGCGTTGGTCATGTTGAAGTTGCCGGCCAGGGCGAGGTTGCGGCTCGCGACGTTGTTGGTGCGCAGGTACGGATGGCAGTTGGCCAGCTCGTTGCCGGAGTGTGTCCCGTAGCGAAGATGGCCGGTGTAGACCTCGCCGAGAAACGGGCAACGGCGCTTGAGCATGGTGTCGGTGAGATCGGCCAGCTCGTCGTCACCGACCTCGGCCACATCCTTCATGACGATGTCGAATACACGCTCGATGGCGTTGTGCTTGTCCGAGCGGACGCGATTGATGAACTCCGCTCCGGGCGGCATATCGAACTTGACGACGGCCACGCCCGCCCCGTCCTGACCTCGGTTGTGCTGCTTCTCCATGAGCAGGTAGAGCCGGCGCAGCCCCCACGCGAGGTCCGCGTAGCGCTTGCAGTAATAGCCCAGCGGTTGCCTGAGGCGGACAAGGGCAAGACCACAGTGGTGGTTGATCTGCTCGCTCATCAGCGCGCAAGCGTAGGCGAGGGGCCGGCCAATAGCTACCCGTTGAGTCTCCTGGGCCGTGACGTGGAGGCGATCCTCACGGCCCCGGCATCGTCTCCAGGAAATCGAGCTGACGGCCGATCGGGGGCCGGGCGAAGCCGTCGGGCACAACGTGCAGGACGGGTGTCGACCGGTCCTGGCTGGTGATCGTGAGCCGGTTGAGCAGGTGCGGTGCCCGGCGCGCGTACAGGGTGCGGACGAGCCTCGGATCGTTGCACTGCCTCGACAGGTGAAGCAGGACCACGTGCCTCAGCCGCCCGATCCGGTCCAGGCCCAGCACGGCGTCGAGGGCCTGCTCGTTGGACAGGTGACCGAGGCCGCCCATGATCCGCTGCTTGAGCACGGCGGGCCGGCCGCTGGCCACCTGCAGCGCGTGGTCGTAATTCGACTCGATGGCCAGCGCGGCAAGGCCCGTGAACCGTCTGAGCATCGTGGGCGTCACCCGTCCCACGTCCGTGGCGTAGCCGAGACGCGTGCCCCCGTGGTCGATGATGAACCCGCAGCTGCCCAGCTGATCATGGGGCAGCATCGTCGTCTCGACGCGGGTGCCAGGGGCCAGCTCGAAGCCGTCCTCGAACGGCTCCCACCCGGTCATCCCGCGGAGCCGGGCTCGCCTGAGGTGACGCCGATGGGCATGCCACGTGAAGCACGGCGGCTCCTCGGCCTCAAGCCACCCCTGGTGCAGGTGATCATGGTCGATGTGCGTCACCAGGACGTTCGTGATCTCGTCGATGCCGACGCCGAGCGGCGCAAGCCGCTCGACCGTGCGTCGCGGTGAGAGTCCGGCGTCGATGAGCAGGTGGCGGCGATCACCGAGCGTCACCAGCGCGCTGTTGCCGGCGGAGCCGCTGCCCAGGACGCAGAACGAGAGCGACATGCGCACTCCAGTATACGAGCCTATCGTTGCCCGTGGCCGATCTCGAGACACCGTCGAAGGCGTCCGTCGACCTGGTCGTTCGAGACCTGGGACGCATGCCCTACGGCGAGGCCTTCGCGCTTCAGAAGGATCTGCAGCGGCAGGTGATCGAGTCCCGCGCCGGCGGCGGCGAGCGGTCGATGTTCCTGCTGCTGGTCGAGCACGACCCGCCGGTGATCACCGTCTCGAGGCGACCCGGCGCCCGGCGTCACCTGCTGGCCTCCGACAACGCGCTGGCCCGGCTTGGGGTCGAGATCGCCGAGACCGACCGAGGCGGCGACATCACGTACCACGGCCCCGGGCAGCTCGTGGCGTACCCCATCATCGACCTCAACGTCCTGGGGCTGCGGCTCAACGGGTACATGCGGTTCCTGGAGCAGCTCGCCATCGACACCCTGGCCGCGTTCGGTATCGCGGGACGCCGCGACGACACCGCGACGGGCGTGTGGGTCGCCGACCCGCACGCGAAGATCTGTGCCATGGGCGTGCGGATCTCGCGCTGGGTCACGATGCACGGGCTGGCGCTCAACGTGACGACCGACCTGGAGCACTTCGACCTCATCGTCCCCTGCGGGCTGGTCGGCCGCACGGTGACCAGCATGCAGCAGCGGCTCGGCGAGCGGTGTCCGGGCATGGACGAGGTGAAGTCGGTCTTCGTGGAGTGCTTTCGGCGGGGGGTTGCCTGACCGCGCGGCGTCGTGCCGGTCCAACCGCGGCTTGCGCGGCGGGGGTCTTGGTGTCCTGCGGTCGGCGTCGTGCCGGTCCAACCGCGGCATCCATGCCGCGGACTGGTCATGTCGATTGTTCGGCCTCCTGCCTCACAATCGAGCCCTCGCTTCGCTCGGGATGAGCCTGCGTCCCTGGAACAGGCTTGCCCCGGTGTGGCCGACATGCTTGCGTTGATCGGGCTGCGCGGCGGGGGTCTTGGTGTCGTGCGGTCGGCGTCGTGCCGGTCCAACCGCGGCATCCATGCCGCGGACTGGTCATGTCGATTGTTCGGCCTCCTGCCTCACAATCGAGCCCTCGCTTCGCTCGGGATGAGCCTGCGTCCC
>JBFGEG010000007.1:0-53398 GCA_041580235.1 Phycisphaerales bacterium
CCGAGACCGACGAGACGCACGGCGCGGGACGGACGCCGCACCTGTTGGCCGTGTTTCATGAGCAGACCGGGGGTCGATCGCTGGACGCCAACCTCGCCCTGCTCGTGTCGAACGCGGGGCTCGCCGCCGAGGTGGCCGGTCGTCTCGCCGGGGCGGAACCGCCCTCGCCACCCTGAATTGGGCCCTGGCCGCTCAACGCCTCATTGGAAGCGGTCGATAGAAGGGGCGTAGAATCATCCTTGACACCGCGGTGACCAACTGGTCTACTGGCCCCGGCGACGGAGGCCTCACTGCCGGCACCGCCAACGATTACACGGTCTACAGGTCACTGACACGCGTGGAGAGCCCGCCGCACGGCGACGGTCCTCCTTCACATGCGAGCCATCGACCGCAAGCAAACGCACATGACGACCCTGAGCGGGATCCTCGAGTGGCGTAACGGCGCCGAGGGTCGAATCAGACAACTTGACGACCGTCTCCTGGAGAACCAGGACGACCCCTTCGTGCCGGTGGCCCTGCGCGATCGCTACCCGATGCGTCAGGGCCAGCACATGACCGTCAGCGTCGTGGAGAAGAAGTCGCGGCGCCGCCGCGGCAAACGGCCCAAGCCGGGGCGGCAGGTCGTCAGCGACGTTCTGGAGATCGAGGGGCTCTCGCCGGAGCAGTACGCTCAGCGAACACCGTTCGAGGAGCTGACGCCGCTGGATCCGCAGCCGCGGATCAACATGGAGCATCCCGGCTGCCCCGCCGCCTGCCGGCTGATCGACCTGTTCTGCCCGATCGGCTACGGCACTCGGGGGCTGATCGTCTCCCCGCCCAAGGCGGGCAAGACGATCCTGCTGCAGAACATCGCCTTCGGGATCAAGCACAACCACCCGGAGGTCGAGCTGGTGGCCCTGCTCATCGACGAGCGCCCGGAGGAGGTCACGGACTTCAAGCGCAATGTCCCCGCCCAGGTGCTGGCGTCGTCCAACGACCAGGACATCGAGACGCACCTGGCGCTGGGGATCCTCGCCATCGAGCGGGCCAAGCGCATGCTGGAGGCGGGCCGCGACGTGGTGGTGCTGCTCGACTCGATCACGCGGCTGGGCCGCGCGTTCAACAACTCCCGGCAGTACGGCGGCGGCCGGACGATGACCGGCGGCCTCGACTCCAAGGCGCTGGAGATTCCCAAGCAGCTGTTCGGCGCCGCCCGCAAGGCGGAGCAGGGCGGGTCGCTGACCATCATCGCCAGCTGCCTGGTCGACACGGGCTCCCGGGCCGATCAGATCATCTTCGAGGAGTTCAAGGGCACGGGCAACATGGAGCTCATCCTTGACCGCACGATCGCCGAGCGGCGGCTCTATCCGGCGATCAACCTCGCGGCGTCGGGCACGCGTAAGGAGCATCTGCTGATGAGCGAGGCGGAGCTCAAGACGGTCACCGCGCTGCGCCGGCGGCTCATGAACATGAAGCCTCCCACGCAGATCGAGCAGCTGCTGGGGGCGCTGCAGCGGTTTCCGACCAACGAAGCCCTCGTGGCAGGATGAAAAAACCCCCGGCTCCGGCCGGGGGTTCTCCGATGACGAGGTGTAAAGGCGGACCCGCGGGCAATCAAGCCGCCCGCCGTCTCTCTCAGCACGGTCCCCAGTTGCCGATCACCGCGAGGAAGTCCTCGATGCCCGTGGTCCCATCGCCGTCGATGTCGCCTTCGGGCCCTCCCCAGAATCCGATGACCTGCAGGAAGTCCTCGATGCCGACGTTGCCGTCGCCGGTCAGGTCGGCCGGGCACGCGTTGCCGCAGCTGATGGTCAGGTTCCCCGTGCCCTCGCCGGTGGTGCCACCGACGCGGATGATATAGGTGACGACATCGACGACGTTGAGGGTGACCTCGGAGGTCGTGCCGCATCCGGCCGCGTCGTCGTTGCACTGCAGCAGCGACGGGAACGGGCAGTTTCCGGCGAAGTACACGGCGATCCGCGTGTCGAAGTCCGCGTCGTTGCAGACGCTGATGGTGGCCTCGCCGGAGCACGACGGCTGCCACTCGAACCACACGTCGTCGACGAAGGTCAGGCCGCCCCCGCCACCATCGCAGGCCGTCGCCGCGCCGTCGCTCGTAGCGCCCAGCGTGGAAAAGCCGATGGTGCCCTCGGTGACCACCTGCGCGTCGCTGCAGTTGTCGTTGGCCGGGGCCGGCTCGCCGCCGACACGGATGTCGTCGATGTACCACTCGTCGTTGGACTGGTCGACGGCAGCCAGGAAGCGAAGCCTGAACTCGTCGTGGAACGGAGAGGGATCCAGGCCGTCCAGCGGAATCACGTGCTCGGTGAACACGTTCTGGTCGTTCCCGTCTGAGGTGACGGTGGTCAACGGGATCCAGCGATGGAAGTTGTCCCGGTAGTCGACGAGCAGCTCCTCACCTGCCTCCACGCCCTTGTGCTCCGTGAAGAACTGGACCTCGAAACCCTGGCCCTCACGGCCCTCGAGATTGATGAAGGATGTCCGGGCCTCGTTATCCTGGTACTCGCCGCTGCCGATCGCATCGAGATGCATCGAGTTGGGCGGGCTCGGCTCGTTGGTGGCCGCCGAGCTGATCGCCGCGCCGTTGAGGAACATCCAGTTGTCGTTGTTGAAGAGCGTGTCGGGGAAGTCCTCGAAGTAAGGCGGCTCCACGGTGAGCGGCAGGTCGTGGAAGCAGTTCTGCCCGGCGATGTAGCTGTTGATCTGGCTGAGGGCCGTGGAGCCGAAGCTGGTCACGATGCCGGAGCACCCGCCGATGCACGGGCACATGATCCGGCAGCCATTGCAGCCCGAGCAGCTGCCGCAGCAATGGCCCGCGTTGAAGTTGTGACCGATCTCGTGGGCGGAGAGCCCCACCCGCAGGGCGAAGCTCAGACCGGGTGACTGGGACTCCACGACGTTGTAGCCGAAGCCGAACGAGGGGCTCTCGCAGACCGTGGCCACGTAGGCGATGCCCAGACAGTCGCTGAGGTTGCGTCCCGTGTACAGCTGGGCGACGTCGCGTTTGATGCTCACTTCGGGGGCATCGTCCCAGTTGCTCTTGAACTGGTTCAAGAGCGTGCCGCAGCTGCTCGACGTGTAGGGATCGCTGTTCACGTCGCCCGTCCGCACGACGATCGTCGACACCTCGAAGGTCATGCTCGCCTGGGGCTCGTACGTGGTCGATCCGACGGAGTTGATGACGTTCTCGATGTCGGCCATGACGGCCTGGACATCGCTGCCGTTCTCCTGCCAGTACTCGACGTCGGCGTCGCAGGCGATCTCGGTGATCTGAAGACCGGTGCCGGCCACGCCGCCGGCGGTCCCGGCGTCAAAGCCCTCGTAGCCGGGCATTGGGGGCTCATCGGTGCCGCATCCCTTGTCGGCGGGCACCGCGTCGAGATCCCGGTAGATCACGTGGGCGGGGCCGGCGTTTGCCGCCTCGATGAGCTCCGAGAGAGGCTCGACGTGCCAGCGGGTCCCGTCGGCGAGCACGATGGTCGCCCACATGCCGCCATCACGCACCGAGGCGGCGACGAGGCTGCCGGGCAGGCCCACGACGGAGCCGCCGTACGTGGCCGGAGGGTTCGGCTCCACGGGCACCAGCACGCCGTCGCCGTGATCGACGAGCAGCTGGAAGTCGGCCGATCGCACCGAGCGAGGCTCGAGGGTGAGAACGTACGGCTGACCGCCCAGTGCCACGGCGGTGTCGAACGCCACCCCGGCCGCCGGGGGCAGGGTGAGATCGGTGACGGCGAATCCGTACAGCTGCGGGACGTCCAGGGCGGCCGGGTCGAGGGCCGGTGTCTCGGAGGCCGCCTGTCGATCGACGGCGAGCCCGACGATCCCGCAGGCCAGCGGGACAGCGAGCAGGAGCTTCTTACTCATCACGTGCCTTTCTGAGTTGGAATCGTGCAGCGGGCGTCGCCGCGACGACCTCCGTGTAGCCGATTGTGCACCGCGCATCACCAGGACCGGTAATGAGGGGGCGTGAGAAGCGCTACGCGGCCGCTGGGCGTACGGTTTCGACCAGTTCAGTCGGCGATGCCCGGATGTGAGCCGGCCTGTCGAAACCACGGTCGCGGGAACGTGCGGCGTCGTCCCCTGCCGGGGCAGACACCGCGAGTCGTATTCTTGCAGGACGTCCCGGCGTGTCAATCGCCAAGGCCAAGATCCCGCCCACGGGCGTGGAGGGCGATGTCTCTGCCGCCGCCGCCGGGGCTTCAGGGGCCCGATCCGCCCTCTCACGCGAGCCCGCCGGGGCCGCGTGAAGGAGATGGGACCGCGGCGGGGGGGCCCGAGCCCCTCCTCATCGGCCCAAAAACAACCGCCGCCGGCCAAGGCCGGCGGCGGGATCGGTATCAGGATCAATGAAAACTCTGTTCAGCGACGTCGGCGGCGCCGTGCCCCGAGCACACCTGCGGTCCCAAGCAGGGCAAGGGCTCCAGGGGTTGGCACGTGGAAGAACGACACGATCGACTGCTGGAACTGATTGCCGTTGCTCGTGTACTGGAACAGGAAGGTGCCTTGGATCGCGGTCGATCCCGGCGTACCGGTGAACTGCCCGATCAGGATCTGGCCGTTGCCGGGGAAGGAAGCGGCCTGGTCGAACGGATCACCTTGGGCCTCCAGCGGGGTCACACCCCAGCCAGCGGCGTCTGTCGTAAAGACGCTGCCCCCGATCCCGACCGGGAATCCAGGCGTGATCGTCAGGTTGTCCTTCGGCTGACCAGCGGTGCCGACGGACTTGACGCCGATCGTGACGAACGTGTCGAACGCAAGCTCAGGGAAGAGCGTGATCAGGAACGTCGAAGGCGCCTGATCCGTGCCGACGTTCGGCGTGTTGTAGAACGAGCCGCCGATCACCTCGATCCGCAGCGGGTTATCCATGGTTCCGGCGATGGCTTCAACGCGATCCTCGCCCGGACGATCGAAGATGGCGTACACGTTGCAAACCAGGAAGTTGAAGGGATTTTCCTTCCCGACAACCTTGATGCCGACAAAGCCAGCTTCCGAAGTTCCGCTGAGGATCAACGGGGCGCTGACACCTGCCAGAACCGACAGAGTTTTCATCTTCATTTTCAGGGACCTTTCTTCTTGGCTCGACTCTTTGACCCCAACCGATTTCCGGGAACACCGCCTGAGCGGGTGCCCAGCCATCCCTCACTTCCGGTCTCAAGATACAGCCAACCCTAATCCAGTCAAGATGCAAATCCGGCGCTTTTTGACATTTCAAACTGGGCAATAACCCCAACGCAGACGCGACGTATCTTCAGTAGCCAAAACAGGCTACGCACAACCGCGGCGGAGCAGCGCCGCCGCGCGTGACACCATCGTTCGGCCAATGACAGGGTCTCAAGCACGCTCGGTGCGAGAGCGCCGCCGGGTCGTGGGCGAGGTGTCAAGCTGGGTAAGCCGCCCATGAAGTATGAGCGGCCCCGACGCGGTCACACGGACCTCGACGATCCGGCCGGTGAGGTCTTCGGGGGCCCGGTCATCGGGCAGATCGAAGACGGTGATCAGATCGCCGGCCGTGCGGCCGGACATCTGAAGGCGTGGCCGCGGCGGCTCCCAGCCCAGTTGCACCCGTCCGGGAGGTGTCGGGACGCCCTTGCGACTGACCCCTTCCACGAAGACCTCGACCGAGCGGCCGACGTAGCCGGCATGAACGGCGGCGCTGACTTCGGCCTGGAGGGCGAGCAGCTCGTTGTTGCGGCGCCGCTTGACCCCGGCCGGCACGTCGTCGGGCAGCCGGGTTCGGGCGGCCGTGCCGGGCCGCGGCGAGTACTTGAACACGAAGTTGTTCTTGAACCCCACGCGGCTTATCAGGTCGAGGGTCATCTCGAAGTCCGCATCGGTCTCCGTGGGAAAGCCCACGATGATGTCGCCGGCGAGGGCCACATCGGGCAGATGGGCCCGAACGCGGTCCACGAACTCCAGGTACTGCCCGCGGGTGTAGCCGCGGTTCATGAGCTTCAGGATCCTGTCGGAGCCCGATTGGGCGGGCACGTGCAGGTAGCGGCAGATGCGTGGGCACTCGTCCATGACCCGCAGGATGTCGTCGCCGAAGTCGCGGGGGTAGCTGGTCACGAAACGGAGACGCCGGACCGAAGGGACCTCGTCGTGGATTCGCCCGAGCAGGTCGGCGAAGGTGGTCACGCGAGAGGCCGCGTGACCGTTGCGTCGGGCACCGTTGCGTCGGGCGGGGACGAAGGCCGACCCTCCCGGCCCCACCTGGGCGGTCTCGGCACCGTTTCGGGAGATGGCGACCCCGTGGGTATAGAGGTAGTGATTGACGGTCTGGCCCAGCAGCGTGATCTCAATCACGCCTCGGTCGGCGAGCCGGCGGCACTCGTCGACGATGTGATCGGGCGGGCGGTGCACCTCGGCCCCGCGGGTGAACGGGACGACACAGTAGGTGCAGAACTTGTTGCAGCCGCGGGTGATCCGGACATAGGCGCTGCGGCAGCCGTCGCGGAACGGATCAAACGATCTCGATAGGTCAAGCAGCTCCAGGTTGTCCTCGGCGGCCGTCAGCGTCGCCGAGCGGCGGCTGCGACTGCCGGCCAGGGCCACGCGGTCCGCCTCCTCGACGGCGCCCGTCTTGAGGGCGTTGTCGATGAGCATGGGAAGCCGGTCGAGCTCGCCGGGCCCGCACAGCAGGTCGATCTGCGGGTAGCGGTCCAGCAGCCGGCGACCTTCCCGCTCCGCGAGGCAGCCGATCAGCCCCAGGACCACCGCCGACCCCTGCCGCTTGTGCTGCCCGACGCGGCCGACCCGGCTGAGCACCTTGTTCTCCGCCGGCTCGCGGACCGAGCAGGTGTTGTAAAGCACCACGTCGGCATCACGGGCGTCCGCGGTGAACGAATAGCCCAGGGCGGCAAGCTGGCCCCGGACAAGCTCGCTGTCGAGCTCGTTCATCTGGCAGCCGAAGGTCTCCAGGTAGACCCTGCGGCCGCCGGGCCGGGTTGAGGGTGCGGCTTCGGGCACAGTGCGACTCATCGTAGTATCTGGCCGTCTGCATGAGCACCCCCGCCCGAACCCCGGTCACGGTCGCGGCCCTCCTGCTGGTCGTGGTGGGGGCCGCGATCCATGCCGGGGGCATCGACGCGCCGTTCATTTATGACGACGGGCCGGCGATCGTCGACAACGACTCGATCCGGGCCCTGGCCTCGGCCGCGACCCCGCCCCGCGGCACGCCGGTGGCGGGCCGGCCCGTCGTCAGCGTCTCCCTGGCCCTCAACTATGCCCTGGGCGGTCTCGACCCGCGCGGATACCGCGTGGTCAACATCGCCGTGCACGTGCTGGCGGCGCTGGTTCTGTTCGGCATCGTGCGGCGAACGCTGCTGGGGCCGTTGCTGTCAAGCCGGTTCGGCCGCCACGCCACCGCGCTCGGCTTCGCGTGCGGCCTGGTCTGGATGGTGCACCCCCTCCAGACGGAGTGCGTCGCCTACGTCGCCCAGCGAACGGAGTCGATGATGGCGCTCTTCTATCTTCTCACGGTCTATTGCGCGATCCGGGCCGCCGACGCACGCCGTCCTGCAGGGTGGTGCGTGCTGGCGGTGATCGCCTGCGGGCTGGGCATGGGCAGCAAGGAGTCGATGGTCACGGCGCCGCTGATGGTGGTCGCCTACGACTGGGCGTATCGGTCCCGGCCGTTCGCGGTGGTGTTCCGGAGCCGCCGGTGGCTGTACCTGGCGCTGGCCGCGACGTGGGTGGTGCTGGCCGCCCTGATGACACGCGGCCCGCGGGCGGAGACCGTCGGGTTCGGCCACGGCGTCAGCGGCTGGCAGTACGCGCTGAACCAGTGCGTGGTCATCACGCACTACCTGCGGCTGGTCGTGTGGCCGAGCCCGCTTGTGATCGACTACGGGTTCCCGCGGCCGATCACGGCTGCGCAGGCCGCGCCGTATGCGATCGTCGTGACGGGTCTGGTGGCGACGGCGGCCCTGTGGTTTCTCCGCCGGCCCGCGTCGGGCTTTCCGGCGGTGTGGGTCTTTGCCGTGCTGGCGCCGACCTCCAGCCTAGTGCCGATCGCGACCGAGGTGGCGGCCGAGCGTCGGATGTACCTGCCGCTGGCCGGGCTCGTCGTCCTGGCCGTGGTTGGTGTCTACGGCATCGCGTTGCGGTGGCCGGTCGAAGCGAGCCCCGGTCGAACGCGGCGGCCGTTGACCGGAGCGGTTCTCACGATCGCGCTGCTGTCGGCGGTGGCCGGGCTGTCGTGGACGGCGTGGCGGCGCACCATGCGTTACCACCGCCCGCTGGAGATCTGGGCGCTCACCGTCGCGGCCGTGCCCGACAATCACCGCGCCCTCACGAACTACGGCATCGCGCTGGCCGCGGAGGGGCGTCTGGACGAGGCGGTGCGTCGTCTGACCGAGGCGGTGGATGTCAACCCCGACTCACCCCGCGCCCGGTACAACCTGGGTCTGGCGCTGGCCCAGCAGGGAGCGCTCGCGGACGCCGTCACGCACCTGCGGGCGGTGATCGACACGCGGCCGGAGCATGCCGCCGCCCACTACAACCTCGCCAAGGCCCTGGCCCTGACCGGCGGGGCCGTGGAGGCGCGGCGTCACTTCGAACGGGCCGTGGGCATCGACCCCGATCGCCCGGCCACGCTTCGCGACGCGGCGTGGCTGCTGGCCACGTGGCCCGATCCGCAGGTGCGGGACGGGCGGCAAGCCGTGCGGCTGGCCGAGCGGGCGGCGGCGCTCACCCTCGAACGCGATCCCGCCGTCCTTGACGTGCTGGCGGCGGCGTACGCGGAGGCCGGCGACTTCGACCGGGCGCGGCGGACGGCCGGCCGTGCCGCCGCCCTCGCCGAGGGGGAGCTGGCGGCCGCGATCGAAACGCGGCTGGAGCTGTATCGCGTCGACCGGCCCTTCCGCGTCACCGGCGGGGACTGACCGTCACGACGCCGCCAAATCCTCGCTCGCCCGTGCTCGATCGGCCGATAGGGCCACCATGTTGCGGGCCGGGCACGGTCTGATGCTGCTCACGACGGCCCTCCTGGCCGTCGGCGTGGTGATGGTGAACTCGGCGGGTGTGTCGGTCCGGGCGCAGTCGGGGGTGACGCTGTCCGATGTCCTGCTGGGGCGCTACGCGATCCTCGCCGGGCTTGCGGTGGCGCTGATGCTGGCGGGCTCGCGGCTGTCGATTGAGCGTCTGCAGCGGGCGGGCGGGTGGCTCGCTCCGTGCGGGGTCATCGGCATGGTTGTGCTGCTGCTGGCGGTGCACCTGCCCGTCATCGGCCGCGAGGTCAACGGGGCCCGCCGGTGGATCGACCTGGGCTTCGTGAGCTTCCAGCCCAGCGAGATCGCCAAGTGGGGCATGGTGCTCGTGCTGGCGTGGTACGCGACGCGGCACGCCTCGGAGATGGGCCGGCTCGGCCGCGGGCTCATGGTGCCCATGATCCCGGTGACCGTCGTGTGCGTGCTGATCGCCACCGAGGATCTGGGGACGGCGGTGCTCATCGGCCTCGTGTCGGTGACGCTTCTGCTCGCCGCCGGCGTCAGGCTGTGGCAGGCGGCGCTTCTCGCCGGCCCCGCGGCGGCGGGGTTGGCCGCGGCCGTGCTCAGCACCCCCTATCGCCTCGACCGCCTTCGGGCGTTTCTCGATCCGTTTCAGGACCCGCAGGGAATCGGGTATCACATGATCCAGTCGATGGTGACCGTGGCGGGCGGCGGCGTCGCCGGGCGCGGCCTCGGCAACAGCGTGCAGAAGTTCGGCTACCTGCCGGAGGACACGACCGATTTCATCTTCGCGATCATCTGCGAGGAGCTGGGGCTGATGGGCGCAGCGGTCATCGTGTTCCTGTACGGCGGGCTCGTGTGGTGCGGGTGGTCGATCATCCGGCGGCAGCAGGATGCCTTCCGCAAGCTTCTGGGACTGGGCTTCGTCCTGACGATCGGTCTCCAGGCCCTCATCAACATGGCGGTCGTCACGGGGCTGGCCCCCACCAAGGGCATCGCCTTGCCGCTGGTCTCCGCCGGCGGCACGGGGTGGGTGCTCACGGCATTCTGCCTCGGGTTGCTCGTGTCAATGGAGCGGGCAGCGGTCGATGGTCAGGGGTCAACGAAGGGACAAACGCCACGCGGTCCCCGGTGGTTCCGGGGACGCCGGGGGCTCGATTCGATTGGGGTTCGGGGTTAGCAGGACCGCCCGCCGCGCCGGGAGAACAGAATGACCCACACGACCTTCGTCTTCGCCGGCGGCGGGTCCGGCGGGCACATCAGCCCCGGGCTGGCGGTGGCGGAGCGTCTCGTCGAGCTCAAGCCGGCGACCCGTGTGCTGTTTCTGTGCTCGGGGCGTGATGTCGATCGGGTGATGCTCTCGGAGGCGGAGGTCTGCTTCGAGCCGATCCCCGGCGCTCCCTTCTCGCTGCGCCCGCGCGGGTTCGCGCGGTTCGCCCGGAGCTTCTTCCGCAGCCGGCGCGAGGCGCGGCGGGTCCTCGCCCGACACGTGGCGACCCGCGTCGTCGCGCTGGGGGGCTTCGTGGCGGCCCCCGTGGTGGCGGCGGCGCATGACGAGGGAGCCCCGGTGACGCTGCTGAACCTCGACGACCCGCCGGGCAAGGCCAACCGCTGGATCGCGCGGCGCAGCGACCAGGTGCTCTCGGCGATCGAGACGCCCGGCCGCCCGGGCTTTGCGCAGCGGATCACCGGCATGCCGGTCCGTCGGGCTGCCCTGGCCACGGCCGGCCCTCGGGAATGCCGTCGGCGTCTCGGCCTCGACCCGGACATGCCGACGCTCCTGGTGACCGGCGCCTCCCAGGGCTCGATGAGCATCAATGCCCTGCTCGCAGTGATGCTCCAACGCAACACGCGAGCGTTCGAGGGCTGGCAGGTCCTGCACCTCACCGGCTCGGCCGACGAGCAGAGCATCCGCGGCGCGTATGCCGCGGCCGGGGTCCCGGCCGTGGTCAGGCCCTTCGTTCACCAGATGGGGCCCGCCTGGGGGGCCGCCGACCTCGCGGTGAGCCGGGCGGGAGCCAGCTCGGTGGCGGAGGCCTGGATCAATGCCGCGCCGACGATCTTTCTTCCATACCCCTACCACCGCGATCACCACCAGCACCGCAACGCGGCGCCGATGGCCGCGGCGGGCGGGGCGGTGATCGAGACGGACCACGTCGAGACCGGGGCCAACCTCCGGGGGGCCGGGGCCGCGATCGGCGAGCTCATGCTCGATGAGCCCCGCCGCAGGCTCATGAAAGAGTGCCTCGGCGGCCACCCGGCGCCCGATGGGGCGGATGTCGTGGCCCGGCTGCTTCTGAATGAGACCGCAGGGGCGTAGAATCGCCTGCCGGGATCGCGCGGCCCACACCGAGATGGCAACAACGGACCACGGAACGACATGCGTGCTGCTGGCGCCGTCGGGTAAGCCCTGCGACGCGCGGGGCGAGCTCGATCGACGGGGATGGACCTTCCACGAGGTTCACGATCCCCTGCCGGCGATGGCCCAGCTGTGCCTGCTGGACCTGGAGCTGGCAACCGGCCAGCCCGACGGCGGCCCGGTGGTCGAGCGGCTGGCCATGGTCGTGGTCGAGCCGCAGGACTGGCCGCAGCTCCCGGCGATGCTGACGGCCGCGCGGCGCTACGTGCCCCAGGCGGCACTGTGGTCCTACCGCGACGGAGCGCTCACCGAGCTGTCGACCACCGAGCCGGCCAGGGACCCGCCCTCCAACGACGTCGTGCCATCGTCGGGCCAGCCAGCGTCGCCTCCCCCCCCTGGCAACGACCGCGCAGCCGCCGAGCCGCCGCAGATCAGCGCCGACGAGATCGACATGCTGCTGGACGACAACCGGAGGCCTGACCGATGAGCGCGATGAACCCGACGCCGCGGCGCCGACGGGGCCGGATCGTGACCGTGGGCGAGTTTCGGGACCTGGGCGACCTGAGCCGGACCATGGTGCAGGCGGACAACCTGTTCGATGCCCTGGGTGAGATCAGGGTGTCCTCGGCGGGCCAGCCTGTGGACGCGGTCCTGATGCCCGCGCGGCTGGTCAAGGGATCGGCCGCCATGACCGTCGACGCCTTTCGCCGCGTGGACCCTTCGGTGCGGCTGTTGCTGGTCGCCTCGACCGATGAGGAGCTTCAGCAGGTGGAGGGCGGACCCAACGGCTTCGACGCCGTCCTCGTGCAGCCGCTGACGGCGATCGGGCTCGAGGAGGCGCTGCGCGACGGCGAGCCGGCCCCCGCGACGACGGCACCGTCGCGACGCGAGCCGCCGCCTCCCGCGCCCGTGATCGATGTGCTGCCGACGGCGACCGCCGACGAGGTCGCGGCTCCCGTCGACGCCGACGACGAGCTCGGTGACACCGACCTGGTCGAGGCGATTCTCACCGATCCCGGCGGCCTCGGCGGTCGCGCCCTGCGTCTCATCGCTCAGCAGACGGGATGGTCCGACCTGGCCGTTTCGGACGCGCCGCCGACCGATGACGGCGTCGGCTGCGCCGAGGTGCGTTACGGGCAGCGCTGCTACGGGATCCTGTGCTCGCGTCAGGCCGCGGCGCGGCAGCTTCACCCGTGGGCCCAATGGCTGGCCCGCTGGCTGGCCCTCGACCAGGGGTACCGCGACTACCGCACGATGGCGTTTCGCGACGAGCTCACCGGCGCCTGGAACCGCCGGTTCTACGAGGTCTTCATGAAGCGCATCCTCAAGCAGGCGTCACGAACGCGGCGGGCGGTGACGGTGCTCGTCTTCGACATCGACGACTTCAAACGCTACAACGACGACTTCGGCCACGACGCAGGCGACGAGGTCCTGCGGGAGACGGTCCGACTGCTCAACTCGGTGATTCGCAGCGGAGACCGCGTGTGCCGGATCGGCGGCGACGAGTTCGTCGTGATCTTTGCCGACCTCGAGCAGCCGCGCAAGCCCGGCTCGAATCCCCCGGAGACGGTCGAGCAGATTGCCAACCGTTTCCAGGACCAGATCTGCAAGATGAACTTCCCCAAGCTGGGCCTTGACGCGCCGGGCAACCTGAGCATCTCCGGCGGCCTGGCCACGTTCCCCTGGGACGGGACGGACGCCGACAGCCTGCTGCGTCACGCCGACCAGCTGGCCCTGCAGTCCAAACGCAAGGGCAAGAACGTCATCACGATCGGCCCGGGCCTGCACCAGCGCCGTCACTGATTTCGGGTGCCATGAGCGGCTCGCCCGCCCGGCTTCCGTCGAGCGCACGGGCGCGGCCCGTGTCGACGGGCTCTGGTTTCTTCGCTTATTCGTCACCGGGGCCGCCGTCGGCTCGAAAGACACGGCCGGGAAGCCGGCGGCCCAGGACGCGGCTCATCTGCCGCGCCGCCGCGAACAGGCTGTCGAGGTCCACCCCGGTGCGGCGGCCCATCCCGTGGCACATGTACACGAGATCCTCGGTGGCGAGATTGCCCTGAGCGCCCGGCGCGTAGGGGCAGCCGCCGAGACCCCCGCAGGAGGCGTCGAACCGCGTGACGCCCAGCTGCATGGCCCGCAGCGCACAGGCGAGGGCGGTGCCGCGTGTGTCGTGCAGGTGCAGGGTGGTCCGGCCGGGGGCGAGCACATCGGCAAGCCCGTCGTAGAGCCGGTCGATGTCGCTGGGCACCGCGACCCCGATCGTCTCACCGAGGTCGATCTCTTCGGCGCCCTCGTCGAGCAGCCGGGCGGCCACGTCACGGACGCGGCGGGGATCGATGGGTCCCTCGTAGGGGCACGCCACCACGCAGCTGATGTACGCCCGCACGGGCAGCCCTTCGGCGCGGGCCCGGGCCGCGACCGGCCGGAAGCGCTCGAACGTCTCGTCGATGGTGGCGTTGGTGTTGGCGTGGCAGAAGGATTCGCTGGCGGCGGTGAAGTATGCGATCTTGTCGACCTTGGCCTGCAGCGCCCGATCCAGGCCCTGCTCGTTGGGGACCAGACCGGCGTAGACGACGCCCGGCACGCGCTCGATGGCGGCGAAGACCGCCTCGGCGTCGTCCAGCTGAGGCACCCACTGCGGGCTCACGAAGCTGCTCACCTCGATCTCCGCGAGGCCGCCGTGCGAAAGCAGGTCGATGAACGCGACCTTCTCCTGCGCGGTGACGATCCCCGACTCGTTCTGCAGGCCGTCGCGGGGACCGACCTCGGTGATGCGGATGTCAGGGTCCTTCGGCATGGCCTGCTAACCATCGTCCTTGCGAAGGACCAGCAGGAAAAAGAGGCCGAGGGCCACGGTCATGACGACCCCGACGGCCAGCAGCACCCACTCGAATCCCGCGCCCCCCGTCATGATGACGCCGCCCCGTGCGCGGGCCGGTAGAAGGGCCGCTCGGAGACGGTGGCGGGTGCGAGCTCTCCCTCCGCGTCGACGTGGACCGATGTCCCCGGTTCGGCGTGGCTCGACTTGATCATGGCCAGCGCGACGGGGGCGGCGCCCAGCATCGGGCTGAGCGTGCTGGAGGTCACGACGCCGATGGACGTACCGGGCCCGCCGGTGTCCTCGGCCGCGTAGACCGTTGCCCCCGCCTCCGGCAGGAGGCCGCGGTCGGGGCGCAGCCCGACGAGGATCTGCTTGGGCCGCCCGAGGTGCTCGGTGCGGGCGACGATCTCCTGGCCGAGGTAGCACCCCTTGGTGAAGCTCACGCGCTGGGCGACGACGCCCGTCTCGTGGGGCAGGTTGTTGGGGCCGAAGTCGATGTTGAACAGGGGTGTCCCCGCCTCGACGCGGGCGATGTTCAGGGCGTACCAGCCCACGGGTCTCACGCGGCGCCCGCCCCCGCTGATCGCCTCGCCGGCGCGAAGCAGGGCATCCCACACTGCCTCCGTGCCCTCGTAGGGCGTGACGAGCTCCAGACCGGGCTCGCCGGTCTGATCCCGGCGGGCGGCGACCACCTCGATGCCGTCGATGGCAAGCACGGCGGCCGTCAGGTCGTCGAGGTCCAACTCCCTGGCCGCGGCGGCGCCGACGACGGCGGCGGCGGCTGGCCCGTGCATGGAAAGGTGATGAAACCGGGCGGTGGCGTCGTCGATCACGACGTCCTCGGTGAAGACGAAGTCACCCAGCGTGCGCGCGGTCGGCTCGGCGCAGTGCACGTCAACGTCAACAAGGAGGCGGTCGCCCAGTTCAACCAGAAGCAGATCCGCGTCGATGCGTCCTTTGCGGTTGAGCCAGAAAGACTCGCGGACGACCCCTGCGTCAAGATCGGCGAGCTTCTGGGTGAGCATGCGGTCGAGGAAGTCGCGGCGGTCTTTGCCGGTCACCACGATCGTGCCGCGGTGGGCGGCGTCGAAGAGACCGGCGCCCTTGCGCAAGGCGGCGTACTCGGATTCGAGGTCCCCGTAGCCCGCCACGAGCGTGCAGCGTGGCCGGCCCTCGGCGTCGACCGGCCCGTAGGGCACGTACTCGACCTCGGGGGCCTTGATCTGCGCACCGCGAGCGGCGCCCGGACGGTGGGCGAGGGCGTCGGGATCGGGCCGGCGGCTCTGCGGATAGGCCGTGTGGCGTTTGCGAAGCGGACTGTCGTGCCCCATGATGGGTCTCTCGTGACAAGTGTAGCCGCCGCCGTCAGGGGCCCCGGGGCCGGGGTTCCGCGGGGTGCGGGGGCAGACCATACCAGCAAGGAAACCCAATGGACCTGGAACTGTTCCGCCGCCTGTGTGAGACCCCCGGGGTGCCGGGACGCGAGGAGCGCGTTCGCAGCCTGATCTCGGAGACCGTCGCCGGCCTCTTCGACAAGGTGCGCACGGACCCGATGGGTTCGCTCATCTGCACCCGCCAGGGCACGTCGGACACGGGCGAGCCGACCCGCGTCATGGTCGCCGCGCACATGGACGAGATCGGCTTCTACGTCAGGCATATCGATGACAAGGGCTTCATCTGGGTCAACCCGGCCGGCGGCTTCGATGTCCGCAATCTCTTCTCGCGCCGCGTGCTCGTGTGCGGGGAGGGCGGCGACTACGAGGGCGTGATGAACGCCGGCGGCAAGCCCGTGCACATCGCCACGCCGGAGGATCGCAAGAAGGTGCCGGAGATCACGGAGTTCTTCGTGGACATCGGCATGGACCCCAAGCAGGTGCGCAAGAAGGTGAAGGTCGGCGACTTCGTGGTGATGCACGAGCCGTTCGTGGAGCAGCCGCAGAAGCTCGTGTCCAAGGCGATCGACAACCGTCTGGCCTGCTTCGTGGCGATCGAGGCCATACGCGCGCTGGTCCGCGACGAGGTGAAGCACGCCTGTGACATCGTGGTCGTGTTCACCGTCCAGGAGGAAGTGGGCCTCCGCGGCGCGACGACCGCTGCCAACGCTGTCAACGCCGACTTTGGAATCGGCCTGGACGTGACACTGTCCTGCGACACCCCCGGCGTGTCTGAGAACGAGCAGGTGAGCCGTCACGGCGAGGGCGTGGTCCTCATGGTCCAGGACTCCTCGATGATCGCCGATCACGAGCTGGTGAGTGACTTGTGCCGTGTGGCGGAGAAGAACAAGATCCCCTACCAGCGAGCGATCCTGCCCCGCGGCGGACAGGACGGCGCGGCCATCCAGAAATCCGGCCACGGGGCCCGCACGGCCACGATCGTCTGCGGCACGCGGTACGTTCATACCGTCACCGAGTCCGTGGACAAGAAGGACCTTCAGGCGACGATCGACCTGCTGGCCGCATGGCTGCCGACAGTGGGGAGGTGAGGGGACGGGTTCGGGGTTCGGGTTACGGGTTAGAAGAACACCGAGGCAACCCTGTTCCAGGGACGCAGGCTCTCCCGAGCGCGAGCGAGGGCTCGATTGTGAGGCAGGATGCCGAACAATCGACATGACCACGGCAAGGATGCCGCGGTTGGGCGGGCAGGATGCCCGCAGCAGACTGACAGGCTCCCGACACGCGATGCCGCGGTTGGACCGCCAGGTCGCCGACGGCAGGACAACAAGACACCCGCCCCGCAGCCCACTCACCGCGCCGCGTCAACCAGACGAGCGAACAGCCCGGCTCCGAGCGTCTCGTTGTCGGTCCGCTCCGGGTGCCATTGCACACCGACGTAGAAGGGGCGGTCGTCGTCCCGCACCGCCTCGATGACTCCGTCAGGCGACGTGGCGACCACGCGGAGCGTTCCGGCGGTTCGCAGGGCCTGCCGATGGTGGCTGTGCACGAGCCCGTCCCCCAACGCACCCGTGACGCGGTGGGCCGTCGTCGGCCAGTGCAATGCGGCGGTGTCCAGCGTGTCCGGCAGGTGCTGATCGAGCTCGCCGCCGCGGTGCAGACCGAGCAGCTGCATGCCCAGGCAGATGCCGAGCACGGGCGTCGCGTCCTCGTCCAGCGCGGCGAGCAGTGCGGTCTCGAAGGCCTGCCGCCGCGGGCTCACTTTCGTCGCCCGCGGATGGGTGGGTCTGCCCCACTGCTCCATGATGGGGTCATCGCCGCCGGAGAAGACGATGCCGTCGCATCGCCGCGCGTACTCGACGGCACACGCCGCGACGCACGGCAGCAGCACGGGCACGCCCCCGGCCTCGCACACCCGCGCCGCGTAGCCAGCGGCCACCCGGTGGCGGTCGTCCACGAGGTCGGTCGTGATGCCGATCAAGGGGGCGGACATCCCGACTCCCATATCGGGCGACGGGCCGTTTCGTGGGCACAAGCGGCGGATCCCGGCCGAGCCTGCAACCCGGCGCTGGGCGGGTGTTCCCGCCCTTTTTTCCGCAATTCCCGAGGTCGAGGAATCCGGCCGAAATCGCTCCGCGAAGAATATGGCGAAGGCCGCAGGAACAACCCACCTGCCATCCTCCTCTCCTTCCTTGATTTCCGCCGACCGGCTCCCGCCCGACGTCGCCCCCACCGTCGATTCTGCCGGTCGGCGGTACTTTTTGGACCAGGCGGGTCCGAGGTCGTCCGGCTTGATCCACGTGCCGGAACCGCTACCCTACGGCGTTCCGTCCCCGCCGGGGGCGGCCAGCAACGAGGTGCCTGCATGTCCCAGATGTTCCGCCCGACCGGCCGCCGGGCCTACCTCCAGACGACGGAGAAGGGCCAGGTCTACGTGGACTACAAGAAGGTCGACGACCTGCGGCGGCTGATGACGCCCAACGGAAAGATCTACTCGCGCAAGCGCACGGGGATTTCGTCGGGCGAGCAGCGGAAGGTCGCCAAGGCGATCAAGAGGGCCCGGTACATGGCCCTGCTGCCCTACACCAGCGCGACGCTGTAAGACAGGACCCGGGCCCGCCCTGTTGCGACAAACGGGCCGGAGCGTCTAGCGGTTGAAGGGGTGTCTCATCCGGGCCAGCCACAGCCGCATGCGCAGACGGCGGATGCCGTCGTCGTGCTGGTCGATGCGAAGGCCTCGATTGATCCACCCCGCGGCGGACCGCAGCCGACCATCCTCCAGTGCGGCCAGGGCGAGGTTGTGCACCGAGACCACGCACTGGGGATCGACACGCACCACACGCCGGCTCGCGGCCACACCCCCGTCACGATCACCGGCCCGGAACCGTGCCAGGGCCAGCTTGCGCAGCAGCGGTGCGGACTCACCGTCGGCGGCGACGGCCCGCGTGAAGATCTCGGCCGCCTCGGCGGGCATGCCCGCCTGCAGCAGCAGCGTCCCGAAGCGGCCCAGGTCCATCGTCGAGTCGGCGCCGGGTTCGCCGGGATCCAGCCCATCGAGCTCCTCACGCAGATACGGCCGGGCCCGCCCGATATGGCCGCGCCGCAGCAGCGCTTCGGCCAGCGCCGTGCGGATCTGCGGGAACTGCGGGTCGAGCTTGAGCACAAGCTCGAACTCCAGGTGCGCCTGCTCGCAGCGACCGGACTCCAGGGCAATCTCCCCCAGCCGGTAGTGCGCGTCGACGTTGGCGGGCTCGAGCTCGAGGATCCGACGCAGTTTCTCGGCCGCCTCCGGATAACGTCCGAGGTCCATGAGGGCCTCGCCGTACTCCAGCAAGGTGTCGATGTTGCCCGGATCGTCCCGCAGGTCGCGCAGGAACATCTGCAACGCCCGTCGGGGCCGGCCGGTGGCGGCGTACACCGCTCCCAGCCGCGCCCGCAGACGCGGGATGGTCGGGTCGATGCGCAGCGACTGCCACAGGCACCACTCGGCGCGGTCATACTTGCGGCGCTGGATGAGGCTCTCGGCGATCATGGCCAGGCAATGCGCGCTGCGTTCCTCCAGGGCCTGCTGGGCCAGGTAGAAGGTCGTCTCCGCCTCCTGGTGATTGCCGAGGCGGACGTAGCTCTCGACCTGATGGGCGTAGGCCAGCTCGCAATTGGGATCGACACGCAGAGCGCGTTGGAACCACTCGGTGGCCCGCTCGAACTTGCCGAGCCTGTTGGCCACGATGCCCGCCGCCAGCAGCGGATCGATCTGTCCCGGCATGAGCTCCACGGCGCGCTCGAAGCACGACAGCGCCTCCGCATCGCGCTCGGAAGCCTCCAGGGTCAGCCCGAGGTTGAAGTGCCACTCCGGCTGATCCGGATTGAGCGCAATGGCCTTACGAAGCTCGGCCTCGGCTTCGGCCCAACGGCCCCGCTCGTACATCTCCAGGGCCCGGTCGGCATGCTCCTCGGCATCGAACCAATTGGTCATTGGGAGCGGCTCTGGCAGGTTATCGGTTTCATCTGGACATTCGCCCGCGGCTAGCCGATAGGATGGTTCAAGCGGTCATACTGTAGTCTTTGTCTTCCGGTCAATCATGTCCACAGCTTTCCGGCGAATTCGACGACCCGGCCGGGCGACCGCCGTCGTGATGTCCTGCCTGACGCTGGCCGCATGCGGCGACGCCTCGAAAAAGCCCAACCTGTTCGGGATCCCGCTGCCGTCGTTCTCCAGCTCCGAGCCGGATCTGTCCGACCGCGAGCGGCGGCAGCTGGAGCTCTTTGACCGGACCCTCCACAACCCGTCGATGGACATCGATCCTCAGACGCGTCAGCAGGCGGCCGAAGAGCTGATCGCCATGGACGTCACGGAGGCAACGGCGACCCTGGGCAGGGCGCTGGAGAGCGGAGAGCCCGCCGTGGTGATGGCGGTCATCGACGCCATGGAGGATTGGCCGGAACCCGTGGAAGGGCTCCTGCCCGCGGCGACGGAGACCCTTCGTGACGTCCCCGACGAGCAGCTCGAGAAGCTCGCCCTGGTGCTCCCCCGCTACGGCTCGGATGCTCTGAACCGCGTGGCCGCGCTCGCCCGCGACCGCAACCAGCCGCCGGCCCAACGCACCGGACCGATCTACGCCCTGTCGGCTTTTCGAAGCCGCGAGGCGGCGGTCGTGCTCATGAGCCTGCTGGAGGAGCCTCCGCCGGAGCCGCCAGAGATCGTCGCCGCCACCGGGGCCAGCCTCGAGCGGCTGACCGGGCTGCCCTACGGCGCCGACGCCGGTCAGTGGCGGCGATGGTGGGATCAGCTCCGCAACGAACCCATCGAGGACTGGCTTCGCATCATGGTGCTGCACTTGAGCACCCGCACGTCGGAGCTGGAGCGGCAGATCAACGCCCAGGGCCAAGAGTACGACGAGATCGCGCAGCGTCTGACCGAAGCCTTGAGGGAGCTGTTCCTGTCGCTCTCCGCCGACCAGCAGCTGGAGCGGCTGCCGATCCTGCTCAGCGACCCGCTTCACCCGGTGCGGGACTTCGCCCTCGGCCGCGTGGAGCGCCGGCTGCGGGACAGCGAGCGGATCCCCGATCCGGTGCAGGTAAAGCTGGCCGAGCGGCTCAACGACCCCGCCGAGGCGCCGGCCTCGCGTCTGCTGGCGGCCCGCCTGCTCAACGACCTCAATTACCAGGGCACCGCCTACCAGGTGGCGGCGGCGTTGACGGAGGAGAGCGACCCCGCCCACGCCGCCAGTTACCTCGACATCCTCGCCAAGCGACCCGCGCCGTCGGCTCTGGAGCAGATCCTGCGCTGGCTCGACGACTCGACGGCGGGCGAGGCCGCGGCAGGCGCACTGTGGTCGATGGTCAGCAGTGATCTGATCGTGCCGGAGATGCTGCCGGCCGTCCGCGAGAGCGTGCGGGGTGCGATGGAATGGGGAGCGACCCCGGCCCTGGTTCGGGTCTTGGGCGCGGTCGGCGACCCGGACGACCGGGAGAGCGTCGAGAGCCTCCTTGATTCACAGGACCCGGCCCAGCGACGCGCCGCCGCGGAAGGGCTCGCGTACGCCGGGCAGCTGGAGCCCCTGCTGGCCCGCGCATCGGACGACGAAATCTATCCGTTTGTGATCCGGGTGCTCGCCCGCGGCCCCGCCGGCGTGGAGACGGTCGCGGCACTGGTCGAGCTTCCGCCGCCGGATGCCCACCGCCAGGAGTGGGCCCAGACGATCAAGACCGCGGCCGAGGCCCTCGATGCCCCGGACCTGCTGGCTGCCGACGACGCGCTGGCCGCGCAGCCACACGTCGATGCCGAGCTGCGGGCCGAGATCCTGTCGCGGGCGGCCCAGCTGCCCGCGGACGCCGTGACCATGGACCAGCGCAGCGCACTGCTGGTGCGACTGGCCCAGCTGCGACTCGCTCTGGGCGAGTACCAGGGCGCCTACGAGGTGCTGGCGCGGCCCAACGGCGCGCTGACCTCGGTGGAGCTTGCGGAGCTGCGATTCGAGGTGGCGGTGCTCGCCGGCCACTACGACGACGCGAACACCCTCAACGCGGACGTGACGGCGTGGATCGCCCTGCTCAATGAGCTCATCGACCGGCGGCCGCAGGCGGCCGCGGTCATTCTCGAGGAGATCCGCCGGCGGTTTCCCGAGGAGCTGGAGGGCGAGGCAGGCGAGCTGTTCCGGGCGGCCGACGAGCGTCTCACCCATCGCACGGTCAGCGCCGGGGACGGCTCCGGGTCGTCGGAGTGATCGACGACGCGCGCGGGATCCTCGAACAAGCCCGGCGGGTGGTCACCTTCTCCGGCGCCGGCCTCAGCGCCGAGTCGGGGGTGCCGACCTTCCGCGACGCGCAGGAAGGGCTGTGGGCGAAGTTCGACCCCATGATGCTGGCGTCGCCTGAGGGTTTCGCGGCGGAGCCGAAGCTCGTGATCGACTGGTACGCCTCGCGCCGACGCGCGATCGCCGATGCGCAGCCCAACCCGGCCCATCGCGCGCTGGCACGGTGCCGAGACTGGATCCACGTCACGCAGAACGTCGACGACCTGCTCCAGCGATGCGGGGCGCAGGAGGTCTTGCGGCTTCACGGACGCATCGACGCCGACCGCTGTCATGCGGGCTGCGGCTACCACGAGATCGTTGACATGACGGATCCGCCGCCCCTGCGTGCCTGCCCGGTCTGCGGCGATCGCCTGCGGCCTGACGTCGTGTGGTTCGGCGAGGCGCTGCCGTCGGAAACGTGGGGTGCAGCCCAGCTCGCGTGCGGCGGGTGCGACGTGCTGCTTGTGATCGGGACGAGCGCGGTGGTGTATCCCGCCGCGGGGCTCATCGGGCTCGCCGCGTCCGCCGGCGCCCGGATCATCGTGGTGAACACGGAGCCCAGCGACGCGAGCGAACTCGCCGACCTCGAGCTGCTGGGGCGGGCCGGCGACATCGTTCCCCGGCTGCTGCCGTAGCCGCTGTTCGCTGTTCGCAGTTCACCCGCTAGCGTAGAATCCACGCCGGTGATACTTTCACCCCCATGGCCAACCGAACAACCACGAAGAAAGACCGAACGCGCATCGAGCGCGATTCGATGGGCGAGATGACGGTGCCCGCCCACGTGCTCTACGGCGCCAGCACGCAGCGGGCCGTTCTCAATTTTCCCGTCTCCGGCCGCCCGGTCCCTCCCCAGGTCATTCACGCCTTCGGGCTGCTCAAGAAGGCGTGCGCGGAGGCGAACGTGGAGCTCAAGAAGCTCGACCAGCGGCGCGGCCGGCTCATCGCCAAGGCATGCGACGAGATCATCGGCGCCCTGGAAGGAGAGCCATCCAGGCTCGGCGGCAGCGTGGCCGGAGCCATGGAGCACTTCCCGATCGACATCTTTCAGACGGGGTCGGGGACGTCGACCAACATGAACGCCAACGAGGTGATCTCCAATCTCGCCTGCCGGACGGCGGGGAAGTCGATCGGGGCCAAGGACCCCGTGCACCCCAACGACCACGTGAACATGGGCCAGTCGTCCAACGACACGTTTCCGACGGCCATGCAGGTGGCCGCCGCCATCGCGATCGACATGGAGCTGATCCCCGCCCTCAAGGGGCTCACCCGAACACTCAAGGCGAAGGCCCGCCAGTGGGACAAGATCGTCAAGATCGGCCGCACGCATCTGATGGATGCCACGCCGATCCGCGTGGGCCAGGAGTTCTCCGGCTTCGCGGCCCAGGCGGACTACAGCGTCCGGCGGGCCGAGCGGGCCATGGTGCGGCTCGCGGAGAACCTGCCCATCGGCGGCACCGCTGTGGGCACGGGCATCAACACGCACCCGCGCTTCGCCAAGCTCGTGGTGCGCAAGCTCAACCGGGCCACCGGCGTCAAGTTCGCCGAGGCGCTCAACCACTTCGAGGCGCAGGCCACCCGCGACTGCGTGGTGGAGGCCTCCGGCGAGCTGAAGACGATCGCGATCGCCCTCACCAAGATTGCCAACGACATCCGCTGGCTGGGTTCGGGCCCGCGGTGCGGGCTGTTCGAGCTGTCGCTGCCGGCCACCCAGCCGGGCTCCTCGATCATGCCCGGCAAGGTCAACCCGGTCATGTGCGAGTCGGTCATGCAGGTGGCGTGCCAGGTCGTCGGCAACGACGCGGCGATCACCATGGGCGGGGCGGGCGGCGTCGGCTCGCTGCTGCAGCTCAACGTGGCCATGCCCATGATGGCGGCGGCGCTGCTCGACTCGATCATGCTGCTGGCCAACGGGACGACGGCGTTCGTGGACAACTGCCTGGAAGGCCTCAAGGTCAACAAGAAGATCGCCACCGGCATGGTGGAGCAGTCACTCATGACCATCACATCGCTGGCTCCCGAGATCGGCTATGACAACGCGGCCAAGGCCGCCAAGGAAGCGTTCAACACGGGTGAGACCGTGCGGCAGTACGTGCTGCGGCACAAGCTGCTCGACCCCAAGCGGCTCGACGAGCTGCTGGATGCCCGGGCCATGACCGAGCCGAGCGGCCGCTAGCCTCGATGGCGTTCCTCGAGCGGCACCTGACCGTGGAGCACGCCGAGAGGGCGCTGCGCAGCGGCGACCTCGAGCAGGCGGAGTCGATCTGCCGTCAGCTTCTCAAGAAGAACAAGAAGGATCTCGGCGCCCTGCAGCTGCGCGGCCACATCGCCGCGCGACGACGCGACTTCGACGAGGCGCTCAAGCACTACCAGAAGTGCCTGAGCGTCAAGCCGCGAGAGGCGCACTTTCACTATCTCGTGGGCAAGGCCTACGCCCAGCAGGGCCGCTACAGCGAGGCCCTCAGAAAGCTCGACAAGGCGTTGGCGCTGGAGGCGGGGCACGCCGATGCCGCCGAGTGGAAGGCCCTCGTCCTGGAGTGGGATGGTCGCCACGAGGAGGCCGGGGCCGTGCTCGAGCCGTTCGTCACGGCCGGCACGGAGACGACCGACATGGCGGAGGTGCAGGCCAAGGTTCATATCCGGGCCGGACGCTTTCTCGACGCGGCGGCAATTGCCGGGCGTCACCTGGCCCGGACGGACCTGCGGCCGGACACGCGTCACCGGCTGGGGCATGTCGCCGGCGACGCCTATGAGAAGGCCGGCGAGTACGACAAGTCGTTCGAAGCGCACGCCGCCGCCAACGAGGCGGTGGCAATGCCCTTCGTGCCCGGCGACTACGCGCGGTTCATCGACGACCTGATCGAAGTCTTCTCGCGCGACTTCCTGGCGACGCACTCACGCCACGGCAACCGCTCGGAGCTGCCCGTCTTCGTCGCGGGCATGCCGCGGTCCGGGACCACGCTGGTGGAGCAGATCCTCGACGCCCACCCGCTGATCCACGGCGCCGGCGAGCTGATGGAGATCGAGGCCATCGTGACCGGTCTCCAGCTCGAGCTGGAGTCAAGCGAGGCGTTTCCGCGGTGCGCGGTCGATCTCGACGCGGCCGCCATCGACGGACTGGCCCGGCGCTATCTCGATCGCGTGCGTCGGCTCGACCGGTCGGCCAGACGCATCGTCAACAAGAGCCTGGAGAACTACCGCAACCTGGGGCTCATCGCCGCGCTGTTTCCCCAGGCGAGGATCATCCACTGCCACCGCGATCCGCGGGACACCTGCGTCTCCTGTTACATGAGCGGGATCCTGCCCGGCCCTCATCCTTATATCTGCGACCTGGCGCATCTGGGCTTCGCCTACCGCCGGTACGAGCGTCTGATGGCCCACTGGAAGGCCGCCCTGCCGATGCCGGTGCTGGACGTGGCCTACGAGACGCTCGTGGACGACCTCGACGGCTCCAGCCGGCGTCTCGTGGCGTTCGCCGGCCTGGAGTGGGACGATCGCTGCCTGGACTTTCACGCCTCCGGCCGCACCGTCCGCACGGCGAGCTACGACCAGGTGCGCCGGCCCATCTACCGCTCGTCGGTCGGCCGCTGGCGGCGTTTTGAGCGTCACCTCGGCCCGTTGCTGGAGGCGCTCGAGGCAGACTCCTGAGCCGCGCAGCGTTCAATCAACGTTTCGACTGACTCGGTATCACCGTCGGTGGAACCCGGATCACGAATGCCCGCCAGTTGAAGCCAGAGCATGGCCAGCGTGGCCAGCAGGCCCGCCGGATGGCCCGCCGAGCGAAGCCGCGCCCGCAGCCACCCGCGGAGGCCCGGAAACGTTCCGCCCAACGCCAACGCCGTGATGCCGGCATCGGGCGCTTCGGCCGCGGCCGACCGCGCGATCACGGCCCCGAGCCCGCGGCCGACGAGAACGAACGGGCCGTCCCCCAGCCGTTGCAGCAGGGCGAGAAGATCGCGGTGCTCGCCCCAGCCAATTCGGCTTCCGCCGCCGGTCGCCTCGCCGTGCCCGCGCAGATCGTAGAGCACCACGCGTCCGCACCGCTCGTCCCACGGCTTGATCCTCCCCAGCGAGTCGATTCGTGACTGCCCCCAGTCGTGAACGAGCACGGCGGTGAGGGTTCCAGGTCCCTTGATCTCCCACACGGGTAGAAACGCGCCGTCGGGCAGATCGAGCGTCCACGACTCGAACGCCAGGTTCAGGTCGCCCGGGTCCGTCGAGAGCCCGCGGGCCAGTGCGTAGCCGGCCGTGTGCCGCGGCGGCCGAACCGCTTCGCGCGCGATCACGGCCGAGAGAATCGCAAGCGTCGCGATCACTGCGATCATCAGGAGGGTGGCTAGACCCAGCAGCTCGCCCATCGCCGGAGTGTACCCAGCTACACTGCGGCCATGAAGCCGACGCTGCGGGTGGGCAACACGGCGGAGGTGACGGCTGAAGTGACCGAGGACATGTGCCCGGCCTTTGACGGCGTCGTCGTGCACCGCGTCTACTCAACGTGGTCGATGGCTCATCACATGGAGCTGGCCGCGCGGAAGGTGCTGGCGCCGCACCTCGACGAGCACGAGGAGGGGATCGGGTCGCACCTGACAATCGAGCACGTGGCGCCCACGCCCGTCGGGCACACGGTGCGGGTGCAGGCCACGGCAACCGAGGTGGCCCCGACGACCCTCGTGTGCGACGTGAACGCGTATGATGGCGACCGTCTCGTGGGGCGGGGCCGGCAGGTGCAGCGTATTCTCCCCCGGACAAAGCTCCGGTCGTTGATCAAGAGAGCAATGAAATGACCAGTGTTGTCGAGACCAAGCCCATGACCGACGAGCAGCTGATCCTCTTCGAAACCGACGGCCCGGTCGGCATCATTCGACTCAACCGGCCGAAGGTCCTCAACGCGCTCAACCCTCAACTCATGACCGAGCTGGCCGGGCAGATGGAGGTCTTCGACCGCGACGACGACATCCACGTCATCGTGCTGGCGGGCAGCGAGCGGGCGTGGGCGGCCGGCGCCGACATCGGGGACATGGCCGAGCGGTCGATGCTGGAGATGTACCAGCGTGACCAGTTCGCGACCTGGGACCGCATCCGGCGCATCAAGAAGCCGATCGTGGCCGCCGTCAGCGGCTACGCCCTCGGCGGCGGCTGCGAGCTCATGATGCTCTGCGACGTCGTGATCGCCTCGGAGACGGCGCAGATCGGCCAGCCCGAGATCAACATCGGCGTCATGCCCGGCGCCGGCGGCACCCAGCGTCTTACGCGCGCGGTGGGCAAGGCCACGGCCATGGACGTCATCCTCACGGGGCGGTTCCTCGACGCCAAGCAGGCCCTGGCCGCCGGCCTGGTCAGCCGCGTCGTGCCCGCCGAGCACTTCTTCACGGAGGCGATGCGGGTCGCCCGCGACATGGCGGCCAAGGGCCCGATCGCGTTGCGGCTCGCCAAGGAGGCGGTGCTCAAGGCGTTCGACTCGACGCTCTCGGAGGGCCTGGAGTATGAGCGCAAGCTCTTCTACATGCTCTTTGCCACCGAGGATCAGAAGGAGGGCATGCGGGCGTTCGTGGAAAAGAGGAAGCCGCGGTTCAAGGGAACGTAGGGGTCAGGGGTTCGCAAGCGAGGGAATCGGTATGCCTGTGACAGCGACGACGTTTGAGACGATCAAGGTGGAGACGGCCGATCGGATCTGCACGATCACGATGAACCGGCCGGACGTCTACAACGCCCTCAACGACAAGCTCACCTTCGAGCTGCAGGACGCCCTGAAGGCCGCGGCCCGCGATCGTGAGGTGAGCGTCGTGGTGCTCACCGGCGAAGGCAAGGCGTTCTGCTCCGGCCAGGACCTCGGCGACCTCAAGGAGAAGTACGTCCCGGGCTACGTTCCCCACCTCGGCGACGACCTGCGCAAGCGGTACAACCCCGTGGTGACCCGCATCCGCGAGATGGACAAGCCCGTCATCGCCGCCGTTAACGGCGTGGCGGCCGGGGCCGGTCTCAGCTTCGCCCTGGCCTGCGACATTCGTCTCGCCTCGGAGCAGGCCAGCTTCATCGAGGTGTTCATCAACGTGGGGCTCATCCCTGACTCGGGCAGCACCTTCACGCTGCCCCGGCTGGTGGGGCTGAGCAAGGCCCTGGAGCTCTGCTTCACCGGCGACAAGGTCACGGCCGAGGAGGCCCTGCGGATCGGGCTCGTGAACCGGGTGGTGCCCGCCGAGGCGCTGGCGGAGGAGACGAGCAAACTGGCAAGACGGCTCGCCTCGCTGCCGGCTCGCGGCATCGCGCTAACCAAGCGTCTGCTCAACCAGTCGTACGAGAACGACCTCGCGCAGCAGCTTGAGGCGGAGGCCTTCGCCCAGGAGACGGCGGGCCTCACCGAGGATCACTACGAGGGCGTGGTCGCGTTCATCGAGAAACGCAAGCCGGAATTCAAGGGGAAGTAGGGGTCGGGGATGGCTGGTGGCGCGGGTCACACCGTCGGCATCATCGGGGCCGGCACCATGGGCGCGGGGATCGCGCAGGTCGCCGCGGCGGCGGGCTGGGGTGTCGAGCTCATGGACGTCGACGAGGCGACGGCCCGAGCCGCGATCGAAGGTGTCGAAAGGCGTCTCGACCGGCTCGTCGAGAAGCAGCGTCTGACACCGACGCAGCGCGACGAGGTCGCGTCGCGGCTGCGAGTGGCGGGGTCGCCACAGGCGTTCCGGAGGTGCACCCTCCTGCTGGAGGCCGTCGTCGAGGACCTCGACGCCAAGGTCGGGATCCTCAAGGCGAACCTATCGCACCTCCCCGACGACGCGATCATCGCCACCAACACGTCCTCGCTGTCGGTGACCCGCATCGGGGAGGCCATTGAGCAGGCCTCACGCACGGTCGGCATGCACTTCTTCAACCCGGCTCCGCTCATGAAGCTCGTCGAGATCATCGCCGGCGCGGGCAGCGACCCCGCCGCCGTGGACCGCGTGGCCGCCATCGCCGAGAGCTGGGGCAAGGTCGTGGCCCGGGCCGCCGACGTGCCGGGGTTCATCGTCAACCACGTGGCCCGCCCCTACTACCTGGAGGCCTTCCGCGTTCTGGAGGACGGCTACGCCGCCCCGGACGTGGTCGACGGTGCGATGCGGGAGCTCGGCGGCTTCCGGATGGGGCCCCTGGAGCTGACGGACCTCATCGGCCAGGACGTCAACGCAGCCACCACGCGCTCGGTGTGGGAGCAGCTGGACCGGCCCCCCCTGCTGGCGCCGAGCCGGATGCAGGAGCGACTGGTGGCCGAGGGCCATCTCGGCCGCAAGACGGGCCGCGGCGTCTACGGCTACGAGGGGGAGGCCCCCGTGCCCGCTGTCGAGATCGACCACCGGCCGCTGGAGCTCTCCGACGACCTGCGCAGCGCCGTCGACGAGTTCGTCGCCGGTGCCACGGACGCTGCGGGCGGGGCGCTTCAGCGGTACGTGTTTGCCAGGATCCTGGTGGCCCTGATCAGCCAGGCGCAGCGGGCGTACGCGCTGGGCGTGGCCGACCCTGCCGACATCGACACCGCCCTGAGATACGGCACGAACCACCCGCACGGGCCGTTCGAATGGTCGCGGCGGATCGGCGCCGGCCGCTGCGATCGTCTGCTGGAGGCCCTGGACGAGACGGTTCACGACCATCGTTTCGTGCGCCCGGCCGGTGGTCGCGCCGGGTGAGATTCGGAAAGAACACCGGCCCCCAAACGCTTCGCGGCGGGCGAAGCGCTGAGGGCCGGCATCTGAGCGACGCAAGTCGTCAGGCCTTGCGGCGTCGGCGGGCGCCGAGCACCCCGGCCAGGCCGAGCAGAGCCAGCGAGCCGGGAGCCGGCACGGTCGCCATGAACCTCAGGCTCTCCAGGCGGATGTGGGACCGTGTCTCGCGCACGGCGATCCCCTCCACGAGGACCTCAGGATCGAGCAGCGACCCGAGATCCAGCATGCCGTTGCTGTTGCCGTCGAACACGATGCCGTTGAACTCGTCGAACGAGACGACATCACCGCCGGCGAGGAAGACGAAGACCATGGGATCGTCGCGGTCATCGTGCCCGTCGCCGGGGTTGTAGCTGGCGATGCTCAGGTACAGGCTGTCGGTTCGCACCGCGGAGTCGAAGGTCAGCTTGATTTCTTCGATCCCATCGTTGTTGAGGCCGGAGATCGCCGTCGAGCCGCCGGCCTGATCGTCCTGGACACCGGCACCGCTGCTGCTGAGGTACAGGGTGCCGCCGAGCCCTGAAGCGAACGGATTGAATTTGTCGAACGGTGTCAGGGACGTCCGCGCCGTCATCATCAACGACGCCGAGGAACCGGTGTCGTCGAACGGCCTGAGGAAGTAACCGTAGTTCCCGGAGCCGTTGCCCTGGTGGCCGGAGCCGAAGTACACCGTCGTGGCGGACCCCGCGTGCACCGATCCCGCGGCCGCGAAGCTCAAAACCACAGCACAACCTGAAACAAAAGAGGTCCGAGGAGACATGTCTCTCTCCTTCTCTGTGGCAGCGCATAGCGCCGCCGGTTCCGATTACTCGGACTCTCTCTGCCGGCCAACCTACCGGGACAAGGCCGCCTGTCAAGACTCAAAATGCAGACTTTGCGCGAAAAAAGTGGTGTCGGAGCACCCCGCAAGGCCTTGTCGCAAGAAAACTTACATCTCCGCTCCCGGCCGCCGGGACCGAGCCCGGCCGGGGCGTGCGGCCTGCCTCCTCACGTGTCATGTGAGTTCCCGTTCCGAGAGCGGGCGGAATCCGTTAGCATGGCGGTCGACGCCGCGTCGGACGGTTCGATGACCCCCACCTCTCTCCCACCACGGCGCACTGCGCGTCTCGCATGGTGAAGAAAGGGGTCATCTCATGAACAGAGCAAAGCAGTGGACTGGCCGCACCGCCAGGGCGAGTCTCGTGGTCGGTCTCGGCATCGTCGTGCTCGCGTTCAGCACGCACGCCGGGAAGGTGGCGGAGCACGCGAGCGGCCCCGGACGGGAGGGAGTCCGCGCCGACGGGGCCGTTGCGCGTTCGCCAGCCGGCGGCACGGGGGAAAGCCGCGCGCCATCGTTCATCCCGCGGCCCGACGGAGCCGGTGGCGGCATCGCGGGCGGCGCAATCGCCGGCAATTCCTACGTGACCGGCTTCGAGCCGGGGGAAGGCTTCGCGCCCGGGCACATCGACGGTCAGGCCGGCTGGACGAGCTTCGCCTCCAGCTCGACCGAGGCGCACATCGACACGATACACTTCGACACGGGGGTGCAGCACCTGCGGGTCAGCAACGATCCGAGCCTGCCGATCAACAACAACGTGGGGGCGTTCAGCCCCAACCTGGGCACGTTCGAGGGCGTTTCCGCCATCGTCTCCGTCGAGGTCGCGATCAGCGCGATCGGAGGGGCCGACTACCGCGTGGTCCCCCAGTCACAGACCGAGCAGGACGTTGTCACGCAAGTGATCTTCAGGCGAACCGGGGAGATCTTCGTCGAGGACACGGCCGGGTTCGTGAACACCGGCGCCACGTGGGTGCCCGGTCCCTACCGCAACCTGACGATCGATCTCGATGTTGGCGCCGGCACCATCGAGATCAGCTACGACGGGATCCTCGTCTACTCGATGGGCGTCCCCTTCGCGACCTCCGTCCAGGAGGTGGTCCTCTTCTCGAACAACGCCAACGAGACCAACGGGGATGTCGGCGACTTCGACAACCTGACCATCACCGGAGGACCGCTCCCCACGGGGGCCTGCTGCAACTCCGACGGCATGAGCGGCTGCGAGATCCTCGATCCGGACACGTGTGTCGCTCAGGGGGGGACGTATCTCGGTAACGACACGCTATGCGCGGCGTGTCCCATGGGGGCATGCTGCAATCAGCCGGGGGACATCTGCACCGTCATGACGCCGGAGGAGTGCGCCAGCATCGCCGACGCGTTCTACCTCGGTGATGCGACGATCTGTGACGATTGCCCGACGGTCTTTCCTTCCTGCGGGCCGGGAGCCGGCCCGTGTCTCGAGGGCAACGGCACGCCCGGCTGCGAGGACATCGAGTGCTGTGCCCTGACGTGTGACGTGCTTCCGGACTGCTGCGTCGTGGAGTGGACCCAAGTGTGCGCCGACGCCGCGCTGGACACGTTCTGCGTACCGGATCCCGCCTGCGGCATCGTCGGCACGGGCGACTGCTTCGTCGCCAACGGCACGCCCTACTGCGAGGATACGTGCGGCAAGAACGGGGCGTGCGACGGGTGCTGTGATATCGTCTGCGTCGCTGATCCGTACTGCTGCGCGCTGCCGCCGTTCGAGGGCGTCGGCAACTGGGACGCTTTTTGCGTGGCCGAGGCAGAGCAGCTGTGCACGCTGAATTGCGGCCCTGGTGACATACCCGCCAACGACGAGTGCGTGGACGCCATCACCGTGACGCTTGGAGACACGCCGTTCAGCAATGTCTGCTCAACGCCGGGCTGCGTCATCGATCCGGAGTGTGACGGGTTCGATCACACGACGTGTAACGATGGTTTCCTCGTCGGTCTGGGATACGACGTTTGGTTTACGCACAACGCCACCTTTACCGGGGACCTGCGGATCACGACCTGCGATCTGATCGACTTCAACAGCCAGATTGCGGTCTACGAGGGATGCGGCGACTGCGGCGCGCTGAGCGATCCGCCGCTCGCCTGCAATGATGACCTCGCGATCTGCGGCGGCGGTAGCTCGCAGGTCGAAGTCCCCGTGGTGTCGGGCCAGTGCTACACGATTCGGGTCGGCAGCTCCTATCTCGTCCCCTTTGGAACGGGCACGCTGCGGCTCGAGCAGGCGATCACGCCACCGGCGTGCATCGGCGGAACCGGCAACTGCCTTGCCGCCAACGGTTCGGTCGGCTGCGATGACGAAACGTGCTGCTCGCTCGTCTGTGCGACCAATTCCGCCTGCTGTGACGTCGATTGGGATCAGGTCTGCGCCGATCTGGCGGCCGAGCTCTGTCAGCCGAAGCCGTGCGGGCCCATCGACGTCTCGGCGGCCTCGGTCATCGAGAACGAGCCCTGCGGCACGGACATCGACGGCGGGTGCAACAGCACGCCACCTGTCTTTGTTGACATTGCCTCGGGCGACGTCATTCACGGAACCGCCTGGGCGGACTTCGGCACACGCGACACCGACTGGTATCGGATCAGCGTCACGGCAGAGGACGATGTGGATGGCAACGGTTCGGTCGATCTCCACTACAACGTCCTCGCCGAGCTGCCGATCGTGTCATTCGCCATCATCGACCCGGACGCCGAGTGCGGCGGCGACGAGACCGTCGTCGGGGCCACCAGCTACTCCCAATCGTGCGCGCAGATCACCACCGGCTTGGCTACGGTCGATGCACCGGGCACGCACTACGTCTTCGCGGGCACCGGGGATGAAGGCGGCGGCGCCATCTTTGACGGCTATCCGTGCCCGCCGCCCGGCCCTGCCATCTTTGGCAACAACTATCTTTTGTGCGTCACCGTAACCGACGACGGGGTGTCCACAAACACGGCATGTCCGGCAAGCACATGCCTGTGGGACTGCGTCGGCGATGACGGCATCATCGGCATCGATGAGTTCCTCGGTGTGCTCGGTCTCTGGGGAAGCGGGCATGTGAACGAACCCTGCGATTTCGACGGAGACGGCACGGTCGGCATCGACGAGTTCCTCAAGGTCCTGGGCCTCTGGGGAACATGCCCCTGAGCGCCAGGACAGGCAGCCAGACAGGGGCCGGGACCTCGCGTCCCGGCCCTTTTGCTAGGGCGCGATGACGCGATCGAGCAGCCCCGAAAGGTCGTCCGGGCGGTAGCGGAGCTTGCGGCCCTCCGATTCGTAGACGTTGCGGCAGAACGGCGGGCCGGGGATGTTCAGGGCCGGGGTGAGGACCCAGGTCGTCGGCGTGCCGTACGTCTGGTCGTCCTCGAACCACTTGAAGCGGCCCTGCCACGAGGGGGCGGCCGAGTCGGCCGGCGTGAGCAGGGCGAGACGTGGATCGAAGAGCACGACGTCGAAGGGCAGGCCGACCCGGGCATCCAGCTGCCGGCACGCCTCCACGAAGCGTCTGCGGTTGCGCTGGTAGACCGGCTCCTGACCCGGCCTCGATCGAAAGGCACCCTCGTCGTAGCCGTACCGCCGCTCGTGGTGCACCGGCGGGCAGAGCACGCCCACGAACAGGACTCCCTGCGGACCGTATCGCAGCCGCAGGTGCCGCAGGTTGGCGATCTCGCTGAAGCTGTCTTCGCACCACAGCCCTCCGCGGGCGGCGACGGGCTGGGCCTCCGCCCCGCCGAGGATCGCCAGGACGATCGCCTTCGCATCGGGGCGCGACGCGATGACGTCGGCCAGCCGCACGGGCCGGCCGTCGGCGTCCTCGACCGTGACCCCCGAGTCGACGCGATCGCCCGGGAGGTAGCACGCCGGTCGATCGGCGCCGCGCAGTGCGAGGTGGCGGATCTTCTCGTCGTCCCAGTCGAGCACCATGCCGCGGGCGACACCCCGGGCGGCGTTCTCGCCGTAGAGACGCTCGACGAGGTACAGGGCCGGATCGTAGGAACGCGCGCCGCCGACCCCGGTGATGGCGGGACCGTCGGCCACGAAGCTGACGCCCTCGACCACGGTGAGTCCGTCGAAGCGCCGGCGAAACGCTGCAATGTCGCCGGGAAAGGTCGTGCAACGTCGCCCGTCCAGCAGCCCTGCCTCGGCCAGCAGGAACGCACCGTCGCACAATGACAGGACGTACCGCGCCGAACGGCCTCGTTCGCTGATCCACCGGATGAGACGCTCATCATCGAGGTCGGTGTCCATGTTGTTGACGGCGCTGGGCACGATCAACACGTCAATCTCCGGCGCATCCTCGAGGGCGAACTGCACGTTCAGGATCAGCCCCTCGAACGTCCGGACCTCGCCGGCCTCGCGACCCACCGTAAGCACCCGCATGCCCGGATTCGTGTGAAAGATCGTGTGGTGAAAGATGTCCCACGGCGCCATCAGCTCGGAGTTGTAAACACCCTCCAGAACGAGGAATCCCGCGGTGACCGGCGTGTCAGCCACGCCCTTCCGGGCGGGCTGCGTCGTCGCTTCAGGATCCTGTCCCAGGGCCACCGAGCAGATCGTCAGCCCCAGCCAGGCGGCCGGCGTGTTGAGCCTTCTCGGCTTCATGAGAAACAGCATAGCGGGCAGGTTCTCAACCGCTTACCCACAATCCCGGCCGTGTTTATTCACAAAGAACACAAGGCCTTGATACGGCGCGCCGTGATGTTCTAATGCTCCCCGGCATCTGCTGCCTGGTCGGCTCCGGGCCGATCAACGCTCTTTGGCAAGGTGAGACACGCGTCGGACTGCGGCGGGGGCGCTTGAGGCATGCTAGCGCCAGCCGGGCGGCCCGAGCCGGTGAGAGGTACCGATCCGGCTCCAGGGCGCACGCCCGAGTAACAAACCGTCGCACGTCGCACCCGGTCACTTCGCGAGTGCCGGGTGGTCCCGGTCACCCTCCCGTCGGAATCGTGGCGGTCGCGGGCGAAAGCCCGTGCTCGCGGCGCACAAGGCAGGAGAAGCCGGGGCGGGCTGAGCGTCGTCAGCGGCCGAGACCTTCGGGTCCAGGCCACGAGGCGAGCAGTTCCGGCGGTTTCAGTGCCTGGCGGACCCGCACGGCGAAACAACGTCGTGCGAGCCAGGACTCCGAGGACGGCGTGTCTGCGGGAGCCCTTGGCCGAGAGGCTTGAAGGCTCTTGCAGACGACGCCGTGACCGGCCCGCGGCCAAGTCAAGCGCGGGAGAAGGTCGTGCTTCCGGAGCATGACCGTTTTCTCCCGATAAGACTTGCCAAGTCCGCGAGGAGGCCGGCGTTGACGCGCAGGGTGATGCCGATCCCCGACGGGGGACGGCAACGGTCCGGTGCCCTGCAAGGCGTTGGCGCAGCTCGGTGGAATCCGCGTATCGGTTCGATCGGCAGCACTGCCCGACCAGGGCACCGCCGACTCGGGTCGATCCGGCCGATTCGGAAACGTCGACGCGCCCGCGTGCACCGGGTAAGACGGGGTCGCCCGTCGAGATCAGCCGCGTAGCGGGCTCCGCGATCGTGATTGCCAACACCGCCGAGCCCCAACGATCACCGGAGCCGACCAGCCAGCAACGCCGAGAGCGAGGTCCCAGGACCTCGCTCTTTCTCGTTGTGGTGGTCCGCACCGTCCGATAGGGGCGGCGTCGCCCACGTTCACCAGATTCGCGCATCCGTACGCCCAGTCAAGTCAAGCCCCCGGTGGCGGCCGACGGCCCGCCCGGACTTGACTCCGGCGTGCATTGCGTCGATCCATGGATCAGCGGCGATGGTTCCCGTCAGCCGCCCGACCAGCGCTCCGTCGAATGATCGATCGATCACTCGAGAGCCGGCACACCCTCAAGATTCGAGCCTGACCTCTGTCACCGTCGGCCAAGTAGGCCGCGGGGACCACGCCGACGGACGGCTCTGCCCGCCGCGGCCATCCACCCGGAGGCGGGGGAAACACACCGGTGAATCAAGCCACACTCGCGACGTCACTGGCCGTCGGGCTGAGCGTCATCATCGCAGTCAGCGAGGTTTCGGGCCAGCCTGCCAACCGCGGAACGGACGTCGCCCGCCTCCGGCAGATCGAAAACGCCTGCGGCCGGCACTTCGCCCAGCAGCGGGCCGCGGTGGTCCAGTGGGCCCAGCAGCACGGCGAGGCCGTGCGTGAGGAGCACGCGGATGGCCGCATCACTGAGCTGTTCTCGTTCGAGGGGGGCTGCCCGCAGGCGAAGATCACGGACAACGCGGTGGCGGCCGATTCGGTCTCGACCGATGAGCTGTGGCCGGGCGGATCGAGCGGGCTCAACCTCAACGGCGCCGGCGTGACACTGCACGAGTGGGACGGCGGCGAAGTCCGTTTGTCCCACGTCGAATTGGTCGGAGCCGCCAACTGGGCCGACGACACGTATCCGGGCCTTTCCAACCACGCCACCCACGTCGCAGGGACGATGGTCGCGATGGGGATCAACGCCTCGGCCCGCGGCATGGCCTTCGCCGCCTCGCTCGAGGCCTATGACTGGGGCAACGACGATGCGGAGATGGCGGCGGCGGCGGCGGCGGGAGCCCGGGTCTCCAACCACTCCTACAGCTTCATTCGAGGGTGGTACTTCAATGGCGCCAACTGGTACTGGTATGGCAACCCGTCGATCAGCCAGACGGAGGACTACAACTTCGGCCGCTACGACAACTACACGAAGTCGTGGGACGACATCGCCTACAACGCCCCGTACTACCTGATCTGCAAGTCCGCCGGCAACGAGCGCAACGACAGCTGGGGCGGCGGCCATTACGTGTGGTCGGGTGGCTCCTGGCAGTGGTCCACCCAGGTCCGCGGCGCCGACGGCGGCAATTCCGGCTACGACTGCATCAGCCAGCAGGGCTGCGCCAAGAACATCCTGACCGTGGGTGCAACCCACGACGTGGTCGGGGGCTATTCGAGCCCGGGCGACGTCAGCATGTCGAACTTCAGCAGCTGGGGCCCGACCGATGACGGGCGGATCAAGCCCGACATCTGCGCCAACGGCGTGGGGCTTTTTTCGTCCCTGTCGACGACCGACGTGAGCTACGCGTCCTACAGCGGCACCTCGATGTCCGGCCCCAGCGCAGCGGGATCGCTGGGGCTGCTCGTGCAGCACCATCGGGCCACGCACGGCGGCGCGGACATGCGGGCGGCGACGCTCAAGGCGCTGGTCCTGCACACGGCCGACGAGTGCGGCGCCAACCCCGGCCCCGACTACCAGTTCGGCTGGGGCCTGCTCAACACCCAGACCGCCGCCGATCAGATCACGCTGGACCAGACGTACCCGGAGGCGATCCAGGAGCTGAGCATCGCCCAGGGCCAGACGATCACGCAGAACTACACCACCAACGGCGTCGATCCCATCCGGGCCACCATCTGCTGGACGGACCCGTCGGGCACGCCGGTGGCGGCCGCCCTCGACGCACCGGACCCGATGCTGGTCAACGACCTCGACCTGCGGGTCATCGCTCCGGACCTGACGGTCCACGAGCCGTGGGTGCTCGACCCCGCCTCGCCCGCCAGCGCCGCCACCCGCGGCGACAACGTCCGGGACAACGTCGAGATGGTCCTGGTCGACACGCCCGTGTCGGGAACGTGGACGTTCGAGATCACCCACAAGGGCACGCTTGTCAGCGGACCCCAGGACTTCGCGCTGATCATCAGCCGTGGAACCGCCGTCGCGTGCCCGCCGGGCGAGATCGCCGACTGCAACGGCAACTGCGCCCCCGCCGCGTGGATCGGCGACGCCACCTGCGACGAGGGGGTGAACATGTGGGGCGGCAACCCGATCGACTTCAGCTGCGCCCTGTTCGCTCGTGACGGCGGCGACTGCCCCATCGACGCGCGGCCGTACATCCTGTGGCGCAATCTCTCCAGCGGTAAGAATCAGGCGTGGTTCATGAACGGTGCCCTCAAGGACGGGGCGTCGGGCCTGCTGCCAAGCATCACGAACATGTCCTGGCAGGTCGCCGGCACCGGTGACTTCAACGGTGACGGCCAGATGGACATCCTCTGGCGGCACGCCACCAAGGGCAAGACCCGAATCTGGCTCATGAACGACACGTCGCTGACGCCCACCGAGGTGTTCTCGGATGTGATGAGCAACACCCAGTGGAAGGTGTTCGGCACCGGCGACATCGACGATGACGGCAAGGCGGACATCGTCTGGCGCAACACGGTGTCGGGCAAGAACCAGGTCTGGTTCATGGACGGGGCCGTGAAGCGTCCCGAGTCCGGCCTGCTGCCGCGGATCTCCAACATGTCGTGGAAGATGGTCGGCACGGGTGACTTTGACGGCGACGGCTACGCCGACATCCTGTTCCGCCACGCCACTAAGGGCAAGAACCGCGTCTGGTTCATGAACGGGACGTCGCTCTCGCCCACCGAGGTGTTCATCGACCCCATCACCAACACGTCGTGGGCGGTGGCCGGGCTCAATGACATCGACGACGACGGCAAGTGCGACATCCTGTGGCGGAACATGGTGTCGGGCAAGAACCAGGTCTGGTTCATGAGCGGCGCGATCAAGCGGGTCCAGTCGGGCCAGCTGCCGCAGCTCTCCAACACGTCGTGGCAGATCGTGGGCCTGCGCGACCTCGGCTTCGACGGCTACGCGGACATCGTGTGGCGCCACGCGTCCAAGGGCAAGAACAAGGTCTGGTTCATGAGCGGCACGTCGCTGACGCCGACCGAGATGTTCCTGGACCCGATCACCAACACGTCCTGGAAGGTTCTCGACACGGGAAAGTGACGCTGGTCGGGATGCGACCGGGGTTGTCTTGCCCAGATTAACTCGGCTTCTCATGATGAGGGGCGGGTCCGTCGGCGGTCAGGCAAAACGGCGCGAAAGAGCAACCGAGGCGGCTGCCCCTGCAGATCCCGTGTAGGGTGCGTTCGTGGGGCTCACCTGCTCTGCGAGGGTCTGGATGGTCGGCATTCTGGTCACGTCCGCCGGTTTGCTCCTGAGCAACGCCGAATACCTCTGGGTCAGGTCGTACACCTCTCAGGATGTGGTGCACGTGGTCGTGGGCAGCCTCGTGGAGGCGGTTCAGCAGTCGTCTGACCGGTGGCTGCACTTCGGTCAATCCTCGTGCGAGCAGTGGGACACAGGCACGCACGGCTGCTCCAGCAGCGAGCTTCAAGTCGAGCTGCGACGCGGCGTCGAATGCGACCTCTTCGCCTGGGCCGAAGCCGCTGATCGACGAGAGCCGGTTCGGGCGATGATCGTGGTGGCCGAAACGTGGCCGTTCGATTCGGGGGATATCAACCTGAACGGAGTCGTTGATTGCGAGGATTCAGCGCTGTTCCACGACGAGCCGTACGACTGGGACCTCGACGGCGCCGTCACGGTCTCGGATCTCTATGGCGTGTCGGTGGCCGTCAGCCTCGCGCGGGCCGACCTCAATCATGACGGCGTGATCACCGACGCCGACATGCTCCTGATCTACCTCAACTGGGGAGCCTGCCCCGCGCCGCCGCAGCCCTGCCCCTGGGATCTCGACTGCGACGGTCAGGTCGGGATCAACGACCTGCTTCGCGTGATCGGGCTGATCGGCGCCTAGGTCGGCATTCGGGGCACGGCAACGACCGGGACCAGACTGGATCCGCGCAAAGAAAAACGGAGCCGACTGACTCGGCTCCGCTGTTGAGGCTGACAGGACGACGGGCTTCAGGCGGCCGGGGCCTGGCCCCCTCTCATGACGCGTCGCAGCAGCACCACGCCCGCGAGGCCGGCCAAACCCATCGGGAATGCCAACGGCACAGGAACAAGGACGAGTTCCGGATCCGTGCCGAAGGCGAAGGCTACGTTGTCGACCATAGCGCCCTCCAGGTCGAAACCGGCCGCCAGCTCGAACATGAACTCGATCGTGCCCATGACGAACGGCTTTCCCATATGGCCGTTCGGCGGCATGTAGTCTGCAAGCGGATCACCCGACGCATCGGTGTTCCGGGCCGAGAGAATCCCGCCGTCCGCGCCATTGGGCTGCGGGTGCGGCCCTCCGGGAGCCAGCATGTCGTTGGGCCCGAAGGCGTCGTACAGCCCGGCCGAGGCAAGTCCGTATTTCTGGCCATGTGGGCGTGAGAAGAGATCCTGGCGGAACGCCCAGTACTGCGCCGCGTCCATGGTTGGCTGGTTCGTCTGGCCGCCGATGAAGCTGAACGTGGCCATGAGGCCTCTTTCAACCCCCCCGTTGGCGAGAACGGGCGCGCTGTTGATGTCGAAATACAAGCCGGTCAACAACCGGTGCCCGAACTCGGGCGTATCCACGTCGGTCGTGTTGCTCAGGACGATGCGGAGCGTCTTGCGACCGGCCTCAAGAGCGAACGTGAACTCCGCCGTCGCGGACTGCGTGCCGTTGTCGTAGTCGAATGTCTGCGTCACAGGTCCCGCCTGAACGGCACCGCACGTGGCGAGCACCACCGCCGCAGACACGGCGCAATGTTTTCGCGTCGTCATCATCTACCCTCTTTCATGTCCCGGCCTTCCCTGATCCCTACGTCGAAGCTCGAACAACCGTGGAGTATACAAGAAGTTAGGGGATCCCTTGCAAGGGCCTGCGGTGAGTTTCTTGGTGGCGTGTCGAGGCAGGCCCGGCGTGATATGTCGTAAGATTAGCATTTACAGGTATTTAGACCTAATCGACCGTGGTGGCGAGCCCCACTTTCTGCGGCAAAAAGCCCCATGACGAGACTTGGCAAACCGCAGCCGCCATGGGATCATGAGGCTGGTCGGCAAGGCATGGCCTGGGCCGGAACGTCTGGAAGGGAAGCCGTGATGACGAGGTACGTGTCCCTGGTGATGGCCGTGGCGGTCACGGCATCTGCCCACGCGGGCTTCACCGAGCTGAACGACCCCTCGAACGGGTATGGCGGCGAGCTCGCGCGGCCATGGTCCACAACGGTCACGGCCGAGGCTTCTCTGGCCGAAGTCCCGGTGGACCTGCTCTTCGAGTCGGTCCCGGTCCCCACGATCGAACCGTCCGAGACGTTTGAGCTGAATCTGAGATCGAGCGGCCGGAATCCCGATCAGTCGCCGGCGCCTCCGACTCCGTCGTCTTCGCTGCCGGGGCGATTCATCTTCGGACACGGCGGCGACACGGGCGGGCCCTCGGGGTGGTGGGACTTCCCGTCAGGCGCCGACGAGCCCAATGACCCGCTGCACATGCCGCTGCCCCCCGGGGCTGCTCTGGGGCTGCTCGGGCTGGCCGCGGTCTTTTTCCTCCGCCGATTCGGCACGGGCTGAGCGCTTCGAGGCTGCGTCTATGGGCGGAGCGACGGCTCGGCGCGTTGCTGCAGCTTCCGCCACAGGGCTTCGATCTCCTGGGAGAGGCTGACGTTCGGCCGAGGATCGGCGTTGATCAGATTCCTCGCCCGATCGAGTTCCAGCTCGCCTTCACCAAACCGATCCTGGGCCAGCAGCACCCGGGCCAGCGTCAGCAGCAGACCAGGGTCCGTTTCACGCTGCGCCACGGCCGAACGCGAGACCGCTTCCGCTTCCTCAAGGCGATTCAGACAAACGAGAGCCTGGGCATGCGTATCAAGCACATCCGCATTCCGGGGCGCGAGTCGAGCCGCCCGGGCTGAGAGCGTCATCGCTTCCTGGCAGTCGCCGACATATCTGAGCAGCAGATACGCCAGGTTGTTCAGCCCCGTCACGTTGTCGGGATCCTCGTCCAAGGCATCTTGATAGAGCTGGATGGCGCGATTGAAGTGCGCCGACTCGCCGGATCGCTCGGCGAGCTTCAACCACTCCCCCGCCAGCATCAACCTGCCCTCGAAATCGCGTCTCAATCGGAGTTCTATCAGCGCGATTGCCCTGGAGGCGATGCTGACCTCGGCGTCCTGGGCGGATGCCAACCAGACGACCCGCCACTGCTGCCCTTGGTCCAAGAGGGGCTGCATGGTTGTTGCCGCTCGATCAAACTGTCCGTTGTGGAACAAGGTCGCCAGCCAGATTGACAGGCGATCGGGGAATCGGTCACGCTCGACCCAGATGCGATCCGCGTGGGGGCGGATTCGCTGCAGAGCACTCTCGGGCCGACCGGCGCGTAGCTCGAGCGCCGCAATGATCGTATCGGCTTCGATCGGGCTGCCTCGCAATCGCCGGCGCCAGTCTTCGGCCATCGCCAGCGCCTCATCGATCCGGTTGTCGTGCATGAGAAGATGCGTAGCCCAATCGGCGGGCTCCGCGTGACCCGGCAGCCTGGCTGCGGCCGTCTTCGCCATCCCGATCGCCTCGTCAAGCCGATCGGCCTCGGCGTACAACGTCACGGCCAGCCGCCACGCCGGAAGAAACCCGGGATAGATGCTCACCAACCTCCGGGCGGCGTCCAGATCCTGCTCAGTAGGCTGCACGGTGCCATCGGGGCTGGTCACCTGATGGTACAGCGTGATGATGTCTCGCCACTGCGGCGTGTCAGGCCCAGTCTCTTCGAGCAGGGCGAGGACCTCGTCGCGCGCCGACTCTCCCAGGTTGAGGCTCGCGAGGGCAAGCGCCGTCCGCAGTGCCGGGTGGGATCCGTTGACGTTCAGACCGGAGAGGGCCGCCCGGCGAGCTTCGTCATACTCACCGGTGGACAGCAGGTGTCCGGCCAGCTCAGTCCAGGTCTCGACATCGCGTGGTGCCAGTTCGCTTGCTCGACGCAGCGATTCCGCGGCGGCACGCAGATCCCCGTGCCGCTGATAGAAGAGGCCCAGCTCCAGTGCGTGAGCCGCGTTGTCTCCATTGGGGTCGAGCGAGCGCAGCAAGCCGACCGCATGGTCGACCCGACCCGTCCGTGCATAGAACTCCGCCGCCGCCCGGACCGTCGACTCGCTCGCACCCGCGGTGGCCAGCAGATGCTGGAAGATCTCTGCGGCCTCGTCAAGCCTGCCGGCTCTCTGTTTCAAGGTCGCCAGCCAGATCTGATCACTCTCGGGCGAAGAGTCGTCAACCGTGTCGCCCAGCCGCGCCGCCGCACGGTCGAAGTCTCCCTGAGCCTCGAGCAACGTCACGACCTGCCGTCTCAACGACGGGTCCTTCTCGGCGAGCGCCTCCAGCCGTTCCAGAAAGAGCTCGGCTTCGTCAAGCTCCCCCTGCTCCTGCAGCAGGGCGATGAGCCTGGCATGGATCGATCCATTACCGGGAAACAGGGTCACCGCCTGCTTCAGATGCCTGATCGCCGCATCCGGGTCCGGCGCATCCCCGGTCAGGGAGAGGGTTGACATGAGCATCAGGGCGGCGAGTGACTTCGGTGTCTGCTGGAGAACTTGAGTTACCAGAACCGTGGCCTCCGCCATTTTCGCCGCATCATGTCTCTCGAAACGGAGCATGAACTGCGCTCGTGCGAGACGGACACGCGGCGAGTGCTCCCCGACGACCGATGTCAGATCATCGATCGCGAGGAGTATCAACTCACGATCCTCCCACGCCGCCGGCTGGGCGAGGACAAACACGGCGCGCTCGATCGAGTCGGCTGGTCCCTCGAGCAGCTCCGACAGTGCTGCCAGCGCCTGCGGATGACCCGACCAGATGAGGTAGCCCGCACGCGCCCGGCGGACGTCGTTCAGAATGTGCTGCGGGTTGGGAGCGGCACGCCAGACTTCGTCGATCAGAGCAAGACCATCCTCCGTTCGACCCCGTTCATGAAGCAGCCTCGCCTGGGCCTCGGCGACATCCAGAGTCAGGCCCGCGCTGGATCGAGCTCGATCGACGAGCCGTTGAAGCAGCGCGTCGTCAATGCCCGCTGCCTGACCGGCCCGGACCAGGGAGAGCATTCGTCGCGCGTCAGAGTCGTCTCGGGCCGATGCTCGCTCCACGAACGACCGCAGCTCGCCCGAAAGACCGTTGAGGCGATACGCCTCGACGAGGAGGGAGACGACGATCGGGTCGAAGTCCGTTCGCTCCGTGAGGATCTCGAGCAGCCGCACGAGGCCGACTGATCCGCCGGTCTGGTCGTCGGTCAAACCCACATCGTCGGTGGTGGGATCCACGACAAGCCAGGCTCGCGCGAGCAAGACGTACACCTGAAGCCCGGCGTCCGGGACTCGGGGCAAGACCGTCCTGATCACCGAGAGCGCGTCATCAGCGAGACCAAGCATCAACAAGGACTCGGCGTAGGCCAGATGGGGCGCAAGCCAGTATGGGTCGAGCTCAATCGCTCGTTCCAGCCACTGCACCGCCAGCGCATGCTCTTCGACCGACTGGTATCCCTGCCCCAGGAAGAAGATGAGGGAGGCGTCTTTCGGTGCCGCAGTGATGGCCTCGGCGAGCGCCTCACGCGCCGCCGGCCACTCTCCGCTCCCGCGAGTCAAGTACGCGCGAATCGCTCGCGCCCAGGCCCTGGTGACGTCTCGATCGATGCCCTCCTGATCGTTGGCCATGGCCAGGAGAGCCTCGAGCGCCGAGTCAGCCTCCGCCCGCTCATTCGCAACGACATGCAACAGCGTCTTCCACTTGAGCAGCTCGTGATCGAGTTCGCCGATGGCTTTGTGCGCATCCTCCACCTCAGCTGCCGCCTCGTCGAGACGCATCGAACGCCACTGCTGCCGGATGGTTGCGGCGTAGACCCACGACGCACCGGGGAACTGGTTCTTTGTCGATTCGAGTAAGTCGGTCTCGAGCTGCTCGAGACCGCTACGGGCCGGATCGAGCGAACCGAGCGCATCCAGGGTGCTGAGCATACGCGCGAGCACTTCGGATGATCGCGCCCCCCGGGCGACGGCGAGCTCAATCTCGTCGCGGGCTTGCTCGATCAGCCCCAGATCGATCAGCGCCTCGACCTTGAGCGTATGAAACCGTCCATCGCCCGTGTAGGCCTCAATCCATCGGTCGCAGAGCTCAAGCAGCTCCTCGCCGGGAGCATCCTGAAGCCACTTAACATTGAGAAGCAGTGAACGCCACTTGACCTCTTCGGGCTGGAGTTCAATGAGTTGCGCGAGTGTGGCCTCCGCGTCCTCGAATCGACGCCTGTAAGCGAGAATCCCGACTTTCGTGCTGAGCGCCTCGATGTCATGAGCATCCAAGGCCAGCAGCTCCTCGACGATGTCGAGCGCCTCGGCTTCACGCCCGAGTCTGCCGTAAAGACCGAGAAGCGATCTCAGAGCTTCGCGGTTGCCGGGATCGAGCTGAAGTGCGGCGTTGTACATACGAATCGCCGAGATGAGATGGCGGTTATTGGCCTCAGCGATCTTGGATCGACTGTCGGCAAACGCCAGGAGACCCTCCAGGTCATCTCGGTTTCGTGCGAGGAAGTAACTGAGCTTTTCGAGGGCAAGGTCGTACTCTCCCTGCTCGTGCGCAGCAAGACCCGCCTCGCGGGACTTCTGGGCGAGTCGTGTGCGATACACGCTGCGAACGCCGAGGAACCCCGCCAGCGCGATTCCCGACACGACGAGCCCCGCGACGAGAAGGAGAAACCGGCGCTTACCGCGTTTTGTCAAACGCATGTCTGCCAACCTTCAACAACACAGCCCAGGCCGTCAGGCTGAGAATCTTCAGATCAAGCCAGAATGAGGCGCGCCGCACGTACTCGACATCGAACCGAATCCACTCCTGAAAGTCAGCGCCCGGTTTCCGCGTGCGTCTGAGCTGCCACATTCCCGTGATTCCCGGGCGAACACTCAACCTGACCTCGCGCCAGGCCGGGCACATCTGGTTCTCTTTGTCGGGGCTCGGCCGCGGGCCGACGAGGCTCATCTGACCGATGAGCACGTTCCACAGTTGCGGAAGCTCATCGAGGTGGAACCGCCGAAGGAATCGACCGTGACGGGTCACCCTTGGATCATTCTCGATGAAGAACTGTGGACCGTCGCAGACATTCTGGCTTGCCAGCTCGCCCTTCACCACGTCCGCATCATGACGCATGGTGCGGAACTTCCAGCAGCTGAAGGAGCGGCCGCCTCGGGTCTGCCGAAGGTGACCATAGAGAACGGGCGGCCCATCGTTCAGGAGAATGTAGATCGCAATGACGACGAGCAATGGCGACGTCAGAAACAGACCAAGACCGCTCACGACGACATCAAGCAGTCGCTTCGCTGCGGCGTAGATGAATCCACCTTCCCGCGGCTTCCGCAACGCCACTGGAGCGTCGCGGGGTCCGATCTCGCTGATCTCCAAGAGCCGGATGCTCCGGGCCTGGTCGCTCGCAGCATCCTCGTCGTCTGAAACCCAAGTGGGGCCCATCAGGCACCGGGCTTCACCGTCGAGCTCTGACCGCCCCAACCACACTGGACCGATCGCGACCGTCTCACCGTCAATGGCAACCCCGGAGGCGCTCCACACTCTCGGCTGGAGCTCCCGGAGACCCTCGATGGCTCGATCGGGATCATGCCACAGCTCGACCAGGCGGTTGAGAAACGCCTCTTCATCACCTGGGTGGCTGACTGTGAAGCACTCGCCTGGAGATCGCAGGTGATCGACACCCGACGCGGCGCTGATGCGCCGGATTCCTCGCCAACCGACTCGTCGATTGTCGGCGTTCATCCATGTCCTCGCGATGCGTCTTTGGCGAGTCAACAACAGACGGCACTTGATCGCGCCGCCTGAGGCGTATCTGCGTTCAACACGTCGAACGAGTCCATCCGCATCGATGTCTACGCGCTCACGGTATGACTCGTCGTCCGGCGTGAGCAGGTGAAGACGCGTGATCAGGGCCGCACGCCACGCCAGACGTTCCGCAAGACCGGCCAAGTCAAACAGCACGAGCTGGTCAGGCTCGATGAGGAGGAACAGATCAGCTCCTCTCTGCAAATGACCTCGCTCACCCCGACGAACAACCTGGACACCTGAACAGCGCCAGTACGCATCATGCAGCTGCTCGGCCGTGAGACCCCAGACCGTGGGTCGCGTCAATGGTCCAGGCAGGACCGGTATCGAACTGATGTCAACAATCTGAGTCATCGTGCTTTCCTTCCGCCCCTGATCGACGCATTTCCATGGCGCGCACGAGCGCGCTGCTCTCCGGGCCATTTCCAAGCCCCTGGTCGGTGTCCCCGGCTTGTGTCGCGCCGCCTTCTCCGTCGGTTACGACGGCGAATGGAACTGACTGGGAGGTGTATGTTTCACAGTCAACGCGAGCCGCACAGTTCAGCACGACGCCGACGCACGTTGCATGAACGCTGTGAAGCGTGTCGACGCACTGCTCCAGCCGCGTTCGCGGACGGCCTCGCCGCACCAACAGCAGGACCCCGTCTCCGGCCGCCGCGGCCGGCAACGCCTCAAGGCTCCCGGGCATGGGCCCCGTGTCGACGATGATCACGTCGAAGTCCTTGCGCAACGAATCGAATAAGGCGTCCAGATCCCGCTTGCGCAGCGCCTCCGAGCCGAAGGTCGCTTCAACCCCCACCGGAAGTACGCTGAGATTCTGAACCGGAAGCGGCACGACTTCCCCGTTGATTCGCCCGGACCGCAGGCTCTCTTTCAAACCGGCGCGACCCGTCATGTTCAACTGCCGGGTCAAGCTCTGGCCGACCAGGTCGCAGTCAACCAGAAGCGTCTTGCTCGAGCTCGATGCGTACGACCAGGCGAGGGCGATTGCAGTGCTGGTCTTGCCATCTCCCTGATACGGACTGCTCACCACCAGCACGAACCCGGAGCCCGGAGCATGGACGCTCTCGATCTGGTTCCGGATCTGATGAACGCACTGGGCAGCGATGTCAGATGATTCCAGGTCGATTCTGGAGCTGAGCTGCGGCAGGACTCCAAGGAACCGATATCGTCCCCCGCTTCGACGCAGTTGGTGCGCGCTGTATGCGGGTCGACGTACGATTCCGAGAAGAAAGAACACGCCGATCACTAGTCCCAATCCGCCGACAAACCCGGCGGCGGCGGCGACGCTTCGACGGTCCTTCGACGGAGCAAACGGCCGGTTGCCCCACTGCTCAACTTCCATGCGGCCCGCGAGCAAATCGGGGTTCGATTCAATCTTGAGAATCTCGAGCCTCCGGTTGACGTCCTCCAGATCGGCCTCGATTCTCGTCAGCTCATTCGCGATACGGTTGTTCTCAATCTGCTCAGCGGTCAGTCGACCAAAGTCCTGCTTTTCAGCGTGAATCAGCTCTTGCAGCCGGCGCCGTTCGTTCACCAGGTGTTCACGTGACAGTTCGCCGGCGCCGCCGGCCAGGTCGCCTCCCAGGGCGAACCACTTCTCTCGCGCCGCTGCTTCCCGCCCCGCGATGAGCTTCTTCAGTCGTTCGAGGCTCCGCTTGGCCAGGCTGTAGGCGGCGTGTTCTCCGTGGTACATCTCGGCGAGGCTGTCGACCTCGATCTGCTGCCGTTCGCACTCGCGATGAAGGGTGGCCAGTTCGGGATCCAGGCGTTCAAGATCTCCTGGTCGTGGCTCCAGCATGCCCATCCCATCGTTGGTCTCTCCGTCCAGGCCTCCATTGTCAATCCGCGTCAAGGCAAGCTCGAGGTCGTTGAGCCGATGCTTCAGATCCTCGATTCGCATCGCCTTCACGGTCAGCAGCTGGCTGAGGTCGATTGCCGCATACTCACTTCGAGAGACCCGATCTTGCTGCTCACGACGGGCCTTCTCCAGATCTCGTTCCCGCTTGTCACGATGGTCGCGGACCTGCTGATACCGCTTCCAACGGCCTTCACTCTGTTCATCTCCGTAGGCCTTCTCCACCCAGCGGAGCAGCGCGTTGACCACGGTCTGTGCGGTGTCCGGATCGTCCGCTTCGTAGACAACCGTGAACAGCTCCGTGCCGCGCACCTCCCGTGTGGTCAGGCTGGCGATGATTCTCTCGCTTGCGCCCCAGCCTTGCGCGATCGGCAATTTCGCCAACTCCGGGTCACGCAGCGCTTGATCAACAGCCGTCTTCACCAACGCCGCCTGCGTTCGAACTCGGCCTTCGTATCGCGGCACGACACCGGTATCGGTCGTTTCGTACAGAACGGCTGAGCCCGTCGGTGCGACGCGTACGGTCGCCGTGCTCTCGTACCGCACCGGCGCCGCGAGATAGCCGGCGACGCCGAGGACGATGCCGAGTGCTGCGCCCAAGGCAAGAGCAACCCTCCATCGTCCGCGAATGGTGTCATCGAGGAGCGTCAGGGGAGATGGCGTCTCCTGATTTCGAAGGTCGTGCTCGCCGTTCGGGACAAGGATCGGTTCGGGACGGTCATCAAAGTGCCTGTTGAGACTCACTTCACAAACCCCCTTGTTCAAGGACCTGCAGATGAGGCAGGAGCCCTTCGAGAAGCTCCGCAGTGGCCTCGAGCGATGCTTCGATGCTCATGTCCTGCGAAGCGATGATCTGAACCTGAGCGACACCTTGAATCGACGTGGAGTACCGTCGTGCCAGCTCTCTGACCGCTGACATCGCCAGGGCGGTCTCCCCGTTCGGCAGTACGAAGTAATTCAAGACACGAAGACGTTCCTCCTGCGCCCACCCTCGCATACGCCGGAACTCGTACGCCTGGAGGGCCATCTGCCGGCTGCGCACTGGTATCGCATACTCCTGCTGCGACTCGAGCGTCCAGCCATTGGCGGGGTAGCAATTCGGAGGAAAGTGACCTTGCATATCGCGTGCATCACTACAGTGCACGATAAGGACACTCAGCCAGCGCCCGTCATTCGTATTGACATACCGGCGACTGAAGATGACGTTCGGCTGGAGGATCTCCACCGCCGCCGCCGGCACCTCCGGCTCAGATTCACCGACCACCCATTCTCCGATGCGATATGGAACGCTGCGGAACGATGACAGGACCGCGGCATTTCGTGCCAGGATGGACTCCTGATCGGCGCGGTGATACGGCAGGAGGCGAGGCAGAATCAGCATGACCATCACCGCCACCAGCGGTGCGGCTTTGTTGAGTAATCGCAGCGATGACATAGCGCCTCCAGAGCTCATCTCATGGCCAGCTTCAATGACATGATGGGAAGATCGATCCATCGTGTCAGCCGCAGGACACCCAGCAGCATGAACAACGCGATTGGAAGCATGATCCATCCGGATGCGTCGTGAAACACGCGAGCCTGCTCGGCGCTCCCGTAGCCGAAGATCACGGTGGTCGGGATGAGTCGAACAACGTTACAGGCCAGTGCGAGCAGAGGACTGATGGCGAGCAGAATGACACGCATCGATGGACGAAGCGGAACGCTGAACACGAACGCATAGATAGTGACGCCGAGAGCAAAGACCATTCGCATCCCGTTGCACGCCTCACCAACCGCCACCTGCTCGCCGTTGATCGTGAGCACATTGCCCAGCCGCGTCGTGGGCACGCCAATGAGCTCCAGCAGCACCTGGGTGATGGCGGTCGCCATCTCCTGTAATGGCCCCGCGATCTGAGTGCGAATCACTCCGGGGACCGGAATCACGAAAAACAACGCCACCACGGCGGGGGCAAACAGCTTGATCGGCAAGAGCCCTGTCATCGTGACGACGCAACCGACGAGGGTCACAATGACACTCCCGTGCCAGATGACGAGCGTATCGGTTTCGATGCTCAGCCAGCTTGCCGTCCATCCCAGTGCGATCAGGACCGGTCCCCACAGACTTGGTGCGACGCGCACGGAGCGCAGGCGGCTCCGTCGCAGCCACAACAACCATGCACAGACCAATGGCGCAAGGAAGATGTGCGACTGTTCTGCGCGGCCGGCGCCGACCGTCCAGATGTCGATCATCGCCGCTCGATGAATCCAAGCCCCGATCGCGAGCAACAGCCCGAGAATCAGGAGATCGCGCGCGGTCCAACGCTTGTGCAATGGCGTGATCACAATATAAGCCTCTATCCAGCGACACCGTCGGCTCTCGAGGAGCCGTCAGCACTTGACTTTCTCTACCGTCTAGCGTCGCGGGCCCGCGGGCCCGGACTCGACCGTCTCATTGACGATTCGCCGAGCGGTAATTTCGACGTTCGAGCCGACAACGCTGCGTTTGACCACGGCACCGGCTCTGATGACGGCGCCGGTCATCACCACACTGTCGTGAACGATGGCGTCATCTTCGATCACCACATCGGCTTCAACAAGCGATGTTGCCGACACAACGGCCGAGGTCGAGACGCGACGCCGGGCTTCATCGCGGGCATCGTTGACCATCTGCTGCCCGGACATTCGTGACACAGCGTCGAGATACCCCATTCGCTCGCGTAACCGAGTGACGTGATCCGCCACCTTCACCGCCCGTGCCCCTCGTCCACCCTCGTACAGCATGGGAAGGAGCTGCTCTTTGACATCAAAATAGCCAACGGATGGAAACAGGGTCAGCACCTCTCCCTTGAACGCGTAGACTCCAGCCGGTTCGGATTCGTCTCCAATCCCGATGCTACAGATGCCATCCGCGCCAAGCGGCTCGAAGAGCCGTTCGAGCCATGGCGGCGGGAGACAGCTCCCTTCGACCATGAGAAACAACTCCCTCTCGCTCACGTCCGCCACGACGTCCTGAATCGTGCCGCCGGTACCGCGCCACCTGGCCGGCTCGACGATCACCTGGACATGTTCGATCCCGGGTCGAGATTCAGCGACATCCTCGAGAGAATGGCGAATCTGCGTTGCGTCATCTTGTTCGCTGACAACGATGCGAATCGACTGACAATCCCCGATGTTCGCGAGCGCAGCAAGCCACGCGTCCAGAACCGTCTGCGTGCGGGTCACCGGAAGGCACAAGACGGGACGCCCAAGCTGTGCGCTGAGCTCGGATCGCCGGATACCGCCGGCCAATATGAGAGCGGTGAAGGAGACAGTCATGCTTCATGCGCCGTCGACGCAAGGGCTCGGTTTCTCACGGCCGCCCGACGTCTGTCGGCGTGTCGAGTCGCAGGGATGCGCATCAAGAAGTTGAGCTTCGATTCCCAGCTCGCCCAGCGTCCGGCGAATCTCGTCACGATACAGCGGGTTCATCACGATGATCGATGTCGGCCGATGGTCCATCAGCGTGTCCGGCGCAATGACCTTCTGGCCCGTCCCTGCCACGTACTTGAGATGCTTCTGTGGATTGAGATCGACGACAATCGGCACTTCGTCATATGAGACCTGCATGACATTCAGGAAAGTGACACCCTTGGATCCCGCGCCCCACACGGCTACTCGTTCACCGCGTGCAGCCAGTGACCTGAGCCGGCTCTGCCACGCCGATACCGTCCTCTCATAGACACCGGCAAATGAGTCAACCGCGTTGCTGATTGTCGTCCCGCATTCTGCGACCTTGTGGTGGTGCGGCCGCCCGATGCTCGGTCTCGCCTCGATGGTGATGAACTGCCCGCCGTACCGTGCTCTTGCGTTCAGAACCTCGAATCCGGCCCGCTCGAACAAGCGGCGGAGTGAAACCGGAACAAAGTAGGAGCAGTGTTCGTAGATGATGTCCCAGATTCCGAGCTCCTCCAGCGTCCACAGTCCGTTGGGAACTTCAAAGAAGACGAGCGCGTTCACGTTGTCGTCAACTGACCGACGCACCTCCGAGAGCATTTCAAGAGGCCGGGCAATGTGCTCCAGCACATGACGGCAGCAGATGAGGTCGGCTGATCGTCGAGCCTGGTTCTCCGTGAAGTGGGCGCGCTCGATCGAGACATCGACCGCGAGCTCGACTCCCGGTTGCTCATGAAAACTCGGGTCAAAGCCGACGCCCCGGTTTCTTCCTCGTCGGCACAGGAGATTGAGAAACTCACCTTGCCCGCATCCGATCTCGACAATGTCCTTGTTCCGCAGACCGTATCTTTCGATCAGCTCGTCAACCAGCTCGAACGCATAGTGCTGGAAATGAGGCGAGCAGTGCAGAGAGTTCTCGTAGCCGACGCTGTACTCCACGACACTCGGGTCAAATGCCAGGTTATGGACGAACTCGCATGCCTCGCAGTAGCCGAGTCGAATCGGCGCCCTGGCAGCCTCGAGCGCTTCCTCTCGAGTCGACCAGAGTACGTTACATAGCACAGGCGCCGCTTCGATCTCAAAGAACACCGACATTGACGGGTGGTCACACGCCGGACACGTTGCAGCTCTTGCGTCGTTGGTCTCGATCATGAGTGTCGATCTGTCAGTGGCCACGTCGATCAGACGGCGACCAACTTCGCGGTCACTCCCATGGCCTTCATGTCCATCGCGATCTCGTCGAGGTACACCGGGTTCATGGCGA
>JBFGEG010000008.1:0-52386 GCA_041580235.1 Phycisphaerales bacterium
CGGCGGCCCCCATGCCGTAGCCCATGTCGCCGAGACCCGACTCGTCGGTCACGTCGCGGTATGTCCCGTCGGAGCCGCGGGCAAACAGCTGGTTGGGGCGGCCGGGGCCGGTCACGAGATAGATGTCGAGATCGCCGTCACCATCGTGGTCGAGCAGGGCCGCCCCGCTGCCCATGATCCTGGGCATGGCGTAGACCGCCTCCTCGCCCGTGTCATGCTCGAAGACCAGACCGGTTTGTCGAGTGATCTCCACGAGCCGCACCGACAGCGCCGGGTGGGCCGGATCCGGGCCGCCCGTGGGTGGCGGCGGGTCGCCGGTGCATCCGGCGATCCACGCGAGGCCGGCGGCAAGCGCCAGCGGTGCGGCTGTCGGGTTCGCCCGCTCCATCAGCCCATCGTTGCCGAGTGCACACGCCAAGGCAACGCCCCGGCGAGCTTATCGGCTCCAGAGGGCCGCCGGAGGACCTCGCGCCGACAAAGTCGAAGGTCCGGAACGCCGATGTCACCACATGCGCGTCCAGCATCACTTCTCCATCATCCTGTTCGTGGCCGTGGTCGGCGCGATCGGCCTCGCGGGGGCCGTGGGCGTGCTCCTCGGCGGGCTGGAGGATGCGGCGCACGAATTCGGAACTGCGTCCGATCAGCAGCAGCGGGTCCAGCAGCTCGTGACGGAGGGCGAGGGACTGCTGGGCGCCGTCAACGGCCTGACCATCCGCTCCTCCGAGGAGAGCTTTGCCGTGGTGGACCGGGCCATCGAGCAGTCGCTGGTTCGGCTCATCCAGCTTCGGCACGCGTCGCTCGTCTTCCAGCCGGAGCCCGTGCTCAACGCGCTGCGGGAGCTCGAGGACTGCCGGCAGCTCGCCGCAACCCGCAGCGCGGGTGTGCAGCACCCCGACCAGCTCGAACAGCTCCGCACCAGCGTCGGCCGGTACGCAGTGGCCCTGGGCCGGATCAACGCCGACGCGTCGAATGCGGTGCAACGTCTCACCCGTGAGCTGGCGCGGCGTCGTCGGGTGATCATGCTCACCATCGGCGTCATCTGCTTTCTCTATCTTGCCGCCATCGAGCGCATCCGTCACTGGACGACCCGCCACCTGATCGATCCGATCCAGAAGCTGGCCGACGCGGCACGGCAGGCCATGAAGGGCGGGACCGCCACGCCGGAGCTGGCGGGCGGCAAGACGGCGGAGCTCGATACCCTGGCCAACATGCTGGTGACGTTCGCGGAGACGATCAAGACGAAGGTCCATGAGCGCACGGCTCAGGTCGTGCACCAGAAGGAGATTCTGGAGAAGGAAGTGCGCGTGCGGCGGCGGACCGAGGACGAGCTGCGGTACTCCGCCCTGCGCGACACGCTCACAGGCCTTTGCAACCGCGACCTGCTGATGAGCCGGATCGGGCTCTGCCTGCAGCGGGCCGCCCGCCGCGAGGGATACGTATTTGCCGCACTGTTCATCGACGTCGATCAGTTTCACGAGGCCACCACCGCCGGCGGCAGGGTCTTCGGCGACCACCTGGTGATTGCGGTGGCGGATCGACTCAAGCAGGGTATGGTCGACGCCGCGGACGAGTTCGGCGTGGAATGCTCGACGTTGGCGCGAATCGGCGGCGATGAGTTTGTCGTGCTTCTCGACGGCATGAGCGACCGCGACCACGCCGAGCAGATCGCCCAGCGGCTCCACGAGCGGCTGTCTGAGCCGTTCGAGGTGCAGGGCCGCAAGCGGAAGCTGTCGGCGAGCATCGGAATCGCGTTGCACGAGGAGGAGATCGAGTCCGCCGAGGAACTGATCCGCAACGCGGACGCGGCGATGCATTTCGCCAAGGCCGGAGGCAAGGGCCGCTACAGCGTGTTCCGCCCCGGAATGCAGGACGAGGTCACGGCGCGAGAGGAGACGGGCACCCGGCTGCGAGCCGCCCTCGACAAGGGCGAGTTCCACGTCGTCTATCAGCCCATCGTGAGCCTGCGGACCGGGCGACTCAGCGGCTTCGAGGCGCTGGCACGATGGGACAGTCCCGAACGCGGCGCCGTGTCACCGGTGGAGTTCATCGCCGACGCCGAGGATTCCGGAGTGATCGTCCAGCTGGGGCGCTGGGTCCTGGAGCAGGCGTGCCGGCAGATGCGTGTGTGGCGTGACGAGTTCCCGCAGAAACGCTCCATGGCCATGAGCGTCAACGTCTCCCGGCAGCAGCTCGCCCAGCCGGAGTTCGTCGACCATGTGCAGGAGATCCTGAGGGAGACCGGCGTCGACAGCACGAGCCTGAAACTCGAGATCACCGAGAGCGTCATCATGGAGAACCCGGACTCGGTGGCTGAGGCACTGCGCCGGCTCAAGACACTGGGCGCCGAGATTCACATGGACGACTTCGGCACGGGGTACTCGTCGTTGAGCTACCTCCACCGGCTGCCCATCGACGTACTCAAGATCGACCGCGCCTTCATGAGCTCGCTCAGCGCCAACAACGACTACTCCGACGTCGTGCACACCGTCGTCGCCCTGGCCCGGACGCTTCAGATGCAGGTGACCGTCGAGGGCGTGGAGGCCGAGGACCAGCTGACCCGGCTCCAGGCCCTCGACTGCGATTATGCCCAGGGCTACCTCTTCTCCAAACCCATGAAGGCCGAGGCGGCGGCGGAGATGATCGACGCCGACCGCCGCTGGCTCACCGCCGCCGCGTGATCTGCCGGACCGGCCCCTCATTTTCTGCTCAAGCCGGCGGTCCCATATGACGATCGCTTGCGCGGTGGATACGTCACACCGGCCGTGGATGCAGCGCCTCGCGTCACCGTTGATCGGTCTCGCGACGGTCGTCGTATTGACCGGCTGCTCCGTCTCCGGCATCAAGTTCACCAACGTGTCGGATGCCTGGCTCAACGTCCAGTTCTACGTGGGGACGACGGACACCGCGACCGAGGGCACCAACGACCTTTACCACCAGCGGGCGATCCAGATCGAGCCGGGCCAGAGCGCGATGTACCGTCCCCCGCGAAACCTCGTGCACATCGGGGTGGAGACGGTGAGTCCGACCTGGGTCCCGACCGGCCAGCAGTACTGGCTGGAGCTGCTCACCCAGCCGCCGATGCACGTCGTCGCCGGCGGCCGCGAGGACAAGCTCGACTTCAAGAGCTTTCAGGGCGAGGTGGCCATCATTCCGGAGCGCGAGCGGGACAGCGGCCGATTCGTCTACCACTCCACGAGCGAGCCGGTCGAGGTCGTCGAGGAGACGCCGCCCGTCGTGACCGAGGCCACCCCCGAAGACGCCTGGGAAGAATGAGCCGCTCGGCGGCGAAACCGCAGCCGTCCCCATCGGCAGCCGTACCATCGCCGCGTGATCAGCCGCGTGAACAGCTTCGTGCTGCAGGGAATCGATGCGCTGCCGTGTGAGATCGAGGCGGATCTCAAGCTCAACCCCAGCGGTACGCCGGCCACGCAGATCGTCGGGCTGCCCGATGCTGCCGTGAGAGAGTCAATCCAGCGTGTGCGAAGTGCGATCTTCAACAGCGGCTTTCGCATGCCGCGGAGCAACGCGATCATCAACCTGGCGCCGGCGACGATGCGCAAGGAAGGGCCGGTCTACGACCTGCCGATGGCCGTGGCGATCCTTCACGCGAGCGGCACGATCGATCGCACCGCGGAGGGGTGCCCCCGGCTGGACGACTTTCTTCTGGCCGGTGAGCTCGCCCTCGACGGCCGCCTGCGTCCGATCCGGGGCGCCATCAGCCTCGCCCAGCTCGCGCGGGATCAGGGCCGGCAGGGGGTGATCCTCCCCGCGGCCAACGCGTCCGAAGCGGCCGTGGTCGAGGGCGTTGCCATCTGCGGCGCCGACTCGCTGGCCCGGGTCGTCGGCATGCTCAACGGCCACGAGGTCATCGAGCCTCACCCGTGGATCGATCTCGAGGGGCTCATCGCCGAGTCGAAGGCCCCGGTCGACTTCGGGGACGTCCGCGGTCAGGAGGCCGCCAAGCGCGCCGTGACCATCGCCGCCGCGGGCGGGCACAACATTCTCATGATCGGTCCGGCGGGCACGGGCAAGACCATGATGGCCAAGGCGCTGCCCGGAGTGCTGCCTCCGCTGGAGCGCGAGGAGGCGGTCGAGGTCTCGCGGATCTACTCCAGCGTGGGCCTGCTTTCGGGGCATCGTCCCTTCAAGACGGTCCGACCCGTGCGGGCGCCGCACCATACGGCCTCGGCCGCCGCGATCATCGGCGGGGGGACGGTTCCGCGGCCCGGCGATGTCAGCCTCGCCCACCGCGGCGTGCTCTTTCTCGACGAGATGCCGGAATTCGCACGCAACGTGCTAGAGACGTTGAGACAGCCGCTGGAGGACGGATGGGTGACGGTGGCACGGGCTCTGAGATCGTCGCGGTTTCCGGCCCGGTTCATGCTCGTGGCCGCGCTCAACCCGACGGCGCGCGGCGACATGGCCGACGACGAGGTCGGCCGGCGCGCGATGCAGCAGTACCTTTCCAGGCTCTCCGGCCCGCTCATCGACCGCATCGACATCCACGTCGAGGTTCCGGCCGTTCCCTACCGGCAGCTTCAATCGACGCGACGCGGCACGGATACGGCGACGATGCGGCGGCGTGTGGTCGAGGCCCGCGCGAGGCAGGCCCGCCGCCAGGGATCGGGTGTCGCCAACGGCGAGCTGTCGGGCCGCGGGCTCGATCGGGTCGCCGCCCTGGACGACGACGCAGCCCTGGTCCTGGGCCAGGCGATGACGGAGCTGGGGCTCAGCGCCCGGGCGTACGACCGGATCCGACGGGTGGCCAGGACCATCGCCGACCTCGATGGCTCGGACCCCGTGGGGTCCCACCATGTGGCCGAGGCGGTGCAGTACCGGCTGCTCGATCGGCTGCTGTGACGCCGAGAGGCCTTGATTATGGGCGGTGGGGGTCTGAAAAAGCTCTTCATCCGTTCATCCGGAACAACGGATGAAAGAGCGGGAGCCGGGTATGATCTTCCCATGGCTGTGAGCCGATTCCTCCAGACCCTCCGGGACCGGGTCCTGATTCTCGACGGGGCCATGGGTGCGAGCCTGCACGCGATGGACCTGTCCATCGAGCAGGACTACCTGGGACGCGAGAACTGCACCGACATCGTGGTTCGCTCCCGCCCGGACGTGATCCAGGCGATCCACGAGAGCTTTCTCGCGGTCGGGGCCGATGCGGTCGAGACCGACACCTTCGGCGCCAACCCGCTCGTGCTCGGCGATTTCGACGAGGAGGCCGCAGGGTGGGCCTACGAGCTGAACCGCGACGCGGCCCGGATCGCCCGGACCGCGTGTGAGAAGTTCGAGACGCCGGACCGCCCGCGGTTCGTCATCGGGTCGATGGGGCCGGGGACCAAGCTGATCTCGCTGGGGCAGGCGACGTGGCCGCAGATGCTCAACAGCTACCGCGAGCAGGCCCGCGGGCTGGTGGACGGCGGCGCGGACGCCTTCCTGATCGAGACCTGCCAGGACCTGCTGCAGGCCAAGTGCGCGATCAATGCGTGCCTCGACGCGCTTCGTGACGCCGACCGGGCGCCCCAGGAGGTGCCCATCCTGGTGAGCATCACCATCGAGACCACCGGCACCATGCTGCTGGGCACCGAGATCGCAGCGGCCGCCAACGCGCTGGCCATGTTCCCGATCGCGTCGCTCGGCCTCAACTGTGCGACCGGTCCCACGGAGATGCGTGAGCACGTGGCGTGGCTCAGCGAGCACTGGCCACGGCCGTTTTCGGTGCTGCCCAACGCCGGGCTGCCGGTGATCGTGGAGGGGCGGACCGAGTATCCCCTGTCGCCCGAGTCTTTCGTCGAGGCGATGCTCAAGTTCGTCGAGGCGGGGGCATCCTTTGTCGGCGGCTGCTGCGGAACGACGCCCGACCATATCCGACTCCTCGCCGAGGCGGTAGGTCGGCGGGCGCCGGCGGCCCGAAGGATCACCGAGCCCGCTCCGGCATGCTCCAGCCTGTATGCGCCGGTGGAGTTCGAGCAGGAGAACTCGTTTCTCATCGTCGCCGAGCGCACGAACGCCAACGGCTCACGACGTTTCAAGCGTCTGCTCGACAACGGGGACTACGACGGGCTCGTGGCCGTCGCGCGGGAGGAGGTCCGCGGCGGCGGGCAGGTGCTCGACGTCTGCGTGGATTTCGTGGGTCGCGACGGCGTGCAGGACATGGCCGAGGTCGTGTCCCGCTACGTGCGGCAGGTCAACGTGCCGTTGATGATCGACTCGACCGAGGCCGACGTCCTCGAGGCCGCCCTGCAGCGCGCGGGCGGCAAGTGCATCGTCAACTCGATCAACCTCGAGGACGGCGAGAAGCGTTTTGATGACGTCTGCCCCTTGCTCAAGCGCTATGGGGCGGCCTGCGTGGCGTTGACCATCGACGAGGATCCCACGGCGGGCATGGCCAAGACCGCCATCCGCAAGCTGGAGATCGCCTCGCGGATGCACGACCTGTTCGTCAACAGGTGGGGGCTCGACGAGCGCGATCTGCTCATCGACCCCCTGACCTTCACGATCGCGACCGGCAACGAGGATGACCGCCGGCTCGGCCTGGAGACACTCGAAGGGATCAGGCTCATCCACGATCGCCTGCCGTCGTGCGGGATCCTGCTGGGCCTGTCGAACATCAGCTTCGGCCTGCGCCCGGCGGCCCGGGCCGTGCTCAATTCGGTGTTCCTGGAAGAAGCTCGACGCCGCGGCCTCAGCGCTGCGATCGTGCACGCGAGCAGGATTCTGCCGCGCAACCGGATCGACGACGAGAAATGGCAGGCGGCCGAGTGGCTCATCTTCGACCACCGCGGCGCGAAGCGGCCCAAGGGCAAACCGGCCGGCTTCGATCCGCTGCTTCACTTCATCAGCCTCTTCCCCGAAGGGGAGGCGGCGGCGGACACGACGCCCATGGAGTCGCTGACCCTTCAAGAGCAGCTCCAGCGGCACATCATCGACGGTGATGACCAGGACCTGAGCGATCATCTTGTCGAGGCGATGCGGCAGTACACGCCTCTGGAGATCATCAACGATCACCTGCTCGAGGGCATGAAGGTGGTCGGTGACCTGTTCGGATCGGGGCAGATGCAGCTGCCGTTCGTGCTCCAGTCGGCGGCGGTCATGAAGAAGGCGGTCGCGTTCCTCGAGCCGCACATGGACAAGATCGGCACGGGCACACGGGCCAAGGCGAAGATCGTCCTGGCCACGGTCAAGGGGGACGTGCACGACATCGGCAAGAACCTGGTGGACATCATTCTCAGCAACAACGGCTACGAGGTGGTGAACCTGGGCATCAAGCAGCCGATCAACGTCATTCTCGAAGCGGCTGACAAGGCGAACGCGGACGCCATCGGCCTCTCCGGGCTGCTGGTCAAGTCCGTGGGCGTCATGGAGCAGAACCTCCACGAGCTGAACACCCGCAGCATCAAGACCACCGTGCTGCTGGGCGGCGCGGCGCTGACCCGCCACTATGCCGAGTCCCACCTGCGGGACATCTACCAGGGACGGCTGTACTACGGCCGGGATGCCTTCGAGGCGCTGCATATCTGCGACCGGCTCGTCGAAGCGAACCTCGACGCGATCGACACGGAGATCCAATCGCGACTCGCCAAGCGAGCGGCGAGCGAGCAGAAGTTCGCCGAGCTTCGGGCCGCGGCGGGCGAGGACCTCGACGAGGACACGGGTGGTTCGGGGGCCGCGGTCGCGACCGCGCCGGTGAGGCTCCGCGAGGTGGACGTGCCCCAGGCGCCGTTTTTCGGCTCGCGTGTCATCGAATCAGTGCGGCTCGATGACGTGTACCCGTTCATCAACACGGTAGCGCTGTTTCGTGGTCAATGGCAGTTCAAGAAGGGACCCCGCAGCGAGCAGGAGTACCGGCACCAGCTCGAGGACACGGTGCACCCGATCTTCCAGCGTCTCAAGGCCCAGTGCCGTGACGAGGCGATCCTGCGTCCGAAGGTGGTCTACGGGTTCTTCCCGTGCGCCTCGGACGGGGATGACGTGGTGATCTTTGACGCCGAGGACCACGGCCGGGAGATCGAGCGATTCTCGTTCCCGCGGCAGTCCAGGCGTCAGCGTCGGTGCATCAGCGACTTTTTCCGGCCGATCGACCACGACGAGCGTGACGTCATCGGCATGCACTGCGTGACGATGGGCGATGAGGCGAGCCGGCGGGCCAGGGCCCTGTTCGAGGCCAATGACTACACCGAGTACCTCTACCTGCACGGGCTCGGCGTCGAAGCGGCCGAGGCGCTGGCGGAGCTGTGGCACAAGCGCATGCGGGCCGAGCTTGGCATCGGCGGCGATGACGCCGGCGACATCTCCAAGCTCTTTACGCAGCACTACCGCGGCAGCCGGTACAGCTTCGGCTATCCCGCGTGCCCGGAGATGAGCGATCAGGACAAGCTCTTTCGCCTGCTCGACCCCGGGCGGATCGGGTGCCAGCTCACCGAGAACTGGCAGATCGACCCCGAGCAGTCGACCAGCGCGATCATCGTGCACCATCCGGACGCGAAGTACTTCAGCGTCTGAGACGCCGCCTCACAGCCCCGGTGCGAAGCCGCGACGCATCGTGTTCTCGGCGACGGCCCGCGGCTCGATGAACTGCAGCAGGTAGTCCTTGCCGCCGGCCTTGGAGCCGACGCCGGACATGCCGAAGCCGCCGAATGGCTGGCGGCCGACGAGGGCCCCCGTGCAGCCGCGGTTGAGGTACAGGTTGCCGACGCGGAACTGACGGCGCGCCTGTTCCAGGTGCGCCGGCTTGCGGCTGAAGACGCCACCGGTCAGCTTGAACTCGACGCCGTTGGCGACCTCCAGTGCCTCCTCGAAGTCCTTCACCCGGATCACGGCGAGGACCGGTCCGAAGATCTCCTCCTGGGCGATGCGGTGGTGGGGCTGGATGCCGGAGAAGATGTGCGGCGCGATGTACGGCTTGCCGACCTTCTCCTCCAGGCCCGCCGGCACCTCGAGGTCGGTCTCCAGGCGGCCTTCCTGCATGCCGATCTCGATGTACTTGCGAATGCTGGCGGCGGCGCTCTCGTCGATGATGGGGCCGACGTCGCTGGCCGGATCCATCGGATCGCCGATCACCAGGGTCCGCGTCGATTCGACGAGCCGCTTGAGAAAGAGGTCGTAGGCCGTATCCACGACCACGACGCGGCTGCACGCGGAGCACTTCTGGCCCTGGTAGCCGAACGCCGAGTACCGCACGCCCTTGACCGCCTCGTCGAGGTCGGCCGACGCGTCCACGATGACCGCGTTCTTGCCTCCCATCTCGGCGATGACCTTCTTCACGTGGGTTTGGCCGGGAACGGTCCTGCCCGCGCCTTCGATGATGTCCAGACCGACCTCCTTGGAGCCCGTAAACGCGATGACGCCCACCCGCGGGTCGCGGATGAGGGCGGCTCCCACCGTGCGGCCGGGCCCCGCCATCAGGTGCAACGCGTCGCGCGGCACCCCTGCCTCCCAGAGAATCTCGCACATCACCCTGGTGATCCCCGGCGTCTGCCGGGACGGTTTGACGATCGTGGCGTTGCCCGTCACCACCGCGGCCGAGGTCATCCCGCAGCAGATGGCCAGCGGGAAATTCCACGGGCTGATCACGACGGCGATGCCGCGCGGCTGGTAGAAGGCCTCGTCGAGCTCGCCGATGAACGTGCCGAGACGTTCGCGTTCGAACAGGCCCACCGACATGCGGGCGTAGTACTCGCAGAAGTCGATCGCCTCGCAGACGTCGGCGTCCGCCTCGCGCCAGGTCTTACCCGCCTCGCGGATCTCGATGCCCGACAGCTCGTCGCGTCGCTCACGCATGATCGCCGCCGCCCGGATCAGGGCGCTGGCCCGCTGCCGTGGGTCCGCGTCCCGCCACGTCGAGGCGGCGGCCTGACTCAGTGCGTTCTCGGCGTCGTCCACGGTGGCGTCGATGGCGACGTGCGGGACGGTCGCCGTGGCGATGGCCGCGGCGAAGGCCTCACGCTGATCGGGGTCGGCGAAGTCGCGGTGCGGCTCGGTGAAGAACGGGCGGCCGTCGCCCACGCCCTTCACGGCCGGGCTCAGCCCGTGACGCTCCGGGGCACCCTGGATCCGCTCCACGCCGGGATCGGGACCCTCCGGCGCGACGTGTGGGGAGGCGAGCAGCGTCTCCGGCGGCGTGGTGCCGAGAACGCTGGCGAGCAGCCACGACTCGTTTGACGTGTTTTCGAGCAGCCGCCGGACGAGGTACGCCATGCCGGGGATCATCTCGCCCACGGGCACGTACTCGCGGACGCGGAGCCCCCGCTCGACCGCCGCGGCCTTGATGTCGTCGCCCATGCCGTTGAGAAACTGCAGCTCGAGGGCCGAGTCGGGCAGGCCACGCTGCTCCAGCCGGGCCAGCCCCGCCGCAATGGAGCGGATGTTGTGCGAGCCGAGTGCCAGCCTGACGCCGCCCTCGCTGCCGCGAGCGGGGATGGCCTCGATGAAGGCGTCCGTCATCCGCTCGAAGCACGCGTCCGTCTCGGACTTGCGGCTCCAGACGGGCACCGGCCAGCCCATCAGCTCGGCGTGGATGGTCTCAAAGTCCCAGTACGCACCCTTGACGAGACGCACGGTGACCTGGCGGCCGTTGCGCTTCGACCACTCAATGATGCGGCGGGCGTCGTCGTCACCGCTTCGCAGGTACGCCTGCAGAGCGATCCCGGCCGGGAAGTCGATCGCCTCGCAGCACCGCAGGAACAGCTCGATCGTCAGGTCCTTGTACTCGAAAAACTCCATGTCAAAGTTGATGAAGACGCCGTGGTCTCGGGCCGCCGTCAGGATCGGGTGCAGCGCCGTGACGAGACCTTCGATCGAGCCCTCGAAGTCCACGGGGTCGGTGCGGGCATAGAGCGAGCTGATCTTGATCGAGATGTTCGTGCGGGGTATGGCCCCGATGTGATCGGTCTCCAGTCGGTCGTTGGCCGGCCAGGCCGCGACCTTCTCCCCCAGACGCGTGATGAGGTCGAGGTACTTGCCCTGGTAGATCTCCGCCTCGGCGTTGCTGACGCACGCCTCACCCAGCAGATCAACCGAGAAGGCCATGCCCTCCGACCAGAGCTTCTCCAGCTTGGGCAGCGCCGACGCGGCGTCGGTGCCCGCGATGAACCGCTGGCCGAGACCGGTGATCTGGCTCGCGACCGTCTTGGCGAACGTGCCTTTGAGGATCCCGCCCGCCTTCATGCCGAGACCGAGACCCGGCGGCGGCGTCACGCCCGGCTGCGACAGGTAGTCGGTCAGGTGATCGTGAATCTGCTCGGGCGTCTTGAGCGTGGGAAACGTGTCGACGAAGCGGAACAGCTGGACCTTGAACGCCTCGTCCTTCATCGCCCAGTCGATGAGCTTTTGCGACCAGAATGCCTTGGAGAGAACGCCGGCCCGCTGGCGGCCGGTCTGCTCGAGAAGATCGCGGCCGATGCGTTGAATCTGCGGCTCGAGGGCGGGATCGCCGATCCCGCGCGAACGGCGCCCGGCCGCGGAGGACTTCGCATCGGCAGGCGTGGGTTTTGTGATCTGGGCCATGTGCGGTTTCGCCGTAGGGGGGGTGGGATGGAGTATAAACGTCCGGCCTATCGGGGGCGCGGCGTCGGCGCTTAGACTTATCCACCCGGAGGCATTGATGGTGACGGCCCGCGGAAAAACCCGGGAAACGTGGACGACACGGCGGCTGCTGCAGTGGATGACCGGCCACTTCACCGCCAAGGGCATCGATTCGCCGCGGGTGGTGGCCGAGATGCTGCTGGCACACGTGATCGGTTGCGAGCGGCTGCGGCTGTACATGGAAGTTGACCGGCCGGCCCAGCCCCTGGAGCTGTCATCCCTGCACGAGCTCGTGGCCCGCGCCGCCGATCACGAGCCCGTCCAGTACCTGGTTGGTCACGCGTGGTTCTTCGGCCGCGAGTTCGCCGTGACCCGCTCCGTGCTCATCCCCCGGCCCTGCACCGAGACGCTCGTGGAGAACGTGCTGCAGTGGTGCCGGGCCGCTCCGGGCCACGCCGGCCCGCTCATCGCCGACGTCGGGACCGGCAGCGGCTGCATCGGCATCTGTCTCGCCGCGCTGCTGGACGACGCGCATGTCGTGGCGACCGACGTGAGCCGGGAGGCCCTGGCCGTCGCCCGCCGCAACGCCGAGCACCACCGGGTCGAGGATCGGTTCGAGCTGCGGTCCGGTCCGGGACTCGAGCCGCTGGCGGCCGACCCCGGCGGTCGGCGGTTCGACGCCATCTGTTCCAACCCGCCCTACATCAGTGACTCGGAGTGGCCGGACGTGGCCCCCAACGTGAGGGAGCACGAGCCGGAGGCGGCGCTGCGGGGCGGGCGCGACGGCCTGGACGTCATCGGGCCTCTCATCACGAGAGCCGGCGCCCTGCTTCGGGCCGAGGGTCGTCTCGCCATCGAGATCGCGACCGCTCAGCACGACGCGGTGCTGGCACTGGTCGAGGCGACCGGCGTGTTCGACAACGCCACGGTCCTCAAGGACCACGAGGGCCTGTGGCGGGTGCTCGTGGCCGACCGGACGTAAGACCGGTCAGGTCTTCTGCTTGTGTGTGCGTTGCGGCTTCTTCACGGCGTCATCGCCGGCCGCCAGGGCCTTCTTCACCTCGTCGATGAGCTGCCTGGCCTTGAAGGGCTTGAAGAGGAACGACTGCAGTCCTTCCTGCGAAGCGCGGACGATGGAGTGGTGGGGGTCGTAGCCGAAACCCGTCATGAGTATGACCGGCAGCTCGGCTGACAGCTCCTTGGCGGCCCGGAACACCTCGTAGCCGCTGCGATCCGGCATCTTGATGTCGGAGATGACCAGGTCGAAGGGGCAGTTGCCGGGAGCCAGCTTCTGCAGGATCTCGATCGTCTCGCTCCCGTCGCAGCACGAGGTCACGTCGCAGCCGCGCTGCGTGAGAATGGCGCTGACGCTCGTGCGGATCTCGACGTCGTCGTCGGCGATGAGGACGCGCTTGCCCATCATGGCGGGGTCGGGCTTGTCGCGATGGAGCTCCTGCTCGGCGCCGAGGATCGTCTTCGGTCCCGCCGTGCACGCCTCGATCCGCCGCCGGATCTGCTCGACCGAATCGATGATGCTCTCGAGGCCCTCGCGGCCTCCGGCGTCCTCGTCCTGGGCCTCGCGCAGGGCCTCGGCCTGCTCGGTGATGTCCGCCAGCGGATCGCTCAGCTCGCCCAGAACGTTGCCTGCCAACTGCTCGTTGGTCGTGTACCGCTCCACCACGAGCAGATTCAGGATGTTCATGGCCATGGCGATGTACCGCGCGAAGATCGTGGCGAACTGCCGGTCGTTCTCGTCGAACGCGGCGGGCGACTTGGACTCGATGTTGAAGACACCGATCGTCCGGTCGTGCAGCCGCAAGGGCACCGTCAGGGAGCTGGCGGCGTCGTCCAGGCCCTCCCGGTAGAGGGGATCCTCCCGGACGTTGGGGCACAGGTAGCTCTCGCCGCTGGTGGCGACGTATCCGGAGATGCCGTTGCCCTCGGGCTCGGCGAAAATGACTTCGCCGATGCGAAGCGGGGTGATGCCGATCGCCATGACCAGGTCCAGGCGGTTCGTTTCGCGATCGAGCAGGCGGATCTCGAAGTCGTCGAAGTGAAGAAGATCGTGAACGTACTTTACGATCTTCTCTTCGAGGAGCTTGAGCCGGTCGGCCATCGAGAGCTTGCGAATCGAGTCGGCCTCGATCTTCATCAGCTCGCTGCCGGCGGCGTCGATGGCGTCGAGCTTGTCGAGCAGCCGCCGGCCGGCCGTGACGTCCCAGAGAACGCCGACCGCCGCCGTGACCTGTCCGGCCGATCCGGTCGAGGCGGGTGAGGCCACCACCTCGAAGTGCTGGTCGTCGCATTGGAAGGAGAACTTCCGGCTGCTGCTGCGGCCGGACGCGTCGGCGACCGTTGACTCCCGGTTGAAGATCTGGACGGCCTGTCGCCCGAGCTCGGCGAATCGCTGGCGGATGTTCTCGCTGTACTCCGCGAGCCGCGTGTTCTGCCAGGTGATGGCACCGGCGGCGTCCACCACGCCCACGCCCTCGCCGATGTGCTGCAGAACCGTCGACGCCCCCTCGCCGGGAAGACCCTGCCGGAGACGGTCGAGCCCGTCCGGAGAGCAGACGATCAGCGATCCCGGCGACTCAGCCGCGGCTCGAGCGAGATCGGCGGTATCCTCAACCTCGACGATCTCGAATTGCGTCTTCAGCCAATCGATCAGGCTCGGTTCCACCGGCGAATCACCCGGCAGGAGCACAAGCCGTGGACGGGACAGCGTCATGAGGTGGTCGTCTTGTCGCGTACCTTCTAGCAAATCTTATTACTATAGATCAAGGACGGCCCCAAGTGAATGACTCCGCGGGCGGCGCAAGGAGTGAGCCGTGATCAACGCCCACCACCTGTCCAAGAAGTTCGGCAGATTCCTGGCCGTAGATTCGATCGATTTCGAGATCCCGCAGGGGCAGGTGGTGGGGTTCCTGGGGCCCAACGGCGCCGGCAAGACCACGACGATCCGCATGATCTGCGGCTATCTGCGGCCCACCTCGGGCCAGGTTCTGGTCGACGACATCGACGTCACCGCCGCGCCCCGACGGGGCCAGCAGCGCATCGGCTACCTGCCCGAGTCCACGCCGCTCTACGGGGAGATGCGGGTCGATGAGTACCTGACCTTCAGGGCGAGACTGTTCGGCATGCCACGGGCCGGGCGGCGGGCGGCGATGGACCGCGTGGTGGGGCGCTGCTCGCTGGCCGAGGTCCGGCGGCGGCCCATCAGCCAGCTCTCCAAGGGCTTCCGGCAGCGGGTCGGGCTGGCCGCGGCTCTGCTGCACGAGCCGCCGATTCTGATTCTCGACGAGCCCACGTCGGGGCTGGATCCGACTCAGATGCGCGAGGTCCGGGGGCTGATCCGCGAGCTGGCGGGGCGTCACACGATCCTGCTGTCCACGCACAACCTCGCCGAGGTGGAACTCACCTGCGACCGGATCATCATGCTGGCCCGGGGACGCGTCCGGGCGACGGGGACCATCGACGAGCTCCGCCGGGCGGCCGCCGGCGAGGGCCGCTATGTCGTGGAGTGCAACGCGAGCAACGCCCCGACGGCGGTCGCCGCCCTGGAGGGCGTCGGCGACGTCGAGTCCGTGAGCCTCGATGGGGCGTGGCGGCGTCTCACCGTGACCACCCGCAACGGCACCCGGGATCTCCGCGAGTCAATCGCCCAGGCGATCGCGGAGACCGGAGGCACGGTGCGCGAGCTTCACCGCGAGGCACCGACGCTGGAGCGACTGTTCGTCCGCATCGTGGACGAGGCGGAGACGACGACCGACGCCGTCCCGGTCGAGAGGGTCACGGCGTGAGCGCGGTGGCGGCCATCACGGGCCGCGAGCTTCGGGCCTTCTTCCTTTCGCCCGGCGGCTACGTCGTGGCGGCGCTGTACATGCTCGTCAACGGATGGCTCTTTGTCCGGTATGTCTTCAACTCCGGGGACCCCGCCACCCTGCAGCCCATCTTCGCCTTCAGCATGCTGGCTTTCATGCTCATCTGCCCGGCCATCACCATGCGCATGATCAGCGAGGAGCTTCGTCTGGGAACGATCGAGACGCTGCTCACCAGCCCCGTCCGCACGGGCGAGGTGATCGTCGGCAAGTTCGCGGCCGCGGTGGGCTTTCTCACGCTGCTGCTGGCGCCCACGGGGCTGTTCGTCGTCGCCCTGGAGCTGTACGGCCGCCCCGACTATGGCGAGCTGCTGTGCGGCTACCTGGGGGTGCTGCTGGCGGGCTGCGTGTACCTGGCCAGCGGCATTCTCGCATCCACCCTGACCTCGAGTCAGGTGGTTGCCTACCTCATCACCGTCTTCTTCTGGCTGCTGGTGCTGCTGGTGACCAAGGGGCTGCCCCAGACCGACCTGCTGCCGGGGTCGTGGCAGGCCCGCGCCGACGAGGTCGTGCTGGCGGCCGATCCGGACCTGAGGCTTCGCGACTTCGCCATCGGGCTGATCGACTCGAACAACTTCGCCTACTTCGGCACGCTGACGGTGGTGCTGCTGATCGCGGCCGCGAGGTCGCTTGACGTCCGGAGGTGGCGATGAAAAAAGCCGGGCTCAACCTGGCGGTCTTTCTCGCAGGCATCGTGACGATCGCCGTCGCCGTCAACTGCCTCGCCGCCCACCCGGCCCTGCGGTGGCGGTTGGACGCCACCAAGACCCGCGCGTACTCGCTGAGCGAGCAGACCCGCCGGTTGCTGGCCCAGCTGGATGGCGAGTGGACGATCGCCCTGATCATGAGCCGCGAGGGTCGGGAGCCGGCCCTGCTCAGGCAGGTGGACGAGGTCCTCCAGCGGTACGACGACGCCTCGGAGAGCGTCTCCATTGCACGGATCGACCCGGCGGACCCCGCCTCGCTGGATCGGTACGAAGCGCTGCTGGCCCGGCTGCGTCTGGTCTACCGCGACCAGATCGCCGCGTACGACGCCGCGCTGTCCGACGCGCGCGAGGCCCTGGAGCTGTTCACCGTGTTCCTGCAGCAGCAGGCGGGGGGGATGACGGCGTTGCGGGCGGCGCTCGAGGCCGGCGGCGCCGCCCAGCGCGAGATCGACCAGGTGCTCGCGGTGGTCTCGCTGCGGCTGGAGCAGACACGACAGGTCGAGGCGGAGGTCGCGCGGGCCATGCGGGTGGACGAGAGCCGACCGATGCCGGACTACGACTCCGCCCGCAGCATCCTGGTGGTCGCCATGACGACCTGGGCCGACGAGCTGTACCGCATCGTCGGCCTGTTCAATGGTTGGCGCGACGAGCCCGACACCGACCTCGCCGTCCGTCAGTACGCCGCCACCCACCGCGACGAGCTCGACGGATGGGCGCAGGAGCTGGCCACGCGAGCCGATCCGCTCAAGCACCTGCCCGCCCTCGAGCTGGCCCGCATCGGCCGCAGCCTCGAGACGGGCGAGACGGCGATCGTGCTGGGGCCGCCGGGAGCGGCGGTCATTCCGCCCGAGCAGCTCTTCGCCCGTCTCAACCTGCGGCAGCGTGGCTCCGGCGAGGTCACCTTTGACCAGCGGTTTCGCGGTGAGCAGACGATCTCCGCCACCATCCGGTCCCTCGTGGCCGAGGCGATGCCCATGGTGGTCCTCGTCCACGGCGAGGAGGACTCGCTGCTCAATCGCCGCCCGCAGAACATCGACTTCGTCGGGGCGGCCGACATGCTCAATGCCGTCCGCTACGAGGTCCGCGAGTGGATCGTGCACCGCAGCGAGCGACCGGACCCGCCGCGGGAGCGACCCGTGGCGTGGGTCGTCGTGCCCCCGCCGATCCCCCAGCGGCGGAGCCTCGCCGTCGGCGAGGCGGAGCAGACGCTCATCGAGGCCGTCCGCAGCCTCATCGCCGACGGGGAGTCGGTGCTGCTGAACGTGAGCCCCAGCGGCCTGGCCCGATCCGGCAAGACCGATCCCTGGTCGAACCTGGGAGCGCCGTTCGGTCTCACCGTGGACACCTCCGGCGTCGTCTTTGAGGCGGTGCGCGACCAGCAGGGCGGCGTGATCAACCAGCGTGTCATCCAGCTGAGCGACTATGCGCCGGGGCACGCCATCGCGTCGGCGGTGCACGGTCTTCAGTCGTCGTTCGACCTGCCGGTGGCGGTGCGGCGGGCGCCGGAGATGCCCGCGGACGTGCGCGTCGACGTCATCGCCGCCATCGAGTCCACCGCGAGCCGCTGGCTGGAGCCCGACTGGATGGTGAACCCGGAGTCGCTCGACGAGCCCGCCGCGTCACAACGCTTCCACACGGACCTGCCGTTGGTCGTCGCCGCCGAACGACGCAACCCGACCGGCGAGGGCGTGCAGCGGCTGCTCGTGGTGGGGTCGGGCGGCTGGCTGCTGAGCTATCTCGCCGACGTGGTGATCCCGGTCGGCGGCGACCGCAGGATCCTCGTGAATCCCGGCAACTACGAGATGCTGCTGGCCGCGGTGGCGTGGCTCGCCGGCGCCGACGAGCTCATCGCGGCCAGCCCCATCAGCCGGCAGGTGGCCCGGCTGGAAGGCGTCACGGATTCCGTGCAGACCCTGTGGCGCTGGATCGCGCTGGCGATCGTGCCCGGAGGGTGCCTCGGTCTGGGGCTCGCCGTGTGGATGGTGCGGCGCAGCTGACATGAGCACCAAGCCGACCATCGTGGTGGTGATCCTGGCCGTGATCGGTGTGGTGGCCGCCGTCGTGCTCTGGCGCGCCACGCCCGGCGAGGCCGTGACCTCCGGCCCCCCCGGCGGCGGGGTCAGGCTGGCGGCGACGGCCGGCGTCCCCGTCGAAGCCGTCGATCGCATCACGCTGGCGCGGCTGGACGAGCCGACCCTGGTGTTTGCCAGGGCGGACGGAGGCTGGATGCAGATCGAGCCCTTCCGCTACCCGATGCAGTTCTACTCCATGCGGCAGCTGGCCGAGCTGGCCGCGGAGATCACGGTCGTCGCCCGGATCGATCCCCAAGAGCAGTCGGGCACCGACCTCGGACTCGACCCGCCCTTGACCGTGCTCACCTGCGGGTGGCCCGACGGGGAGGTCACCCTGCAGCTCGGCCGCCGCGGGGTGGCAGGTCGGTCCTACCTGCGGGCGAAGGGCGATCCGACGATCCACGTGGTGACGGGCGAGCTGTACGAGCGGGCGGTGGAAACCGACCCGAAGAACTGGCGCGACCGGACGCTCTTCGCGGGGCTGAGCGCCGACACCGATCACGTCGAGATCGCCGACGGGCTGAACCGCACGGTGATCGAGCGGGTGGGCAAGCGGTGGATGATGATCGAGCCCCTGCGAACGCGGGCCGACGAGCTCACCCGCAACGAGCTGTTCTCGGCCCTGGCGCGGGCCCGCTCGGACGGCTTCATCCTCGATCAGCCCGATGATCTGGCCAAGTTTGGCCTCGCGGAGCCGGCCGCCGGTCTCGTCGTGCGGGCGACCGCACGCACGGCCGACGGCGAGTCCACGGTCCAGGAGCAGCGGCTGCTCGTCGGCTCGAGAATGGGCGTGGGGTCGGAGGACCGGTTCGCCCTGGTGCAGGGGCGGCCCGTCGTGGTGCGGCTGCCCGAGCCCGTGCTGCGGGCCTTGTTCGTGCCGCTCTCGACGCTGATCGACCCCACGGCAAGCGGCGTCAACGCGGCAGACGTCAAGACGATCGTCATCCGGCGAGCGGGCGGCGAGCTGCGGCTGCAACGCGATCTGGAGCGATGGCTCGCGCCCGACCTCGGCGCCGAGGTCTCGGCCGAGAGAGTGGAGACGCTGCTGGACCTTCTGACGCGGCAGCGGGCGGCTCAGGTCGAGATCGTCGCGCCGCTGCCGGCCGGCGTCATGAGCGTGACCCTGTACGGCTTCGGGGGCCGCCCGCTCGACACGGTTCGAATCGTCTCCCACCCCGACCGCAAGGGTCTTGGCCTCGAAAACGGGGACAACGTCCTACGCATCTTCCCGCCGGACCGCCGGATTCCGGTCACCGCCGAGGACTTCGGCATCGAGGTCGCGGCCGAGACGCAGGCCTCACCGTAGGCCGAGTCGCCGGTCGGGCTCGAACACACGCCGCGCAACGACGCTGCCGTTGCTCCAGACGATGGTCGTGTCACGTGTGTAGAACAGCACGAGCCGCAGCCGGCTCCAGCCCGCCTCGCCGTTGCTGTGAAACACCGTGATGAAGCGGCCGGGGTGATCGGGGTGCTGCATCGTGTGAAGGACCGCCTGGGAGGGCTCGCGGTACGCGACGCCGCCGACGATGAAGCCGCGCTCGTCGATGATGATGGGATCCGTCACACGTCGAAGCAGGGACTCGTGGTCGCGGATCATGGGCGCCCCGATGATCAGGAGGTTCTCACCCGCCGGATCCGGGTCGAGCTGGTCCAGCAGGGCCCGGGCGTGCGGCCGCGACTCGTCACACGCCACCGCGACCCCGCCCCGGCCGGTGGTGCCGGCGATGGTGGGGATGATCTGATCCGGCGGCAGCACGCGGTACAGGCTGAACTGCGGGTCGATCTCGAAGCGCTCGCCGTCGATGGCCTCGGTGACGAGATGCCAGCCCCGGTCGTACTGCGCCCCAAACGCCGCGCGGGCGTCGGCCGGATCGCCGGGAATCGTTCTGGGCACCGTGTGCTCCCGCACCCACAGCTCGAACATCCCGTCGAGCCAGCCCGGCGGGCGGTCGGGCGCGATGGTCGCCTCGAATGCCGCCTGGATGTCCGCCCACCCCGCCCGCTGGCCCAGGTGGATCTCGGCAAAGCGACGAAGGCTCGTCCAGGGAACCTCGCCGGGGGAAGTTTGGGCGTCGTAGGACGCCAGCCGGCTCAGCATGATGAAGAAGAACGCCCCCTTGTCGTACCCGACGAAGCGGTCGAGGCCGGCGTCGCGACCGAACATGCCCAGCGGTCCGTCGTCGAGGCTGTCCGGATCGGTCGACAGCTTCATCAGGATCCCCCGGCGGTACTCGAGACCGGCCTGCTCGCCCCCCTCGACGATCCGGCGAAAGTAGTTGGCGCAGAAGCTCGTCAGGGCCTCGCACCAGTTGCCGTCCCGGGGGTCGACGTACACGCCGTTGCCCCACCAGTTGTGAACGAGCTCGTGGTCGAGGTATCCCGGCGCCAGCGACCGCGGCGCCATGGCCACCACCCGCGGCCCCAGCAACGTGAAACCCGGATAGGCGAAGCCCGACGAGAAGAAGTTCTCGACGATGGAGAATCGCTTGTATGGAAACGGTCCCAGCAGCGGCGTGTACAGGTCGAGATACTCGCACGCGGCATCGAGGAACATCGGCGCCAGCCGATCGTGCTCCGGCGGCACCTGCATGACCACGTCCACCGGGCCGCTCGGGGTCTCGTGCCGCCGGCCGTGCAGTCCGTGCTGCCCGCCGGCGACGGCCAGGCCGTCCACGGCGCGGGGTGTGCGCCAGCTCCACACCGGTTCGTCGAGGCTGCCCGCGTGCGCGGCCGGATCGCCGGAGGCGACGAGTGCCCAGCCCTCCAGCGGCTCGAGATCAATGCCGATGAGGTGCAGGGCGGGGAGTCCGTCGTCGCCGATCGGCAGCGGATGCCAGGCGGCACCGTCGGCGAGAAAGACGCCCTCCGGGCCGATGTGAGCCCGGACCGACTGGTTGTGAATCCGGCCCGGCCGCTCGCCCGCTGCGACGTCCTGGAGAAACGTCGCGGCGTAGGTGATGACCAGCTCGCAGCGCGATCCGGGCAGTTCAACGGAGAGGATGGAGAGTCCCGGCTCATCGCCGTCCGGGCGGCGGCGGAGCTCGGTGGGGGCCCCGTTCAGCAGAGACTCGCTGATCGCGGCCTCGCTGATCAGACGCAGCTCCAGGGTGCCCCGCCCGCGGGCGTGCAGACGCGAGATCACCGTGGCGGTGTGCGTGTCGGGCGACAGCGCGACGCGGAGGTGCTGATCCTCCACGACGGGAACGCCGGTCAGGATGCAGGCCAGCGCGGCGACTGATGTGATCATCTCACAAGACTCCGTACTGCAGCAGCACATCGTCGCCGCGGCGGCGGACGTTCCACAGGTCGAGCCGGCAGCCGTCGAGCAGCGTCTCCGCCGTGAGACCGCGGACACAGGGTATCGCCGCGTCGTCACCGAGGAGCAGGGGGGTCACGAACACCCACGCCTCGTTAATCAGACGTTGCCGGAAGAGCCGGCCGAGCAGGCCCGCCCCGGCCTCGACGAGCACGTGGGCCGTGTCATGGCGGGCGACCAGCTCGCGGAGCACCGGCGTCAGGGGCAGCTCGTCGCGCTCCATGGGGACAGCGAGCAGCTCGACGCCGGCCGCCCGGAGCCGGGACGCGACGTCGCGCTTCGACTCCAGCTCGCGCTGGCCGCAGGCCACGACGGTGGGGGCGTGGTCGGCGCTGGTGACGAGCCGGCTCTCAGGCGGGATCTCCAGGTGGGGATCGACGACCACACGCCGCGCGGTGCGGCGGCGGCGCACCCCGCGGGCGGTGAGGGCCGGATCGTCGGCGAGGACGGTGCCGATCCCGGTGACGATCGCGTCGACGCAGCCGCGCTTGCGATGGACAAGCCGTCGGCTGGCGGCGTTGCTGATCCACCTGCTCTCGCCGCGCCGCGTTGCGATGCGACCGTCGAGCGTCTGGGCCCACTTGGCGGTGACCCACGGCAGGCCGTTCACGACGCGGTGAACGAAGGGACGGCTCACGTCAAGGGCGGCCCGGCAGGCGCTGGTGACCACGACGTCGACGCCGGCGGCCCGCAGTCGACCGCTGCCGCCGGAGGCGACCGCATCCGGCTCCGGGCGGGCGTAGACCACCCGCGCCACGCCGGCGTCGATGAGGGCCTCCGAGCACGGGCCGGTGCGGCCGATGTGGTTGCACGGCTCCAGGGTGACGTACGCGGTCGCCCCCCGCGCGCGGCCGTCGGCCCGGCGGAGCGCTTCGATCTCCGCATGAGGGCCGCCGCACGTGCGGTGGTATCCCCAGCCGACGACCCGGCCGCCCGGCTCGACGATCACGCATCCGACCAGGGGGTTGGGCTCGGCGCCGCCGTGGCCGCGCAGCGCCAGGCGGGCGGCCATGGACAGGTAGGCGTGATCGGCGGCGCCGGCGGTCATGTCCGTGCCATCGCTGCGTGAAGCGGCTGAGACTGCGGTCGGGCGGCCGAGAAGGTGAGGGCCGTAACCAGCACGTCATCCTCGGCGCGTCCGATCTTGTGCTGGTCCACCGAGGCCGAGATGAACTGGGGCCAGTTGCGCGGCGGCGGCTTTCGGGTGAGCAGATCCTGCAGACGATCGATTCCGAACTGCCGGCCCCGCCGGTCGCGGGCTTCGATCGCGCCGTCGGTGTAGGCCACGAGAATGTCGCCGGGGGCGAGCTCCATGACCTGTTCGCCGGGCTCGAACTCCTCGTCCGGCACCGCACCCAGCAGGATCGCCGTCGATGGAAGATGACGTACCACGCCGTTGACGCCGCGGAGCAGGGCCGGCGGGTGCCCGCCGCTGGCCCAGCGGACCTCGCCGAGGTAGGGGTCGAGCGTCATGCCGATGGCGCTGGCGTAGATGTCGTGCTTGACCATGGTCAGGCTGATGTAACGGTTGAGCAGGGTGAGCACCTCGCCCGGCCCGACCTTCGGCGACTCGGCGCGGATCCGCTCCAGCTCCCCGTAGATCCGGTTGACGGTCAGCGCCGCGGCCAGACCGTGGCCCGTGACGTCGATCAGGGTGGCGTGGACGAGACCTTCCGGCCCCACGTTGACGTGCAGGAAGTCCCCGCCCAGCTCACGCATGGGCTTGTACGTGTACTGCACGCGGACGAAGCCGTCGTCGTATTCGCTGGGGAACATGCTCTCGTGGATGGTGCGGGCCCGGCCGAGCTCCTGACGCATGGCCCGGAAGTGCCGCCCGATCATGTCGGTTCGGAACCGCCGGCTGTGGGTGCGCAGCCGCCACCCGCAGATCATGAGGCCGGGCACGAGGATCCCCGGGCTGAACATCACCGAGAGCATCCGCGTCACGAGGCTTGTTCCGTTCTCGACGAAGATCATGTGGATCGCCCAGATCGTCATCAGCGGCAGGATCGGCCGCAGCGAATCGCGCGGGGTCCACGGCAGGAACAGGCACGCGGTCAGGTGCCAGAAGAAGATCGCCACGATGACCCCGAACAGGAACGTGTAGCCGAGCCATTCAACGGCAAAACGGGCACACAACGACACCGCGCCCAGGGCAAGGATCATCCACGACGCGGCATGCAGAATGCTCTGGCGGTCCTCGTAACGCCCACGCCGGAAGTAGAACGCGGCGACGATGGCCAGGGACAGCGCCCCTTCCACGGTGGTCACCGTGGTCGCGCCGACCAGCGCGCGATCCACGTCGGTGCCGGAGTAGCTCAGCAGCGATGATGCCCGCCACAGGAACTTGGCGGTCCCCAGGGCGAAGAAGGCGATGCACAGCCAGCCGAAGCGGCGACGCAACCACGACTCGAGCTCGTGCTCGTACTCATGGCGGAACATGACCTGGCTGGTGTCGGGAGCCATGGGAGCGAGCGGCGGACAGCGCTCGCTCTATTATTACGCTCGGGCCAGGACCTCGTCGCGGAGCCGGTCGGGCATGAGCCGATACTCGCTCGGCTCCATCGAGCTGGTGGCCCGGCCCTGGGTCAGCCCACGAAGGATGGTCGTGTAGCCGAACATCTCCGAGAGCGGCACGTCGGCCGTGATGATCCGGACCGTGCCTCGCAGCTCCGTCTCGATGATCTGGCCGCGCCGGCTCGACAGGTCGCCGCTGACGGCGCCGAAGAACTCGTCGGGCGTCACGACCGCGACCTTCATGATGGGCTCGAGCAGGGCCAGCTTCGCCTGCGTGCACGCTTCGCGGAAGGCGAGGGCACCCGCCTGCTCGAACGCGAGCGGGCTGGAGTCGACCTCGTGATAGGACCCGTCCACGAGCTCGACGAGCACGTTGACGACGGGGTAGCCTCCCAGGATTCCCGAGCGGGCGGCGCCGCGGACGCCCGCCTCGACCGACGGAATCATCGGCCGCGGGATGGCGCCCCCGGTGATCTTGTCGATCACGACGATGCCCTCGGTCATCTCCAGTTCGCGATCCGCGGCCTCGGCCGGCGAGATGGGCGTGACGTTGATGACCACGTCGCCATACTGCCCGCGGCCGCCCGTCTGTTTGACGAACTTGCCTCGCACGTCGTTGGCGGCGGACGTGATGGTCTCGCGATAGCTCACACGCGGCGTGCCGAAGTTGACGGCGACCTTGCGATCCCTCACGAGCTTGTGCTTGATGATTTCCAGGTGCAGCTCGCCCATCCCGGCGATGATCGTCTCGCCCGTCTCCTCGTTGTAGGTGAAGTGGAACGATGGGTCTTCCCGGTTGATCGTGGCCATCGCGTCGGCGAGGCGCTTCTTATCGTCGCTGGTGGACGGCTCGATCGACATGGTGATGACCGGTTCGGGGAAGGCGATCCGCTCCAGGATCACGGGCTGCTCGCTGTCACACAGGGTGTCGCCGGTGACGGAGTGCTTGGGCCCGATGACGGCCGCGATCTGCCCCGCCTCGATCGCCTCGAGGGGGACGCGGTCCTTGGCGTGCATCTCGAAGATCCGGGAGATGATCTCCTTCTTGCGGTTGATCGGGTTGAGCAGCCGCGAGCCCTTCGTGATCCGGCCGGAATAGACCCGGACATAGGTCAAATCGCCGTGGATGTCGGAGACGACCTTGAACACGAGGGCGGAGAACGGGGCGTCGGTGGTCCGGGCCCGCGAGATCTTCTTCAAGGGATCGGCGGGGTCCGTTCCCTCGACCTCGGGCACCTCCGTGGGGTTCGGGAGATAGTCGATGACGCCGTTGAGCAGACGCTGAATGCCGATGTTCCGCAGCGCCGCCCCGCAGAACACCGGGACGCAGCGCAGCTCGATGGTGCCGCGTCGGAGGGCGGCCCGGATCTGATCGGGGGTGATCGACGACTCGTCCTCGACATACTGCTCGGTCAGGTTGTCGTCGAGCTCGGCCGCCTTCTCCACGAGCGTGTGATGCCACCGCTGGGCGGTCTCGGTCATGTCGTCGGGAATCGGCCGCTGTTCGATCCTCGCCCCCAGCTCGCTGGCGTCGAAGTAGTAGGCGGTCATCTCCAGCAGGTCGACGATACCCTCCAGTTCGTTGCCGGCCCCGATGGGCAGCTGAACGGCGATGGGATTGGCGCCGAGGCGCTCGGTGATCGATGTGAAGCTGTGCTCGAAGTTGGCGCCGACCTTGTCCATCTTGTTGATGAAGCAGATGCGGGGCACCTCGTACCGGTCCGCCTGCCGCCAGACGGTCTCGGACTGAGCCTCCACGCCTTCCTTGCCGTCGAAGACGGCGACCATGCCGTCGAGCACGCGCAGCGACCGCTCGACCTCGATCGTGAAGTCGACGTGACCCGGCGTGTCGATGAGGTTGATCGTGTACGTCTCGCCGCCATAGTCCCAGGTGCAGGTCGTGGCCGCCGACTGGATCGTGATGCCGCGCCGCTGCTCCTCCTCGAGAAAATCCATGGTCGCGGTGCCCTCGTGCACCTCACCCATCTTGTAGCTGCGGCCGGTGTAATAGAGCACGCGCTCGGTGACCGTCGTCTTGCCCGCGTCGATGTGGGCACAGATTCCGATGTTGCGCAGCTTGTTGAGGTCGATGGCCATGACTCGTCTCGTTCCACGTCCCCCGGACCTGTCGCGGGATCCTCGAAGCTCACCGATGGAGCCTTGCTCGACGGTCTGTTATCGGCGGAATCCTCCGGCCGTTCCAGTTCCAGCCGGAGGTGCGTCCGATCCCGTCTTCCTGCCCGACTTGCGCCGGGCCGTGAGGGACCGGTCAGCACAAGCGGGCGTTCTCGCCTTCGTCAGGCAACGGTGCTCTCCTTCCAGGCCTGGGGGACCGCCCGGCAACCCCAGGACCGCGAATTGTAGGGGAATCACCTGCCGAGTCCAGTCACCCGCTCAGACGTTGCGGATGAGCTGCGCCGGGGAGAGACGAAGACGCTTCAGGACCGGCTTGATCTCAGTGATGTACCGGCGGCCGTCGCCGTAGTACCCGGCGGTCGGCTTGAGATCGGGCAGCTGCTCCCGGAAGAAGCGGTTGAGCCTCAGCATGATCAGCTCGCGAACGTATTTGGCGGTCATCGAGGCCAGAGCCACGGGAAAGTAGCGGCCGTCGCCCTCCAGGGCGAAGCTGACCGTGACCTTGGAGTCGCCGCGGCTCAGCGTGTAGCGGCTCAGCGTCGGAGTCTCGGCGATCACGGAGATCGCGGTGTCCGGCAGGGCGGTGGCGAGCACCTCGGCGTAGCCGGTCCGGCCGCCGTGGCGGTCGAGGATGATCCGCGGGTGCCGGTCGGGCCAGCGGGCCCAGAGACGCTCGATAAGCCGCACGGCGGTCAGGAAGTTCACGTCGGCCTTGCTGCCGGTCGCCGCCACGCCGCGGTTGAGCGATTCCGGATCGATGGCCTCGCACCACATCGCCTCGCACCGGACCGCCGTGCGGGTCATCGCCCGCTGCACTCGACCGCGAGCGATACGCAGCTGATCGACGGTGTGCGCCAGCGGCAGGGCCGACGTTGTTTCCAGCCACGGGCGTGGGTTGACCTCCGTCTCCAGGGATGCCAGCAGATCGTCTTCCGTCTGCGGCAGGCCGACCGTGCTCGCGCAGAAGCTCAGAACGCCGCGCTCGAGATGCCTCAGCGGGTGGGTGGCACCATCGTTGGCGCCCTTGAGCTTCTTTGAGTCATCGACGGCGATCCGACGTTTGCGATCGCTCGCCTTGCGGCACACGGCGCCGCGCAGCAGCCGCCAGAGGTCCGGCGGACCCTCCGCCGGCTCGTGCTGCTCGAGCAGGAACACGGCACACCCCACGCACAGCGGTCCGAGCAAAGGCCCGTACCCGGCCTCGTCAATACCCGCGTAGATGAGCACGGCCCGACTGTAGCAAAAGGAAAGGGACTGAGGCACGAAGGCACGAAGTGAAGAGCCCGCTGCTGCGCTATCTCTTCGTGCCTCCGTGCCTTTCGGCCTCAAGGCCCGATCACACCGAGGACATACAATCCACCAGTGGCCCACAAGGGAAAAGTGCTGATCGCCATGTCCGGCGGCGTCGACTCCTCGGTGGCGGCGGCGTTGCTGCTGCGCGAGGGGTACGAGGTCGTGGGCTGCTTCATGCGGCTCGGCTCGCCGGGCGAGACCTTCGACGAGCTGGAGCCCTACGACGACGAGCAGGTCGCCCGTGACCCGGCAACGATCCGCATCGGCCACCAGGGCTGCTGCTCGATCAATGACGCGGCCGACGCCCGGCAGGTGGCGGCCCGGCTGGGCATCCCGTTCTACGTGTGCAATTTCAAGAAGGACTTCGGTCGGATCATCGACTACTTCGTGGGCGAGTACAACGCAGGGCGGACGCCGAACCCCTGCGTGCGGTGCAATGACTGGCTCAAGTTCGGCAGGCTGCACGAGTACGCCCGGCAGATGGACGCGGCCTTCGTCGCCTCCGGTCATTACGCCCGGATCGACCGCAGCCGGACCGGGCCACGGCTGCTTCGGGGCGTCGACGCCGGCAAAGACCAGAGCTACGTGCTGTTCGGGACCCCGCGTCAACGTCTCTCAGAGATGCTTCTTCCCATCGGCGAGTATGACAAGACCCGGGTTCGTCGGATCGCCGCGGAGATGGAGCTGCCCGTCTTCGACAAGCCCGACTCCCAGGAGATCTGCTTCGTCCCCGACGGCGACTACGCCGGGCTGGTCGAGCGTCGCACGCCCGGCGCCCTTCGCGAAGGCGACATTCTCGACGGCCGGGGCCGCATCGTCGGCCGGCACCGCGGCCACCAGCACTTCACGATCGGCCAGCGGCGCGGCCTCGGCGTGGCCGCGGGGCACCCGCTGTACGTCGTGGGCAAGGACCCCACGGCCAACACCGTCTCGGTGGGCACGCGAGAGACGCTGTCGGCGGCCGGCTGCCGGGCGGATCGGAGCAACTGGCTCGTCGATCCAAGACCCGACCAGTGGATCGGATGCACCGCGAAGATCCGGTACAACGCCGAACCCGTGCCGGCGCAGGTCGTTGCCCGCGATGGGGATACGCTCGACGTCCGCTTCGACGAGCCGCAGTTCGCGGTGGCCCCCGGCCAGGCCGTTGTCTGCTACGACGACGATGCGGTCATGTGCGGCGGATGGATCACCGGCGCGACCTGATGCACCGCTTGCTCACTTTCCATGCACAATGCAGCCGATGCGGTTGCACACGCCGTGTCGATGGCTAGATTTGCGGCGGTCGGTCCGACCAACCCGCCGTGAGGCCATGGAACGGTTGCTTCGGCCGAGTGCGGCCGGCGGTGGGTGGTTGGCCGCGGACAGCGCGGCTTCGCCCGACACCGGCGGTCCCACCATGCGCCGGATGCCGGGCGAACGGTCGGGCACGCTGCGTGTCCGGACCGGCCGCGATCGGCCCAGCGGTGCGCTGCGGCCCAGGAGAGACCCCCGCCCAGCCGAAGCGGGGGTCTCTTTCTGGGGCGTTGCCCGCGCTGCACCCGGACCTAGTCAGCGACCAGGGGGTTGGAGCCGGCCGCGCCGGGCTGCCCGGCCATCCTCTGAATCGCGAACACCGAGCTGTGACCGTCCACGAGGTACATCGTGAAGCCGCCGACACCGCCGGGCTTGAAGATGATGTCGGCGACGCCGTCGAAGCCGTCCGCCCACACCTCCACCGCGCCGTTGGGGGCGACGCGGAAGATCTCGCCCGAGCAGACGTCACCGACGTACAGGTACTTCCCGAACGCGCCGCCCGGGCTGAACGCGAGGCCCTCCAGGCAGTCCGCCCCGGTGCTCGCGAACACCTCCTCCTGCCCTGAAGGATCGACGCGATAGATGTCGCCGGTGACCGCGTCGGTGAAGTACAGGTACGTGCCGAACGGTCCTCCCTGGCTGAACTGCAGGTACCGCGTCTCACAGGTCGGAATCGAGGCGAACAACGTGGCGTTCCCGTGGACGTCGACGCGCCAGATGCTGCCCATCGTCCACTCGCCGGCGTACAGGTCCGCGCCGAACGGCCCGTGGCCGAAGTCAAGTCCAGCGATGTCCATGCCGTCCAGGGCGAACAGCTCGGCAAACCCGTCCTGGTCAATCCGGACGATCCCGCCGCCGAATGCGTTGCCCACGTACATGAACTGATCAAACGCCCCGCCGAAGCAGCTCAACCCGACCGGAAAGCTGCCCAGGGTGTAGGCGACGATCTCCATGTCGCCGGTGAACCGGTCCACCTCCAGGATCTGGTCCGCTCCGCTCTCGGCCACGTAGAGGTACGAGCCCATGGGCCCCGCCCCGGCCCGGAACAGGGCCGAGTCGAGTCCTTTGGGCGTCGCGAGCCCCGTGACCAGCGTCGTCACCTCGAATCTGTCCGGCACGGTGCCCGCGCCCGAAAGGGCCAGGAACCCCGCCGTCGCAAAGACCGCTGCGCCGCATCCGATGACCGTGTGTCTCATCGCAAGTTCTCCTTGTTCGGGTGTCCCGTGAACAACATGAGTTTGAAAGCGGCATGAGTACCGCGGGCGGCGGACTTGATCCATCCGCGTATCGATTCAGTTTCTGTGGATCATCTGATCCAGCAGCCACGGGTAAGGCCGGGTGCCGTAACGACTTTGTTACAGCAGGCCGCCCCGCAGCGCGACCATGACCGCCTCCAGCCGGCTGTGCGCGTTCAGCTTGGCGAGGAGGTTGTGCACGTGGTTGCGGACCGTGGCATGGCTGACGCCAAGGGTCCGGGCGATCGCTCGCGTCGGCGCGCCCCGAGCGAGCAGATGCAGCACCTCCCGCTCACGAGGCGTCAGGTTCGGTGAGGGCGGTGTAGGGGCGGGGCACGCCCAGCCTGGCCCCTGGCCGGCGGGACGCCTGCTCACCGCGGAGAGCAGGCGATCGACGGCGTCGCGGCATGCCTTGTCACGGCTCACGTCCCGGAAGAGGTGGACGAGCACCGCGTTGTCCCGCCAGGGCGGGGGGATCGGGACCGTGGTCAGGCTCAGCCAACGCTGCTCGCCCGTCCTGGTCCGCACGCGGACTGTCCCGGTGGGGACGACCTTCCTGCCCAGCGCCGTCCCGAACAGCAGGCATCCTGGCCCGCAGACCCGTCGGCCCTGCTCGTCGGAGCCCTGAAAGACATCGAAGCAGCGGCGTCCGAGGACGTCGTCTGCCGCGTAGCCGAGCAGACGCTCGGCGGCCGTATTCCACAGCGCGATACGGTGGGCCCGGTTCACGCCGCATACACCGTCCGTGGTTGCCCCGAAGAGGCTCAGCATGCTGCCCGGTCTCCCCGGTCATCGGGAACGTCGCATTCTGGGCGGCAGTGGCGGTCTCGCAAGGGGGAAACAGCCCTATTTCATCCGCGGAGCGTCGGGTACAGTCTGGTCCATGGCGGAGTTCGACTGGGCGTTTCCCTACCCCTCGCAGCGGATGCCGGTTCTGGCCCGCAACGTGGTCGCCACGTCCCAGCCGCTGGCGGCCCAGGCGGGTCTCCGCATGCTGCTGGGGGGCGGCAATGCGGCCGACGCCGCGGTGGCGGCGGCGATCGCCCTGACCGTCGTCGAGCCGACGAGTAACGGCATCGGCGCCGACGCGTTCTGTCTGATCTGGGCCGGGGGCGGCCTGCACGGTCTCAATCCGTCCGGCCGGTCGCCGCGGGCGTTCACCCTCGACGACTTCGCAGGCAAGGCGTCGATTCCGTTTCTGGGGTGGGGCGGCGTGACCGTGCCGGGCGCGGTCTCGGCCTGGGTCGAGGTCTCCGAGCGTTTCGGGGCGCTGCCCCTGGAGAAGCTCTTCGAGCCGGCGATCGAGTATGCGGCGAAAGGGTTCCTGGTCTCACCGCAGACCGCGTACTACTGGGCCCGCGGCCACAGGACCTACCGGGAGTTCGAGTCGTGGCAGAAGACGTTCTGTCCCGACGGCCGCGCGCCGGCCGCAGGCGAGCGTTTCGCGAGCCCCGATCACGCGGCGACGCTGCGGAGCATCGCCGACACCGCGGGCCAGTCGTTCTACCGCGGTGAGCTCGCCGAACGAGTGGCACGGCATGCCGGGGCCACCGGCGGTCGCCTCACGCAGCGCGACCTCGCGGACCACCGCCCGGAGTGGGTGCGGCCCATCGCCGTGGACTACCGCGGCGTCACCCTCCACGAGATCCCGCCCAACGGACAGGGGCTGGCCGCGCTGCTCATGCTGGGCATCCTCAGGAGCCACGAGATCGCGGACCGGCCCGTGGACTCCTCGGCGTCCCTGCATCTTCAGATCGAGGCCATGAAGCTCGCTTTCGTTGACGCGCACCGTTACATCGCCGATCCCGCCTGGATGGACGTGGCCGTCGAGGACCTGCTCGATCCGGGATACCTGGCGGCGCGGGCGGCCCTGATCGATCCCGGCCGTGCCAAGGATCCCGAGTACGGCGCACCGAAGGCGGGCGGGACGGTGTACCTCACGGCCGCCGACGGACAGGGCAACATGGTCTCGTTCATCCAGTCCAACTACACGGGCTTCGGGTCGGGCATCGTGGTGCCCGACACCGGCATTGCCCTGCAGAATCGCGGATGCTGCTTCACGCTCGAACCGGGGCATCCCAATCAGGCGGCGCCGGGCAAGCGTCCGTATCACACGATCATCCCCGGCTTTGTCACGCGTGGCGACGAGCCGGTCATGTCCTTCGGCGTGATGGGCGGCTTCATGCAGCCACAGGGCCACGCCCAGGTCGTGATCCGCTTGGCCGACTACCGACAGAATCCGCAGACCGCCCTGGATGCCCCGCGGTGGCGGATCGACGGGGGCCTGAAGGTCAACATTGAGCCGGGGTTCGACCCGCGGGTGTACGAGCAGCTTCGCGATCTCGGTCACGACGTGACCGTCGCCGAGGCGAGGACCGTCGCCCACGGCCGCGGCCAGGTCGCCTACCGGCTCGACGGCGGCTACCTGGCCGCAAGCGACCAGCGCAGCGACGGCCAGGCGGTCGGATACTGACCCGGACGCAGAAATCCCCATCGCACCCGGCGGGCCGCGCAGTACGGTATGTGAGGAGGAAACACGGTGTCCGGCCACACCACATGTTGGACGGTGATCCACGAGGCCGCCGGCGGTGACGCGGCGGCCCGGCAGGTGTTCGCCATCCGCTACGAGCGGGTCGTCCGGGCATACCTGCTGGCGAGGTGGCGCAGCTCGCCGTTAGTGCACGAGACCGACGACGTGATTCAGGAGGTGTTTGTCGAGACCTTTCGTGACGGCGGCGCCCTGTCGCGGGTCGACCCGAGCCGACCCGGCGGGTTTCGCGCGTTCTTCTACGGGGTCGTGCGCAACGTCGCCAAACGGGCCGAGTCCCGCCATGGCCGTCGGCGCGACCGGCAGCCCGCCACCGGCTTCTTCGACGAATCACCGCAGGCCGAGCAGCGACTGTCGAAGATCTTCGATCGCGAGTGGGCGACCGCGGTCATGCGCGAGGCCGCCTCCCGACAGCGGGCGCACGCCGAGACGCAGGGTCCCGACGCGCAGCGAAGGGTCGAGCTGCTGCGGCTGCGGTTCTACGAGGGCCGGCCGATCCGCGAGATCGCCCGGCTGTGGGAGACCGACCCGACCGAGCTGCACCGGGAGTACGCGCGCGCCCGCAAGGAGTTCCGCAGCGCTCTGGTGGAGGTCGTGGCGTTTCACCATCCGGGATCGGCCGACGCCATCGAGCGGGAGTGCACGCAGCTGCTGGAGGCGTTGACGTGAGACACGTCGCCCGCGGTGGCTTTCTGCCTGAAATCCCCACGGACGGCCGGCGAAATCACGGGCGGCCGGGAACCTGTGGGGGCGAGGACGCACACCATGTCTGACAACGAGCACGGTCGCGAAGAGGGGGGGCTGGACGCGGGGCTCCTCGCCGGCTTCGGCCCCATGGTCGGGGTCGCCGAAGAGCAGATCGGGCTTGGCGTGCTCGCCGAGCTCGAAAGCCGCATCGGCTCCGAAACGCGGGTCGTCCTGCGCGAGGAGGAGCCTTCGGACGCGATCGGCCCGGACGCCGCGGCCCCCACGGACACGGCCGCCCGCTACCAGGCGATCGGGGAGATTGCTCGCGGTGGCATGGGGGTAATCATCCGCAGCCGCGACATCGACCTGGGCCGCGAAGTCGCGATGAAAGTGCTCCAGCCGCGGCACTCGCACAACCGGGCGATGGTCCGTCGCTTCGTCGAGGAGGCGCAGATCGCCGGGCAGCTCCAGCATCCGGGCATCCTGCAGGTCTACGAGCTGGGCCTGCGGCCGGACAAGCGCCCCTACTTCACGATGAAGCTCATCAAGGGCAGGACGCTGGCGGAGCTCCTCGGCGACCGCGGGTCGCTCGAGCACGACCGCCGGCGGTTCCTGGGCATTTTCGAGCGGATCTGCCAGACGATGGCCTACACGCACACCCGCGGCGTGCTGCATCGGGACCTCAAGCCCGCCAACGTCATGGTGGGGAACTTCGGCGAGGTGCAGATCGTGGACTGGGGCCTGGCCAAGCTGATCCCGCGGCCGGGCGTGGAAACCGACCCGTCCGACGGGGACTCGGCGTGCGAGACGATCATTCGCATCCCCGACGACGGGCACCCCGGGTCGGACTCCATGGTCGGCTCGATCCTGGGCACGCCGGCGTACATGCCGCCGGAGCAGGCCCGCGGCGAGGTCAACAAACTCGACGAGCGGTCGGACGTCTTCGCCCTCGGAGCGATCCTGTGCGAGATACTCACCGGCCTGCCGCCGTTCTCCGGCGACGCCGCCGAGGCTCTGGAGGACGCCAAAGACGGTCATCTCGACGACGCGTGGTCGCGGCTCGACGCCTGTAACGCGGACCGCGAGCTCATCGAGCTGGCCCGGGCGTGCCTCGCGCCGCGCCGGCGTGACCGGCCCGCCGACGGCAAGGCCGTCGCAGACCGTATCAGTGCCTACCTGGCGTCGGTGGAAGAGCGGGCTCGGGCCTCGGAGCTGGCCGCGGTCGAGGCGAAGGCCAGAGCCGCCGAGGAGCGTCGGGCCCGGCGACTCACGATCGCCCTGGCCGGATCGATCCTGCTTGCGGTGCTCGCGGGAGGCACCGGCATCGTCGTGAACCAGAACAACCGGCTGACCCGCATCGCCGCAGCCTCCGAAGAAGCCAACGCCCGGCTCAACGAAGCCATGCAGCTGCTGGCCGCGGCCAAGGAGACGCCGGTGAGCGAGCAGTATCCGTGGATGGCGCTGCGGGCGGCGGGCGCCCAGGTGGCGGCGCTGCAGGGCGCGGTCGAGCTCGACCAGGAGACGAGCGATCGCGCGAGCGCCTTTCTCGACGAGTTCAGCCAGGCCGACCGCGACCGGCGGATGATCGAGCGCATCGAGGATCTCGTCATCGCGGGGGCGACCCACGAGGACGAGGACAGCTGGAACACCATGGAGCAGCAGATGCGGCAGGCGTTCCTCGATTACGGCATCGACTTGGTCGAGCTGCCTCGCGAGGAGATCGCGGCCCGCATCCGTGACAGTGATCTCGCGCCCCAGCTCGCCGACGGCCTGGAGCTGTGGATCGCCACCCTGGGCCAGCTCGGGCGACTCGGCGACGACATCGAGGCAATGCAGCCGTGGGCCGAAGTGTTGTACGCGGCCGATCCCGATCCGTATCGAACGGCCGTCCGCCGGCAGGTCTACCAGCGGCAGCCCGATCTCGCAGCGCTGCACCCGCTGGCGCACAGCGCCGACTTCGAGACGGCACTGCCCAGGACGCTGGCCTGGCTTGGCAGCTGCTTCATGCGGGTCGGCGACACCGAGGGCATGGACGATGTCTTCCGGCGGGCGCTGCTGGTTCACCCCACCGACTTCATGCTCAACTTCGACTATGCCTACCAGCTGGACGCCGCCGGGCGGTGGGAGGAAGCCATCCGGATGTACCACCGGACCCTGGCGATCCGCCCCAAGAACGGCGGGATCTGGCGCCGCCTGGGCATGGCTCTGCAGCGGACCGGTGACGCCGAAGGTTCGATCGATGCCCTGAGCCAGTCGATTCGGTACCAGCCCGACTACGCGCCGACGCACGTCGACCTCGGTCTCATCCGGGCCGAGCTGGGCGACGTGGATGGGGCGATCGCGGCGTACCGCGCCGCGCTGGACATGGCGCCTGATCTGCCGCTCGGGCACTGCGCGCTGGGGCTGGCCCTGCAATCGAAAGGGATGCTCTTTGAGGCCCTCGCCGAGCTGGAGCGCGGCCACGAGCTGGGCTCCGCCAGCCCGATGTGGCAGCACCCGTCCGGGCAGTGGGTCGTCGAGTGCCGCCGCCTGCTGGCGACACGCGAGGGATTCCCCGCGGGACGAAGATGGTGAACGTGTGTGAACGCAACAAGAAAGGGGTCTTTCAATGAAGTTCCGAATGCTGCTGTGCGGGTTCTCGCTCGGCGTGGTCGCGGCGCTCCTCTCCGGCGAGCTGCTCTCGGCGGGCGGACCCCGCGACGACGACGAGATGATGAGGCTGTACCAGAAGTACGCGCTGCCCGGGCCGTTTCACGAGAAGCTCGAGTTCTTCGAGGGGGAGTGGGACGTGACCACGAAGATCTGGATGTCTGGACCCGACGCCCCGCCCGCGGTGAGCACGTCGACGGTGTCGAGCAAGCTGATGTTCGGTGACCGGTTCCTTCAGACCAAGATGCGGGGCACGATGAACCTCGAGATCAACGGCGAGGTGATGCCGATCCCCATGGAAGCGATCGGCTACGTCGGCTATGACAACTTCAAGCAGAAGTACACGTCCGTCTGGATCGACAGCCACAACACGGGGATCTATTACGCTGAGGGCAACGTCGACGAGACGGGCAAGGTCTTCACGTACTTCGGCACCATGGATGTGTGGGAGGAAAACGCGCGCGACCGGCCGTACAAGATGGTGGACCGGATCATCGACGAGAACACGACGGTCTCCGAGATGCACGATCTCATGTTGGAGGGCCAGACCCGGATCTTCGAGATGGTCGCCAAGCGACGGCAGCCGGTCGCCGCCATGCCATGACCGGTGATCTCGGATCACGACGGCGTCGGGGGCGCGGTCTTGGCGGCCGACCACGCAGCCGATACGATGACGATGGGTCCACGCCGGTAAAAAGGAGCGCGACGGATGTCCGATCTCGAAGCCACCGCTAGGGCGATCGTCGCCCAGGGCAAGGGAATCCTGGCCGCCGACGAGAGCACGCCGACCATCGAGAAGCGGTTCAAGTCGATCAATGTGCCCTCCACCGAGGACAACCGCCGGTCGTACCGCGAGCTGCTGTTCAGGACGCCTGGCATGGCGGAGTTCATCAGCGGTGTGATCCTCTTCGACGAGACGATCCGCCAGAAGGCGTCCGACGGCACGCCCTTCGTCGACGTGCTCGCGGGCCAGGGCGTCATGCCCGGGATCAAGGTCGACAAGGGAGCCAAGCCGCTCGCCGGCGCTCCCGGCGAGAAGATCACCGAGGGGCTCGACGGCCTTCGGGACCGGCTCGCGGAGTACGCCGGGCTGGGGGCCCGCTTCACGAAGTGGCGGGCGGTGATCGCGATCGGTGACGGGCTGCCCAGCCGGTGCTGCATCGACGCCAACGCCGAGGCCCTGGCCCGTTTTGCGGCCCTGAGCCAGGAGGCGGGTCTGGTCCCCATCGTCGAGCCCGAGGTCCTCATGGACGGCGATCACCCGATCGAGCGGTGCTTCGAGGTCACGGAGGCCACGTTGCACAGCGTCTTCGCCGCGCTCTATCGACAGCGGGTCGTGCTCGAGCAGTCGCTGCTCAAGCCCAACATGGTGCTCTCCGGCACGGACTGCCCCCGGCAGGCCGACGTCGAGACCGTGGCGACGCAGACGATCCGCTGCCTGCGGCGTGCGGTACCCGCGGCGGTGCCGGGGATCGTGTTTCTTTCGGGCGGGCAGAGCAACGAGAGGGCCACGGCCCATCTCAACGCCATGAACGCCGGGGGCACGCAACCGTGGCAGCTCAGCTTCTCCTACGGACGGGCGCTGCAGGAGCCGCCGCTGACGACGTGGCGGGGCGAGGCCGGCAATGTCGACAAGGCCAGGAACGCGTTTTACCACCGCGCGCGTCTCAACGGCGCCGCCCGCAGCGGCAGCTACACCGAGTCGATGGAAAAGGAGCTGGTGGGCGCGGGGACGTGAGGGCCCGGCTCAGCCGTCGCCGCAGCAGCCGGCGTCTTCCGTTTCCGCCCTGAGCATCTCGATCGCCTTGTCGGCATCGATGGTCCCTTCGGCCACGTAGGCGGCGATCTCGCGTCGTGTCTTCTCACGCGAGCGCGAAACCACGATCTTGGTGGCCGACCCGCACACGATCGCGACGATCGCGATCGTGCCGCCGATGATAAAGATCGGATTCGGCGCCTGGAACATCATGTCGAAGATGTCGGCGAGCATGAACGTCATTCGGACACCTCCTACAGGCCGTCAGGCCTTCTTGTCCCAACCGGGCACGTCCCCTCGCGCCCACTTGGTCATGCCGGCGTTGAGCATCTCCACCGCCTTGTCGGCGTCGAGGGTGCCCTCGGCGACATACGCCGCGAGCTCCCGCTTCGTCTGCTCCTTCGCCCGCGTCCGCAGCACGGTCGAGAGCGTGCTGCCAACGATCCCCACCATGCCTATCAGGCACCCGAAGGTAATGGCGACGATGACAATGAAGTTGTCATGCCGGAACAGCTGGGCGAATTCATCGCCGCAGGCAAGCATCGTGGTGGTGGACATCGTGCTGCTCCTCATGCCCCGGAGGAATCCCTGCTCCATATGCTAGTTCCGATCCGGGCCCGGAGCATTTCGCATCCGGGCCGGAAATCTCGTCGTTCAGCCACCCGCCTCGGTGGCGGCCGCGGGGTGCCGGGTGGCGGAGGCGTGGCGGGACGGCTTGACGGGACGGCTCGCCTCGAGCCGCAGCCGACCCTGCTCCTGCTCCGTGAACTCCTCGCCGAAGCGGACCAGCCGCATGCTGTTGGCGATCACGACCACGTAGCCCAGGGCGTAGAGGGCCGGGGCGGCCCAGATGTTGATCCGGCCGGTGGCGGCGAGGGCCAGACCGACGATGGCCAGGAGCAGCGACGCCCCGATGTTCTGGGCGATCACGTTGCGTGCCTTGCGGGCCAGGTTGAGCAGGAATGGGACGTGCCGCAGGTCGTCGTTCATCAGGGCCACGCCCGCGGAGTTGGTCGCGATGTCGGAGCCCGACAGGCCCATCGCCACGCCCACGTCGGCGGACGCGAGGATCGGCCCGTCGTTGATGCCGTCGCCGACCACCAGCGTGCGGTGGCCCTTGCGCAGCAGGTACCGCAGCTCCTCCTGCTTCTCCTCCGGCAGACACTCGGCCTCGATCGCGTCCACGCCGACGGCCCGGCCCACCCGGGTGGCCACGGCGAGGCGGTCGCCGGTGAAGATGCTCACGCGACGCACGCCAAGGTGACGCATCTGCTCGACGATCTGCGGGGCGCTGGAGCGGAGCTTGTCCTCCAGGCCCACTGCGCCCAGGTAGCGCCCCGCCTGCATCACGTGCACGCCCGACATGCCCTCGATCTTCTTCTCGACGGCTTCGACCGCCTCGCGAATCGACGGATTCTGCTCGACGAGCCAATCCGCCCGTCCCACGTGCACGATGCCCTCGGGCCCCCGGGCGATGACGCCGCGGCCGCGCACTTCCTGGGTCTCGTCCATGGCGTTGGGCCGGATGCGGGCCTGCTCGGCGGTCTCCAGGATCGACTTGGCCAGGGGGTGGTTCGAGTGCTGCTCGCCGTCGGCCGCGGCCTGCAGCAGGACGGCCCCCTCGACGTCGGGGGCGGGGGCGAGCCGGCTGACCGCGAACTTGCCGGTGGTCAGGGTTCCGGTCTTGTCCAGGACCACGGTGTCGACGGCCGCCGCGGCCTCCAGGGTGGCCGTCTGCTTGATCATGATGCCGAGTCGCGCGGCGGCCGCGAAGGCGGCGACCATGGCGGTGGGATGTGAGATGAGCAGCGCTCCCGGGCAGGTGACCACCAGCACCGTGATGGCGCGGATCGCCGCCTCGTCCTTGACCTCGGGATTCTTGGCAGTGAAGAACCACACCAGCCCCGCCACCATGAGCACGACAGGCACGTAGTAGGAGGCGAGCTGCTCGATGAGCTCCTGACGCTGCGTCTTGGCCGACTCGGCCTCACGAATGAGCTTCTCGACCTTGCCGATGGTGGTGTCGCCGGCGACGGCCGTCACCTCGAGGTCGATCTGGCCCGTCAGGTTGGTGGTGCCGGCGTAGACCTCCCGGCCCGGCTGGGCCTCGACGGGGACCGCCTCGCCGGTGAGCGATGCCTGGTTGATGTCGCTGGTGCCGCTGACGATCCGCCCGTCCACCGGAAGGTTCTCGCCGGGGCGGACCCGCACGATCTGCCGGACCCGCACCTCCGAGAGCGGCACATCACGCTCCGCGCCGCCCTCGACGACGCGGGCGGTGTCGGGCGTGAGGTCGATCAGGTCGCGTATCGCCCGCTGCGCCCCCCACGCGGTGCGGCTGAGCACGAGGTTGGCCGTCCACAGGAACAGCGCCAGGAAACCCGCGGCAAGGTAGTTGGCGGTGGCGATCGCGGCCAGAACCGCCAGCGAGGCCAGCGAGTCGCTGGACGGTCGGCCCCGCGTGATCTCCCTCCACGCGCCCAGCAGAAGCGGGATCACCAGGACCACCGCCCCCAGCGCGGCGGGGATCTGAGCCACTTGGGGGTGGGCGTCCAGCAGACGCGCGATCCAGGAGGCGGCCAGCAGCACGCCCCCGGCCAGGGCGATCGTGAGACGACGCTCCAGGCCCTCGGCGCCGTGCGACGCGGCCTCGCGGAGCTCGACATCCTGTTCGGGAGCACCGGCGACGGTCAGCTCGGACATTGCTCTCTCCTGAGAAGCGGCGCGGCGATACCCCCACACCATATCGCCCCTGGTACGCCCCGGTCGCGGACGGGGTTCAGGGGTCCGCCACGCCGGCCGCAAGTTGCCGTTCCCCGGCGGATTCGGTTCAATGAGGGGCGATGCCCCAACGCGTGGCGATCGTGGGTGACGGCCAGATGGGTCTCGTGCTCGCCGAGCAGCTCGCGCTGGCGGGCACGCCCGTGCGTCTGTGGGGCCGCGATGCCGGCCGCGTGGGGGAGCTGGCCGCGACCCGGCGGTCACCGCGGCGGCTGGAGGGCTTCACCCTTCCCCAGGCGGTGGAGGTCACGGCCGACGACGCCGCGTTGTTCGCCGACGCGACCATCGCCGTCAACTGCGTCCCGACGCAGTTCATCCGGCCCGTCTGGCAGCGGCTCGTGACGGCAGGGGCGCCGCCGGACATCCCCGTGGTGAGCGTCTCCAAGGGCCTCGAGAACGACACCCTGCTGCGCCCGACGCAGGTCATCGCCGACGCAACCGGCGACGACGCAAGCCGCCCGCGACGGGCGTTGTGCGCGTTGAGCGGTCCCACGATCGCCGCCGAGCTCGCCGAGCACAAGCCGGCAACCCTCGTCGCGGCGGCCGAGGACTCGCAGCTCGCTCACCGCGTGCAGGAGCTCATGACGGCCCCGTGGGTCCGCATCTACCGTCACGACGACGTCCTGGGCGTGGAGATCGCCGGCGCCACGAAAAACGTGATCGCGCTGGCGGCCGGGATGATCGACGGGCTCGAGGCGGGCTTCAACGCCAAGTCGGCGCTGCTCGCCCGCGGTCTCGCCGAGATCTCGCGGCTCGGAGTGGCCATGGGCGCGAGGCTCGACACCTTTTTCGGCGTGGCGGGCGTCGGGGACCTGGCAACGACCTGCTTCTGCCCCCAGGGCCGCAACCGCAGCTGCGGCGAACGGCTTGGACGCGGCGACACGCTGGAGCAGATCCTCGAGACCACGGCTTCGGTCGTGGAGGGCGTGGCCACGACACGCTCGGTGGCCCAGCTCGCACACGCCGAGGGCGTGGACATGCCGATCTCGGCCGCCGTTCATGAGATTCTCTTCGGCGATCTGTCCCCCCGCGACGCGATCGCAACGCTCATGCAGCGCGAGCCGAAGGCGGAGAGTATCGGATAGGGGTTCGGGGTGAGGGTCTGGGGCTTTCTGATCCCTGACCCCAACTCTTGCCCTTACTCTTCCTGAAACCCCGACTCGACGAGGCGGACCAGTGCCTTGACCGCCTCGTCGGCGTCGGATCCGGTGGCCGTAATCTCGATCTCCGTGCCCTGCGTGGCCGCCAGCATCAGCATCTGCATGATGGACGTGCCGTCCACGGGGTCGTCCTGGTCACAGCGGCGCACGGTGATGCGGGAGTCTGCGCTGGATGCGGTCTCCACAAACAGCGTGGCCGGCCTGGCATGAAGGCCGAGTTTGTTGGCGACGGTCACGACCGCCGAGGCGGTTTTTGACACCTTCCGCTACTCCATGCACATCGGAGCCCCTCGCGGGCAAGACTACCACAGACCGGACACGGCTGCCCCGATCTATCGCACCGGGGCCTTGGTGTCGGCCTCGTCCAGCAGAGCCACGACGTCCTCCACCGAACGGGCCTGTCGCAGGAAGCGTCGGAACGTCTCCTGGCTGAGGTTGCCGAAGATCGCCTCCATGGCGTCGAGGTGCTCTTCCGGCTGGTCTTCGGGGCTCAGCAGCAGCAGGATCGAGTAGACGGGCTGGCGGTCCAACGCATTGAAGTCGACGCCGGGCTGGCTGATGGCGACGGCCACCGCCATTTTGGTGATGGCGGCATGCTTCACGTGGGGCACCGCCACCCCGTGACCGAAACCGGTGGAGCCCCGGTTCTCGCGCTTGATGACCGCCTTGACGAACTCGTCGCGCAGCTTGGGGCTCAGCGCCCCCGCGGCCACCAGGGCGTCGATGATCTCCGCGATGGCGGCATCGCGTTCATTGGCCGCCAGGCTGGGGATGATGGCTTTTTTGACGACGATCTCGAGCAGCTTCATGCTTCGTTCCCGCTGAAGGGGGTGTTGTGCTTGTTGTCGCGGAGCTTGCTCTTGTGGTCTTTGAGCTGCCGCAGCGAGCGATCGATGCCCACGTCGATGCACGCGTACAGGTCCTCGTGGTTGCTGGTGGCGATGAACGGCTCGTGGTGCTCCACGTCCGTGATGATCTCGACCGTGTAACCGTTGCGCGACTTGTCGATGACGACCTCGACCTGCTGAACCCGATTGAAGTATCGGGGAAACTTCTCGATTTTCTTTGACGCGTATTCCTCAATTGCTGGAGTGACCTGAAGGTGCTTGCTGCTGATCTTGACTTGCATCTGGAATCTCCATGGCCGCGAGGCCGCCTCAACCCTGGCGGGCCTCAGCCGGCATCGCGTCGGCTCTCCGTATCGTCCTGGGCGGCTCCCTCGGGGGGGGCCGCGGCCTTCTTGCCGCTCATCGGAAGGGCCGCCGGCGTTGCCTCCTCGCCTGGCGGCTTGAGCACCGGCTCGATCACCTGGTGCGCGGGAATCAGCACGCCGCCGCTGACGGCGAAGCGAATCGCCTCCTCGACGGAGATCGGCAGCTCGATGACTTCCTCCCGCGGCACCGTGATCGTATAGCCGGTGAAGGGGGTGGGTGAGCTCGGAATGAAGATCGTGACCGAGTCGCCCGAGGAGGAGGCAATCGACTTCATGGTCGGTCCCGTCAGAAACCCGACGGACCAGATACCCTTGCGCGGGTATTCCACGACGACGACCCGGTTGAACTGCATCGGCTTCTCGTCGCTGAAAAGGAAGTCCACCACCTGCTTGACGTAGGGATAGACCTGCTTGAACACGGGCAGCGCCGTGACCACCTGCTCCAGCCTCTTGTAGATCTGGCGGCCGACGAAGCCACCAAGCAGCCGCCCCGCGACGTACACGGCGACGATGGCCACGATCAGGCCTATGAAATCGAGATACCACCGGGCCTGCCACCACTGGCGGATGTTGGCCGCCCGAAGCTCGGACCTCACCTTGTCCGGTCGCGACGTCCGGATCCCCGCCGCCTGTCGCGCGGCGAGCTCGTTGTTGATCGTCTCCTGGTCCGGATCGAAATAGTCGCGCAGCGGCGGCCAGGTCGCGCTGACCTGGACCATCGTCACTCGGACCCAGCCGTTGATCGGCTCCGCGATCGTGTTGTTCACGAACTGGTACGCCTTGACCACGATCCACAGCGTGAGGACCGAGGGCAGCAGCACCACGAGCCCGCGAATGAAAAACCGCTTGAAATCTGCTGAGAACGTGCGTGCCGGCGGATTGGTCGTCATGAAGGCGTCGCGTTCAGGCACGGTCGCGCCCCGTGCCGCCGAGGCCCACGCATCTGAAGCGCCCATAGTCTAGGGGCGTCTCTCGTGGTCTTCAAACATCGGCCGTCATGGCGGCCCGCTGAAACGCTTCTACCACCGGATCGGCTCGAGCGGCCGTAAAGAGACAACAACGGTGAAATACTCCCGGTCGCGGCGGGCCCGGATCGCGATGCTGTCCCCGACCTGCCGGGCGGCGATGAGCGTCCGGAGCTCCGCCAGGGTGCGGGTGGGCGTGTCGTCGACCGACACGATGACGTCGCCGATATCCAGTCGGCTCAGGGCCGCCGCCGAGCCCGGCAGCACACGCGTGATCAGCACACCGTCGTTGCTGCTGTGCAGGCGGGTCTCGACCCCGAGCACGGCTTCACCGGGATCGATGGAGACGTCGATCGGCGGCCTGGACAGCACCCAGCGACGCCAGTCCCGTTCGATGTCCGTGAGTGAGTCACCGAAGCACCTCCGAAAGGCCTCGGCACCTGTCGGGTCCGCCTCGAACGTCTCCAGCAGGGTGTTGTACCACAGAACGAGCCTGTCCTTGTCGGCGAGGTACTCGAAGATCGACCTCACCTGCGGGTAGTGGTGGGACGCCCGTGACATGAACTGGTCGTCCGACATGCGAAAGAGCTTCTTCCACGGGGTCAAGCCGCCGGCTCTCGCCAGACCGTGCACGACGTTGTGACGCTCGTTGTGCAGGAAGACGATGCCGCCGTCCTCGAAGACGTATGACTCGTACAGCGACGCGACACCCTCCTGGATCCACAGCGGGTGACGCTGGCCCACGAGGTCCATGTGCACGTAGTGCATCGCGTGGACGAGCTCGTGGCGGAGCGACGACCCGGTGTCTCGGGCCACGAGACGCCGCAGGTGATGCTCGTACATGCCGCCCGCCCGCTCGTCGTCGAACAGACGCCGGCCGTCATGCGGCGTGGGGACGGCAACGAGCAGGTCCGTCGACGGTGAAGACTCGAACAGGGTCCGGTGCAGATGGTCCGCCTGCCGCTCGATCATCTTCACCATCTCCCGGTGTGACGTCGGGTCCAGCGCCGTGGCGTAGGCGATGCGGCGCTCGTCGTCGCGGCTGTACCGGTAGTGGTCGTCGCCGTAGACCGATCGCCATCGCCCCTGGGCGTCGGTGGTGGGGCCGGTGGCCCGCTTGGCCAGCCGCCGCATGAGCGAGGTGTAGATCGGATGCCGGCGGATGGCCTCCAGGTCCGGGTCGCGTGCGATCTGGTCGGCGTCGGTGAGGCCGGACTCCACGGCCTGCCGGAGGTAGGACGCGGCTCGATCGGGGTCGCCCAGCCGGCTGTAGGCGCAGGCGGCGTTGTAGAGCATCCCCGAATCGTGCGGCGAGCGGTCGAGGTGCTGCTCGATGAGCGTCGCGGCCCGGGCGTAGTCGCCCTCGACGAAGCTCTGGTAGATCCGGCGCTCGAGCGTGGTCGACGACCGGGCGGGAGCGGCCAGCACCGCCGCCGCCACGAGCACCACCACCAGCCTGACGTGTCCTCCCATCACGAGGATAGTCTAGCCCTCCCCCTGCTCGTCCAGCCAACGACGCCACGCCGACTCGATCTCGGCCAGGGGCCGGTCGAAGACGCCCTCCAGGGCCGCGATGCCGGTGGGGTCGTCATCAAAACCGGCCACGTAGGCGTCGTACCACGGAGACAGCTTCCCGTGCTCGGCGATGAAACGGAAGATCGACCGCAGCTGCGGATACACGCGAAACGCGTCGGGCGCGAGATGGTCCGGGGTGATCGCGACCAGCTCGGACCACGACATGAGCCGGCCGCCGGCGGCGAGGCTCACGGTGGCGTCGTGGCGGTCGTTGGGCGGAAAGCCGACCCCGTCGGGGCCCAACCGGTAGCGCTCGTAGAGCAGGGCCAGCCCTTCCTGGATCCACAACGCGTGGTCCTGTCCCAGCGCGTCCATGTGATCGTGATGCAGCGCGTGGACGAGCTCGTGCCGCAGCCCGCGGCCTGCGTCGGCGGAGACGAGCTCGCGACGCCGGTGGTTGTACACGCCGGCCACCCCCGGCCGGGTCAGCAGGGCCCTGGCGTCGAGCTCGCTGGGCACGACGACGAGCACCCAGCCGCGGCCCGCGCCGGGCCGGGGCCGCAAGAGCGTGCGCTGGAGGTGGGCCGCCTGGGCGGTGAGCATCCGGGCCGCCGCCGCGTGGGCATCGTCGTCGAGGGCCGTGACGAAGGCCAGACGTTGAGCCTTATCGATCTCGTAGCGGTAGGACCCGTGCCGGAGCCGCTGCCGCCACTCCTCCAGCCGCCGGCGGGTGAGGGTCTCGTCCGCCGCGCGGCTGGCGGCGACGATGGCCCGGTAGACGGGGTGAGCACGCAGCGGCCGCAAGTCGGGATCACGACGCAGGTGGCTGAAGTCGGCGAATCCCGCCTTGATCGCCTCGAGAAGGTATCGGGCGGCGGGCTGCGTCGCGCCGAGTCGGCACTCGATGCACGCGGCGTTGTACAGCATCACCGCGTCGTCGGGTGCGCGCTGCAGGTGGCGTTGCAGGAGCCCCCGCGCGGCTTCGTCGTCGGCCTGCCGCAGCGTCTCGTAGATGCGGTCACGGTCCGTGACGCCACCCGGATCGACATCAACTCCCGAAACCCCGTCAACCTCCGCTGCCCCCGCCGCAAGAGCGGCCGCGGCCAGCGCGCAACGTCCCATCCAGGCCAGCTTGCCCATCTTTGCCTCCAACCACACTCCGGGCACATCAAACATAGCCCCGGTTCGGGCCGGTGCAATCAAATGGGCGCGGGAAGTATTCTGACCTGCCCGTCATCGAGACGGAGCCGGTTCGCCGCGAACAGGCTGATCGCCTCGGGGTAGGCAATGCACTCCTGCTCGAAGACGCGAGCCGCGAGTCGATCCACATCGTCGTCGGCCAGAACGGGGCAGGTGCGCTGGAGGATGATGGGCCCGTGGTCGTACTGGTCGTCGACGAAGTGGACCGTGCAACCCGACGTGTCCACGCCGGAGTCGAGCACCGCGCGGTGTACGCGAAGGCCATACATGCCTCTGCCCCCGAAGCTCGGCAGCAGGGCCGGATGGATGTTGATCGCGCGGTTGCGGAACGGATCGTCGACCCGCAGCCACCGCACGTAGCCGCACAGGCACACCAGGTCCACCTGCCGCTCGACAAGCCAGCTCGTGATCGCATCGTGAAGACGCGGCTCGGCCGCGAAGTCGCGACGGTCGGCGACGAGCACCTCGAAGCCGCGTCGTTCGGCGCGACCGACGGCTGGGACATCGGCCCTTGACGCGATGACCACCGCCACCGTGGCCGGGAGCGTCCCGTCGTCGATACGATCGGCCAGGTTGAGCAGGGTTCGCCCGCCGCCGGACACCAGTGCTCCGAGTCGCAGGGGTCGGCTCATATGACCGCTCAGACCGTGCTCTCGGGCACGACGCTCGGCGGCGACCGGAAGGGGATCGGCCGCCCCTCGGCGTCCACGGAGACCATCGTAAGGGTGGCGTCGGTCACCGTGACGGTCCGGCCCGTGTCGTACCGCTCGGCGATCACGCTCACCCGCACCTTGACCGAGCTCGTACCCGTGTCCACCGTGCCGGTGAGAAAGCTCACCACGTCGCCGGTCATGACCGGCGCCAGGAACTCCACAGTCTGGATGGAGACGGTCAGCCAGCGGTGCTGGCCGTGTCGGCGGGCCTCGATGAAGCCCGCCTGGTCGATGTAGGACAGGATCACGCCGCCGAAGATCGTGCCGTACTGGTTGGTGTCGCGGGGCATCATGACCACGCGAAGAGCGGTCTGAAGGCCTTGGGTCTCGGGCATGGTTCGCATGATAGGTCAGCGGTCAGGGATCAGGGGTGAAGGGGTGGGGGAAGCGCGGTCGATAACGACTGCGTGACCACGCCGCGGCTGTCGATTCTCATCCCCAACTTCAACAACGGGCGGGCGGCGTCCGCGGGCGGGGCGCGTGACTTCATCGACGACCTGCTGTCTTCGCTCGTTCGAACGCTCGCCGACGACCCCACGCCGCTGGAGATCATCGTTGCCGACGACGGCTCCACCGATGACTCGCTGGCCACATGCCGCCGCTGGGCGCGGCGGACGTGGCGCGGCGGCGAGCCGGTCTGCCGGCTGCTGGAGGGGTCTCACTGCGGCGTGCTCAGCGTGGTCTCCAACCGCCTCTTTCGCTCCGCCCGCGGCGAGCTGTGCTGCCGTCTCGACGGCGACGTCGTTCTCCTGACCGCACACTGGGCGTCGCGGCTGTGTCGTGTCTTCGATGAGGCCGCGCCCGGGCTGGGGGTGGTCGGAGCCAAGCAGCTGGCCCCGGACGGCCGGGTCCACGCCGCCGGTGACTGGGTGCTGCACCCCCGCGGCTACCACCACGTCGCCAAGGGTGCGCCGCGTCACGCCGTCGTGCGGCCGCTGGAGGTGGATCACGTGATGGGCTGCTTCTACGCGTGCCGGCGATCGGTGTGGGAGGCCGTGGAGGGCTTCGACGAGTCGATCCTTCGCGGGCAGACGGTGGACTTCAGCCTCCGGGCCCGCCTGGCCGGGTGGCGCGTGATCTCGACGCCGGACATCGAGTTCGTCCATCATCACCCGCAACGAAACCCGCGCGGGACGCGGGCCGACTCCGAGCCGGGTGTCGCCGACGCCCTGCAGCGGTTCCGGGACAAGTGGGGCTTCGACCGGCTCGCTCCCGACCTCGACGTGGTGGCCCGGCGCTACGCCGGCACGCCGCTGCTGTGGAATGCCGAGGTGTTCGGCCCCCGCCCGGCGTGGCCGCCGCCCGCCGAAAGCCCCCTCGACGTCTCTGAAAGCGAGTGGTCACGATTCACCGACGACCAAGCGTGTCGCGCGGCCGCCCGGTGGCGGCTCTCGCTTGTCGAGCAGCTCGCCGGCCACCTGGGACCCCGGCGACGCGTGGGATACCTCTACAGTCGTGCGGGACTGCTGGGTCACCTCATGGCCAAGCAGGCAGTCCCCTGCGTGGGGATCGACCCCGATCCGAGTTTCGTCACGCTGGCCCGGTCGGTGGTGGCGCGGCAGACGTACCCCGGCCCGCGGCCGTCGTTCGTCGCCCAGCGGCACCGCACCCGTCTGCCGCTGCCGGACGGATCGCTCGACACCCTGCTGCTGGTCGACGCGGTCGAGCGGCACCCCAACCCCGTCGGTCTGTACCGGGAGGCGAACCGCGTGCTGGGTGACGGCGGCGTCGCGGTCGTGACTGCCCGGCGCCGCGATGGGTGGCCCGACGCCGACCCTCACGCGTGGCGACACGAGGAGCTGGAGCTCCAGCTTCGCGTCTCCGGATGGCTCGACCCCATTCCCCTGGACCTCGGAGCCGGGAATACGGGACTGGTCGTGGTCGTCGCCCGAAGACGACGGCGTGTCAACGGCTCATCCCCGCGTACTCGAGGATGTTGCCAAGCAGGTTCCGCGACGATTCCGGGGCATAGCCCGTAATCCCCCAGCTCGGCTGATCGAGCAGCCCGTGGGAGATATCCTCGCGGGAGAAGAGCACGCGGGCCTCGCCGTCGATGACGATGCCTCGCAGTCGCGGCGTGGTGTCGTGAGCGGCGAAGACCTCCCGCGCGTAGGGCCGGTACTCGAGGCGGCTCAGCGTCACCGCACCCGGCAGGCCGTCACCCGTGATGATCGGGCTGTCGAGCAAGCTCACCGGGGGCTGTCCCAGCCGCTCGGCGCACCACGCCTCGGCCGCTCGAGCGAAGACGCCGCGGCCGCCGGCGGTCTCGAAGAGGATCACGCCGCCGGCCTCGACGCACTCGGCGATCGCCCGCCCTTGGGTCTCCGTGAACCGGTGCTCATCCACGCCGGAGACGATCACCAGGTCGGGCGGGGGGTCGAGGCCGGCCAGCTCCGAGAGCCGCGTCTCGCGGAGCCGGACGCGCAGACCTCGCGACTCGGCCATCGCTTCGGCGAAGACGGGCAGGGCCATGGGCTCGGGGTTCCAGTTGCCGTCGTACGACGCGCGGACGATCGAGAGGACCTTCTCGTGGGGCGAGGGCTCGCGGCGAGCCGCCGTGGCATGCCGGGCGAGCCGCGGTCGAGGACGGTTCTTCTCCGACGCGTGGAGATAGACGTGGGCGGCGGTCGTCCAGGCCGCCGGCCGGGTCTCATCGCGAGCCTGGAACGTCGCGGACAGGTCGTTGCCCGGCGCGAGGATGATCAGCTCCCGCACGCCGTTGGAGAGGCCGCGGAGCGCGGGCCGCCGCCCGCGGGCCGGGAAGTGAAGCGAGTACACCCAGTGGCTGCGGGGCAGCGTCCGCCAGGCGTAGCCCGGATACATGAGCGTACCGGCCTGCTCGATGGACCTGGCGAACAGCGGCGAGCGTCCCTCGTTGACGGCGAGCAGCATCCCGCCGAGGTCGAGATACCGCTTGAGCTTCGCCAGCGGCGGCGGCAGTTCGGCGCCCTCGCCCGGCCACGGCAGTCGCCGGTCGGAGGCCAGGTACAGCACCGGCGCGTCGAGCCACGATCGCGGCTCCTCGTCGAGGCTGACGATCTGCCAGTTGACGTCGGTCTCCGTCTGCTCGCGGATCCAACGCGTCAGGTTGGCCACGTCGCGGGGGCGGTTGTTCCACGCCACGCCCTCGGCCGCGAGCTTGTTGATCGCCACCGGCACGCGGCCGCGGCTCAGGAACATCAGGGCGAAGGCGAGCTGTCTCACCTGCAACGACGTCTCGCGAGCCCGCAGGCGGGCGTGCACGGTCACCGCACCCGTCTCCGGGTCCACGGAACAGAGTCGATTGATGATCTCTGCCGCGCCGGCGCGATACCAGTCGCGCCCGCCGAAGGTCGTGTATCCGCTGGCGAGACCGACGCGCTCCACACCGTACAGGTAGTAGAAGAAATACGTGTCCTTGCCGGGGTTCTCGCGGGGACTGAAGTGCTCGTCCATCCACGCGAGGCCGCGGGCGAGGGCCGACTCGTGGGGGCCGGCCGGCGCATCGGACAGCTCCACCGCGTCGCGGGCGTGCAGGAAGTCCTGCGTGATGAACAGTGTGGTGAGACCAGCGGCCGTCATGGAGCCCGTGACCGGCTGATTGCCGCGGTAATTCCAGCCGCCGTCGGGAGACTCACCGGCGAGAAACCGTTGCTCCAGCCGCCGCCAGAAGCGGTCCGGGATCGGCCGGTCTCGCTTGGCCGCCTCCCACAGTGCCAGCGCTCCATACTGCGCCAGCGAGTTGTCGAACCACCCGGCACGCGGCTGCTGCCGGTAACTCCAGCCGCCGGGCTCCGGGTGGAAGCCCTCCATGAGCCAGCGGACGTCGGCGTCGAGGTTTGCCCGGAACTTGTCAGGAAGCAGCGCCCAGACGTGGGCGCGGACGGCCACGGCGTAGGTGCCCTCCAGCCGCTGCTGCGTCAGGTGATCGACGGCGTCGCGAAGCCTCGGCTGCTGGTACGACTCGCCCGCGTGCAGCAGGGCCAGCACCACCAGCGGCGTGTAGCCGCCGGCCTGCGACGACTGGCCGTCGCGGTCGGGATCCCATGACGGCGGGTCCCAGAAGCGCTGCGGGTCCTTGCGTCGATAGAGATCCTCGACGATCGCCCCCGCCGCGGAGCGTACCAGCTCGTCGGTAAGGTCCTGCGGCTCGATCGCAGCCGCCGCGCCGGCCGCGACGGCCGGGATCAGGCCCCAGGTCGCGGCGGCGAGACCCGGCGTTCGAGATCGGGGGCGGGCGCCGCGGCTCATCGCATGAGATACATCACGCGTGGCGAGCCGAGGTCGTTGACAAGCGTGCGGAGGTCCTCGGAGCCGCGCAGCTGTGGTGACGCAGAGACCCCCAGCAGGCTGTCGAGCAGCGAGACCCGCTCGTGCAGGATCACGACGGTGGCCCGGCCGGGAACCAGCCCCGCGAGCCGCTCCGCCTCGGCCACCGCGTCGTCGAGGTAGCCGATGGAGTCGACCAGGCCCGCGTCGAGGGCCTCCTGGGCGGTGTAGATCGATCCGTCGGCGAGCGCGTCGACGAGGGCCGGGTCGGGGATGGCATGCCCCCGCCCGTCCTGGACCCGCTGGTTGAAGATGTCGTAAGCCGCGTCGAGCATGTCGCGATACTGCTGGCGGTCCTTGTCGGTCCACTCGCGGAACGGGTTGCCCACGTCCTTCTCCGGTGAGTCGGTCGCCAGCAGGGTGACCGGCTCGATGCCGACCTTGTCCAGGAGGCTCTTGAAGATGAAGGTCTGGGCGATCACCCCGATGGATCCCGTGATGCAGGTGGGCTCGGCCACGATGTGATCGGTCGCGCACGAGATGTAATACCCGCCGGAGGCCGCGAGACCCCCGTAGCTGGAGACGATGGGCAGCCCCTTGTCGTGCAGACGCCGCACCTGGTACCAGATCTGGTCCGAGGGCGCAATGCCGCCGCCCGGCGAATCGACGCGAAGCACGACCGCCCGCACCGAGGAATCCGACATCGCCTCGTCGGCGAGCAGCCGCACCTTCGACGCCTGGAAGGGGTCGATGATGCCCTCGACGGGGATCACCACGACCGTGTTGCGGTCGCCGTCGCGATAGAGCTCCGTGACAATCGGCGACTCGCCCATCGACCCCGCGAGGACGGTGACGGCGCCGATGGCGAGGCCCGTGGCGAACACGATGCCGAGGATCATGAGACCGGCCACGAAGCCGATGGCGCGGGCGAAGCCGGCCACCCCGCTGCCCAGACGGGCGGCCGGCGGGGCCCCCGGA